>NZ_JBFOEY010000011.1:0-92311 GCF_040886985.1 Enterococcus sp. C76 | reverse complement strand
CTACTCTGCTGCGAACCAAGAAAAAGTGGCAGAACAATATGTTGCTTCACGTTATGGTTCTTGGGAAGCTGCGAAAGCATTCTGGGAAGCAAACGGTTGGTACTAAGATTCATTATTTGAACGTTTAAACACATTCAAAATAGGAAGAGGCCATGCGAAAGAATACATCGCATGGCCTCTTTTTGAGTTGTTTTGTCACATCAGAGCGAGTTTTTTGCTTATCTATTACTTCTATGACTTTCTTGCCGAAATCTATTTTATATCAGATTTTATAAAAAAATACCGATGGGATCTCTCCCTCGATATCTTTTCTCAGTATATAAAAAAATTATGCGGCTAAGAAGATTCGAACTTCCACGAGGTCGCCCTCACTAGCGCCTGAAGCTAGCGCGTCTGCCAATTCCGCCATAGCCGCATCACATGTTCTAGTTTAGGATTACATTTGTTTTTTGTCAAGAACATATTTTTTGTTCTTTTTTATCTCTACGCGTTTTCCCTCTTGCAACCAATACAAATAGTTCATCCGAGTAACTCCATCATCTATTGAAGGGCGATAAAAAAATTCTGTTTTTTCCATAAGCTCAATTTCACTTTTCAGAAAATTGGTCACATGATGCGGGACGCTATCGATGCAAACATAGACATAGTCAACAGCACGGATTCTTTCAAATAGTGCTTTCTCCCCGTACTCATATGCGTCGATTCTTTCGACAGTTTTTACATATTTCTGCAATCCTTTTACGAATCCTTTTATTTGTTTGTTCCCGATCACAGCAATTTTGAGTGATGATGCCCACTTTTCAGCATCTATGCTCAATTGCTTTTTACTTGGCTGTTTAGATTTTTGACTTGTTCTCTTTAGATATTTGTCGCTTCTTCTTTTTGACTTATTCTGTTCAACGATAGGATAGCAATACCTTAGATATACTGGACCGTCTACTGTTTTTTGATGTACTCGTACTGCTATCCCATCTGTTAAAAGATCTTTGCGTTTAAAGCTCTCTTCTACTATCAGTGGTCTTCTTTGCTCCGTATTGACCTCGTGGAAATAAATGCTGCCCTCTTCTATTTCTACAAAACCATAAAAAATATTTGTTTCTTGATACTGCAAATCATTCGCTTGTTGTTCAAAGATCCATTGATACCTATTGAACAGCTTGTTCAGCTGATTGAACTTATAAAATGATTGGGTGTCTAACTGCTGAATCAATGCATGGATCAGATCTTGAGGAGCTGCTTGTACGAAGTTTTGTTTTTCCTTTGCTAATTGTTCTGTTTGTCGCTGGTTGACTTTAGACAACTGCTGCAGTTCTTGTTTTTTCTTCTCCATGATTTTCAGATACGTAGCATTTCTATTTGAAAGCTTTTCTAATTTCTTGTTCAGTCGATCATTTCTTTTCTTTAATAAATCTGACGCTTTATGTATTCTCTCTAGATAATGTTGCATTTGGCTATTTTTTTGCAGCAAATAAATGATGATCTGGTTACGTTTTTGGAGTTCCTGAAGTGCGTGATTATCTGTATCCCAGCCCACTTCTTCTAATTTTTGATACAATAGTTCTGTTTTCCTCTGCTGTTCGATGACTTTTTGTCTCATCTCTTCTTTTTCTACTTTTGCTTGTTGGTGCTGTCGTTCGAGTTGCTGTGACAGCTCTCTGATGTGTTTCTTGTCCTCTCTTCTTTTCTTGCTCACAGTAGCTACTTGCTTTTTTGCTTTACTCAATTCTTGCTTCAGTTGATTCATTTCATTGTTTAAACGAACGACTCTGGGATCGGTAGCTATTTTATTTTGCTGCTTTTTCTTCGTTTCTTTGTTCTTCTTTTTCTCTCGATTCAGCTGTTTTTGCTTCATTTTCTCCAACAACTGTCTTCTTCTTTCATTTTGATACTGATCATTTTTTATTTCTGCTTGTTGCCATCCTTCTGGAATTCTTTTATAACCGCTAAAGTAGTTCACGAGATCTCCTTTCTAGTGATCATAAGCAACGGACGAAAAAAAATTAAATAACACATTTATTAAAAATTCAATTTATCTTGAACTTTCAATATCAATCAATAAGATCATTTTTTCAAAAGATAACGAGCATTCATCTATTATAAAAACAATACAATAAATAACAAAAATCTGCAATCGTTTATTTTGTTAAATTATTCTTAATACGATACATCACAAAAAATAAAAATAAGAATGGCTATTCACCAAAATAGTGCTATAGTAGAAAAAAATATGTTTACTTAGGAAGAGGCGGATTCGATGAAATTGATCAAACTATGGGAAGCAGATTTGGAGAAAGCTTATCGGCTGCAAACTAGCTTCGGACCAAACGAGAATGGATTTATCAACAATGCTTACGGCTATACACTTGCTGAATTTTTAGATTATGTAAAAAAATGCGAAAACACTTCTTTAGGGATCGATCTTCCTGAGAATTACGTTCCCGCAACCGTCTTTATTTTGGAAAATGATGGACATGAGTATGTAGGAATTTTTAATCTGCGCCATAAACTGAACGAATCATTAAGAAACGGCGCTGGCCATATCGGTTACGGCATCTCCCCTGACTATCGTAAAAAAGGATATGCAACACAAGGTTTAGCATTAGTATTGCAAGAGGCAAAAAAAATCGGCATCGATGAGGCACTTTTGTCTGTAAATAAAAAAAATCTTGGCAGTCTTAAGGCGCAGCAAAAAAATGGGGCCACGATTTATCGCGAAGATGAGAAAGAATACTATACGAAAATCAAATTGATGTAAAAAAGATGGATGGCAAAAGAAAAGAGATTTGAATGTCCTTTATCAATAGAACACATTTATTTGATTAACTTCTAATATAGCAGACAAAATTTTATAAACAAAAAACCTCTTATCTCTTTTCTTCTTAAAAGGATAAAAGGTTTTTTGTTTTTACTATTTACTTCTCATAGCTAGTCAGTCAAGATCCCTATCGAATCCCCAACGCAATCCGTGCATAACGGCTCATCTTATCGGTCGTCCATGCTGGATACCAGACAAGTTTTACTTCTGCTTTCGTTACTTCTGGCACTTCTTTCAATGCGTCATGGATAGATTCTGTTAAAATATCGGCTAGTGGACAGCCCATAGTTGTTAGCGTCATTTTGATGACTGTTTCTCCGTTTTCAGGATTGAATTCTATATCATAAATCAAGCCTAAGTTGACAATATCGATTCCTAATTCAGGATCGATCACCATTTCCAAGGCAGCAAGAATACGTTCTTTGATCAGTTCTATTTCTTGCGCAGACCGTTCTTGGTTTGCTTCGCTCATCGTACGACACTCCTTAACACGATTTTTATTTATCATACTCTTTTTTTAACTACTTGTAAATGAGAATTTAGAAGGAAGATTCTCGTTTAAATTTATAAAATGTCCTTGTTAGATGGAATACATTAAATTCATTCTAAAATAAATCTGATTCCTCATTTTTTTTGTGAACGATTTTTTATTTCTGGCAATACACCTGTTGTTCGATACATTTTTTGTTCGTTTTCATTTGCAAATCGGCCAAATACTGAATGAGTTGGTAAAATATTGATAAATGCATCGTCGTCGATTTCATGAACGATCTGATCAAGATCATACATTTCATAGCGGGTGATGACCATCATGATCATATTTCCTTGTTTTTTTGAATAGCCACCGACAGACGGAAGCAATGTCATTCCACGTACCATCCGTTTCGCTAGTTCTTCTGTTACCTCTTCCGGTTTGACGGTCACGATCATCGCTGTTACTTTTTGATGACTCGTATGGATGGCATCAATCACTTGAGTCATTGCATAAATGGAAATAATCGTATACAAGGCACTTTCCCAGTTAAAGAAGAAGCCTGCGATGACTACAATGATCCCATTTAGAATCAGCATGTAATTTCCGACTGTTTTTCCAGTTGTTTGTGAAAGCACAAGAGAGATGATGTCCATCCCACCAGTTGTAAAGCCCATTTTTAAAGATAACCCTACGCCAAGACCTAATAAGACACCGCCTACTAAGGCATTCATCAAAATATTATCAGTAATCTGTCCGACTGGAAGTAGCATCGTCATCACTGATACGCATACAACGTTCACAAAACTAAGGATCGTTGCTCGTTTTCCTACTTTGAGAAACCCTAATACAAACACAGGGATATTCAAAATAAAAATAAATGTTCCTGTGTCTACCTTGATATGAAACCATTCATATAAAAGCGAGGAAATGATTTGAGCGATCCCATTCATCCCTGCAGAAAAGACATTGGCTGGAATCAAAAAATAATTTAAAGCGACCGCAGCGGTCAATCCGGTTATCAAAATAACCACTATTTTCTTTAATCTTTCATTTTTATGATACGCAGTCATAATTTTGCTCACAAGCACCTCTCCTCTACTTTGTTATTCCAAATGTAAGAATAACAGTTTATCTATTAAAATAAAATACTTCGAACTCAAATGAGAAGAATTTTAGCAAACAAGTAAGAATCTGCCCCATTCCTATGATAAGATAGATGTATAGTAAACTTATACGTATATCAGGAGGGTTCTTATGGCAAAAGATGCTAGCTTCGACATTGTATCAGAAGTCAATACAGAAGAAGTAAAAAATGCGATTCAGCAAACAACAAAAGAATTGACTAATCGATTTGACTTCAAGGATTCTACGGTAGAAATCAAATTAGAGAACAGCAATCTAGTTGTCTTGAGCGATGATGATTTCAAAATCGAACAGATCAAAGATGTATTATTTGGTAAGTTGATCAAAAGAAATGTGCCAATCAAAAATATCCATTTTTCCGAATCGGAACACGCGCTAGGTGGCAAAGCTCGTCAAACTGCCGATCTGGTCAACGGAATCGATCGCGAAAACGCGAAAAAAATCACTACAGCTATCAAAAATGAAAAACTGAAAGTAAAAGCACAAATCCAAGAAGATCAGATTAGAGTGACAGGTAAAAACCGTGATGATCTTCAAGCTGTGATTGCTTTATTACGTAAACTTGACTTACCAATCGAGTTGCAATTCACTAACTATCGTTAATGAAAAAAACGAGGCTGACATCTGTCATCCCTCGTTTTTTTCATTTACTGCTTCTTTGGATGACCAAAAACGCTGTATTCCTTCTTCCAATTCTCCAACACTTCGTACTTCTCTTGCTGTTTGCCAATGTTGTGGGAATAAACGTCGATAAGAGAAACGAGCAAATCGTTGATCTGCCAATACCACGATTCCTTGATCCGCCATGCCACGAATCACTCGACCACCAGCTTGCAAGACTTTGTTCATTCCAGGAAGCTGATAAGCGTAAGCAAATCCAAGGTGTTCCTTCTCATCATAATATGATTTGATCAGTTCCTGCTCATGATTCATCTGCGGCAACCCTACACCTACGATCATACTGCCGATCAATCGGTTCCCTCTCAAATCGATTCCTTCTGAAAAAATCCCACCAAGTACACAAAATCCTATCAATGTTTCATCGGGATCTGCTTGGAATTTTGCTAAAAATCGTTCGCGTTCTTCTTCATTCATGTCCGTTTCTTGGATCAGCACATTGCTGTCAGGATATTGCTGTTTGAATGCTTCCGCCGCAAGGTCTAAATATTGATAAGAAGGAAAGAAAACGAAATAATTTCCGACCTTTCCATCAGCAAAAGCATGGATCGTCTCAACTAATTTTGCCAGACTTTGTTCCCTGTTTCGATAAGTCGTCTCTAAGTAATTTGCAATGAAAACTTGCTGGTTTCCTTCTGGGAAAGGACTCGGCAGTTTGTAAGCGAGACTTTTTTGTCCGCCCAGTGTTTCCTGATAATAAGATAGAGGTGAAAAACTCGCAGAAAAAAGGATACTGCTTCTTCCTTTATCCAACGACTGCTCAAGAAACAAGCTTGGATCAATACAAAACTCTTTTACTATCAGATCGTGATACGTTTTTTCGACCGTTGTTTCATAGTGATCATCATAAAATTCACTGACCTTCAAAAAATGAAGCAAATCAAAATAATAAGGAAGCAATTGTTCTTGCGATGGATGCTCAGGAAATTCTGCTAGCCATTCTTTGATTTTTTCGCTTAATTGATAACCTGCCTTTACTAAAGATTCAGCTGGTGCTTTTTGATGATGATAATCCCAATGATCTTCTTTTGCTATTTCTCGGATCGTATCAAATTCTTTCAATAGTTTGTTGAAACGACGATGGAGTTTTTTGAATTCCTTTGGTATAGCTTCCTTACTTCGTTTCGTTTTTTCATAAGATAGTTCTGCCGAATACATCTCTCGAGAACGATTCACCAAATTATGTGCCTCATCAATCAAAAACAGATAATCCTCGTTTTTTTCATCTTCAAAAAAACGCCTTAAATAAACAGTGGGATCAAACAAATAATTGTAATCCCCAATGATCACGTCGCACCAGATACTGACATCTAATGATAGTTCGAAAGGACAAAGTGTATGCTTTCTTGCATAAGTTTCGATGACTTCTCGAGTGATCTGATTCTCATGATTCAAAAGATCCCATAACCCTTCGTTGATACGATTGTAATAACCATTGGCATACGGGCACTGATCTGGATTACAGGTCGTCTCATCTAAAAAGCAGATCTTATCTTTAGCCGTCAAAGTGACACTTTTTACTTCAGCTCCAGTATCTTTTAATGCTATCATGGCATCTTCAGCTACTTGTCTAGTTATTGTTTTGGCCGTTAGATAAAAGATCTTTTCTCCCTCTTCTTCCCCTACAGCTTTCAAAGCGGGGAATAACGTAGAGATTGTTTTTCCTGTTCCGGTAGGTGCTTCTACAAACAATTTCTGTTTCGTACGGATCGTTTTATAAGTAGCTACCGCTAGTTCACGCTGGCCTTTCCTATACTCATCATGGGGGAATTTCAAAGCCATCAAAGAGGCATTGCGTACAGTGCGCCAGTTTTCTTGAAAAACAAGCCATTCTTTATAATCTTCAGTCAGTTTTTTAAAAAAAGTTTCTAACTGCTCTCTTGTCTGATGTTCGACCTTTCTCGTAATCACTTCTTCAGCCGTCTGAAAGTAAGTCAATTGCAGATTTATTTCTTGTAAATCATGTTCTTGACTATAGATATAGGCATACACCCTTGCTTGATGAAAGAAAAGTTCCACTTGTTCTGGTTCTAAATCTTCAAATCGTGGCTCGGAGGTTTTGATTTCATCTATATAATAAATACCATCTCTTTTGAAAATACCGTCTGCACGGCCTTCAACGATCAGGTGATATTCATCTAATGGAACTGTTGTTTTTAAAAAGACTTCTTTTTCATAGTCTTCTCCCGCATCTTTTTGGAGCTTACGGTGGATTCTTGCTCCTTCTAATGCAGTATGGCTACTTTTTTTACGATTGTCGATACTTCCACGTCGCAAAATAAATTCTACTAAGTGCCGCACAGATATTTTTGACTGTTTGATCATTTCCACCACCTCTTTCTCTCTAAGATTACCTGAAAAAGCCTAGTTTAGCAAAAAGAGCTCTCTTTTCAAGCATAAAAAAACACCCTGCTGATTAGGCAGGGATATAGGATATAGAATTTGGATTTTTGGATGAGTCTAATGTAACAAGGACATATTAAAATGCTATGAAAACTTACTTTCCTTCTCTTTAGAATATCCAAATACTTTTCATATAGTCTGATAATTCAGATAAGTAAAGAGAAATAAGTACCTGTTTTTGTTTCCTAGCAATGAATGCGTTATACTAATGGATGAAAGAAGTTTTGGCTATCAAGGAGGAATGCACATGCATATCGAAAGATTAAAAACAGGAATGATTGAAGAAAACTGTTATTTGGTCTACAACGAAGAAGCACTTTTGATCATTGACCCTGGAGAAGATGCAGAACGAATCAAACAAGAAATCAAAAAAACAAACCAACAGCCGGTAGCGATTTTGCTTACCCATACCCACTACGATCATATCGGTGCAGTAGAACCTTTACGCGCATATTATCAAATCCCAGTGTATGTCAGCCCACTAGAGCAAAAATGGCTAGGTGATCCGATTTTGAACCTTTCTGGACTCGGACGACATGATGATATTGCTGATATTATTGTCTCGCCTGCAGAATATGAATTTGAAATGAAAACTTATACTTTAGGGAACATGTCTTTTCGTGTAGTCCCTACTCCAGGACACTCCATCGGAAGCGTTAGCTTTATTTTTGATGATTTTGTCGTTTCTGGCGACGCCCTATTTAGAGGAAGTATCGGTAGAACCGATCTGTATACAGGGAATTTAGAACAATTACTTCACAGTATTCGGACCCAGCTGTTTGTTTTACCTGATGAATTTGCAGTCTATCCAGGACATGGTGATGCAACAACGATTGAACAGGAAAAAAGGACAAATCCTTTTTTCAATCGTTAAAAATGATTTAGGAGGAGAATAAAATGACAGAAACTACACTTTATATCGTACGGCATGGAAAAACGATGTTCAATACAATCGAACGCGTACAAGGCTGGTGTGATACGCCACTCACAAAACAAGGACAAGAAGGCATCCATTATTTAGGGCGCGGGTTAAAAGATGTCGACTTTTCTTTTGCTTATTCTAGTGACAGTGGTCGGGCGATCGAAACTGCCCGTATTATTCTAGGAGAACATTCTAAGGGAAAAGAAATTCCTTATTTTATCGAGAAACGGATCAGAGAATGGTGCTTCGGATCTCTTGAAGGCGGCTATGACATGGAAATGTGGGGTGTGATTCCTCGCGTATTGAATTTTAAAACCTATGATGAGATGTTTACCACAGAAGTTTCTTTTGAACAAATTGCCAATGCTGTATACAACTTGGATACGGCTGGATGGGCAGAAACTTATGAAACATTACGAGATCGTGTGTGGACAGGATTTGAAGATATCGCCCATCACTGCGAAAAAAACGGCGGCGGAAATGTTTTAGTCGTATCACATGGTTTGACGATTGCCTTCTTGCTTAATCTGATTGATCCTAAACAGCCTGTTCGTGCTGGTCTTTTAAATGGCAGTGTAACAAAGGTTACTTATGCAAACGGTCGATTTTCTATCCATGGTATCAACGATACGTCTTATATCGAAAACGGGAAAGCACATAGTCGAGACTCGTTTTTATGATGGGATATTTTAATTTTTAACAGAGAATCATAAAAGGCAAAGTCTGAACGAGGGCTTTGTCTTCTTTTTTTCTTCGTATACTTATCTGCTTCATTTCTCAAGTTTTTCTTAATATTAAAAAACAGATTGGGTTTATCAAAAAATAACGGTATACTATAAGATGTATCTTAATTGGGAAGGAAGGAATTTATGTTTTTTGCAAATATTATCAAAGCAGTGATTCTCGGTATTATTGAAGGAATAACGGAATGGCTGCCCATCAGTAGTACTGGTCATCTGATCCTAGCAGATGAATTCATCAAACTGGATGCCAGTTCACAATTTATGTCGATGTTCAATGTCGTTATCCAATTAGGGGCGATCTTAGCTGTCGTCGTTCTTTATTTTCACAAATTAAACCCCTTTTCTCCAAGTAAATCAACGATAGAAAAAAAAGATACTTGGACACTTTGGTTTAAAGTGATCGTTGCTTGTATACCAGCCATCATCATTGGTTTGCCTTTGGATGATTGGTTAGAAGCAAATTTCCACAAGTTCTTACCCGTTGCCATTGTTTTGATCGTTTACGGTATTGCCTTTATTATTGTCGAAAAACGCAACAAAAACAAAACACCTCGTTGGACTTCGCTGAATGACTTTACGTACCAAGCAGCTCTTCTTGTTGGATTATTCCAAGTCTTGGCACTTGTTCCCGGAACATCTCGTTCTGGTGCAACGATCCTAGGAGCTATCTTGATTGGCGCTTCGCGTTTTGTCGCTACAGAATTCTCATTTTTCTTAGGGATTCCTGTCATGTTTGGCGCAAGCGGCTTGAAGATCGTCAAATATTTAGCTGAAGGGAATTCATTCAAAATGGAAGAAACTGTTGTTCTTCTTGTAGGAACATTCGTATCTTTTGTGGTTTCTGTCTTAGCTATTAAATTCTTATTAAGTTACTTGAAGAAAAACGACTTTACCGCTTTTGGCTGGTATCGTATTATCCTTGGTATCATTTTAATTGGTTATTGGTTTATCGCAATGTAAGAAAAACCGGAACACTTCTCTTGTATGAGAAATGTTCTGGTTTTTTATTTTATTTAATGATAATTATTATAAATAATAAAAACCGCATCAAGCTCCATAGTCAAATGATAACCATTATCGTTCTCATTTAGCTGTTTTTATTATCAATTACATTTTTATTATGCTATCCTTGTTTTGACAAGGAGGACTGATAACGATGACTAATCAGAAAAAAGCTTTTGCAGCAACAATTGGCTGTCTTTTATTTATGATTGCCGGTTTTATTTTCGACCGCCTCTCTCTCACCATCACCCCGCTTTTTTATATCAGCGCTATTATCATCGGTGGATACAAACAAACATCGGAAGGCTTGAAAGAATTGTGGAATGACCGAACACTGAATGTGGACTTATTGATGGCTTTAGCCGCTATTGGTGCCTGTTTGATTGGTAATTACTTTGAGGGAGCAATGTTGACGTTCATCTTTTGTTTAAGCGGTGCATTAGAGGAATACACGACCAATAAAAGTCAAAAAGAAATTACCGCTTTGATGAATCTTCAGCCACAAAAAGCTCAGTTACTAAAAGAAAACGGACAAATGCAAGAAGTAGATGTTTCGCAATTAAAGGTGGATGACTTGGTGTTCGTCGCTAAAGGAGCGGCTGTTCCGATCGATGGTTGTTTAGAAAGCACACAGGCAACGATCGACGAGTCTGCATTAAGCGGTGAATCTGTACCTGTAGAAAAATATTTAGGAGATGAGATGTTTGCAGGAACGCTGAATCAAGGAAATCCCATTACAATTCGAGTAACAAAAACGAGTACCGAAACTGTCTTTGCTAAGATTATCCAATTAGTGGAAGAAGCGCAGAATACGCCAACTCAAACAGCTTCATTTATCGAACGGATCGAAAACAATTATGTAAAATTGATTTTGCTTGCTGTGCCTCTAATGATCCTTCTCCCCCACTTTTTCTTAGGTTGGAGTTGGGATGAAAGCTTTTATCGAGGAATGGTATTATTAGTCGTGGCTTCTCCTTGTGCGCTTGTCGCATCTGCTACTCCTGCTTCTCTAGCTGCTCTTTCAAATTCTGCAAAAAATGGGATCCTAATCAAAGGTGGGATCCATTTAGAGAAGCTTTCTGAATTAAAAGCGATTGCCTTTGATAAAACAGGAACACTCACTAAAGGAAAACCAGTTGTGACTGACAGCTTTTTCTTTGATGAGAAGGATTTGGCACAACAACTTCTTGTTGCTATGGAACAAAAAACGACACACCCTCTTGCTCATGCGATTTTACAATATTTCGATTGCACAATACCCGAAGCAATCCAATGCCTATCAATAGAAGAAATTACTGGTTTTGGATTACAAACTACCTATTTAGGGGCGCAATGGAAAGTTGGCAAACATGCATATGATCCTGAGACGATGAGAATCAGCAAAGAGATTGAGGAAATGATCGAACGTTTAGAAAATCAAGGAAAAACTGTAATCTATCTTTCTAAAGATCAACAGTTAATCGCTGTTTTAGGTCTGTTGGATATTCCAAAAGCAAATGCCCAACAGGTGATTTCCTACTTTAAATCCCAAAACATCCATACAAGTATGATAACTGGCGACCATTCTGGCACAGCAAAGGCTATTGCTGAACAAGTAGGGATCGAACATTACTATGCAAGCTGTACTCCGGAAGAAAAAACACAACTAGTCAAAAAAGAAAATGAACGTTACCAAGTAAATGCGATGGTTGGTGATGGAGTCAATGATGCGCCTGCTTTAGCAGCTGCTTCATTAGGTATCGCTATGGGACAAGGAACAGACGCCGCAATGGATATCGCAGACATCGTCTTAATGAAAAATGACTTAGATAAATTCGTCTACAGTCATCGGCTATCTTTAAAAATGCGGCGGATTATCAAACAAAATATCATTTTTTCGATTCTTGTTATTCTCTTGTTGATTGCTTCTAACTTCTTGCAATTTTTAAATCTACCTCTTGGAGTAGTAGGACACGAAGGAAGCACGATATTGGTTATTCTGAATGGCTTGCGCTTACTAAGACCTTTACCTGCTCTTTCTGATTCTTCAAAAAAATGTAAGTCTTGTCCACTATACCAAGCACGGCTGTCTTCTGCCAAATAAGTGAAGTTTTTTATGATTTTGTTTATTTTATGAAAAGATCAGCGTATGAATAGATTTCGAAGGATAAATTCCTGCTTTTGCAACTTTCCAAAAAGATGTTATGATTGTTTCGAAGAAAGTGAGGAATATATTTTATGGAAAGTTGGCTTTTTTTAGGAATTATTTTACTTGTAGCAATTTTAGCTAAGAATCAAAGTCTAATGATAGCGGCAGCTTTTGTGCTGATTATGAAGCTCGTACCAGCCTCCCGTTCCTTTTTCCCTTGGCTTCAAGGCAAAGGAATCAATATTGGTGTGACGATCATCACTGCAGCGATTCTGATCCCTATCGCAACAGGAGAAATCGGTCTACGTGATTTATTAGAAGCCTTTAAATCCCCTATCGGCTGGGTAGCTGTTTTTTGCGGTGGGCTAGTGGCTGTCTTATCTTCCAAGGGCGTAGGATTGATTGCTTCTGATCCGCAAATCACTGTTGCGCTTGTTTTTGGCACGATTTTAGGTGTTGTCTTCTTAAGAGGAATCGCCGCCGGACCAGTCATTGCTTCTGGCATTACTTACTGCATCTTACAAGTATTTGCTTTAGGAAAATAGATCAAATTTTGCCTATTTTTAGGAGATTCTTAACACCCCCAATTTACTGATCCGTGATATACTGACAACGAGGTGATACAATGTTCGAAAAATTGAAGTATTTCATAGGAACAATTGGCTGGTTTCTTTTAGCGGTACTTTTGATTCTGGGCTTAGCTTATCTTTTATTTCCTGATTTGATACAAAATGTGTTAGATACTGCTTTTTGATTGTCCTATTAGAATGATATAGGGATGCTCCTGCGATGCAGGAGCTTTTTTTAAACAATGACCGAGCGAATGAGACTTCCTATTGAAATCGATGCTCTTTTTTCTTTTTGGCTCTTCTCCTCTTTTTTGTTATACTAGATTACAGTGGACAAAAGAAGGAATGATTGCATCCACTTTAACGAATATCAAAATGGAAGAAACAGTACCTGTTCTCAGGTTACTTTGGAAAGAAAGGAAGACGCTTGTGGAAACTTTTGAAGGTCTTTTAATTGATACGTATGTTTTACAAGAACAGCCAATGATGCTGACTGGAATCAACTTGCAGCTTGAGGACCGTGTGATCAATGGCCTGCTTAAAGATCGCTATTTGGCAAAGTACATCTTACGTTTGCCACTAAATAAATATGTACTGGAAGTAAGTGGCAAATGGAACCGTCGGAATCAGTTAGTCATTAAAAAAATGTTGATAAAAAATATTGATGAATACATTAAAATAATCGGTACACCAGAATAACCTTTACCGATCAAAGGTGACTGGTTATAAAATAACTGCAGTTTCTTAATAGAAAAACAAAGAACAACAGGGAATCGTATCCCTTTTCAAAAAAAACTTTGCAAACGGTTCTCTTTGTTATATAATGACTTAGTACCAAACATTCCCATTCAATCTTTGTTTAAATAGATAAATAAAAATCTAGTTTGGTTTGACGCTATTGCCTCCCACAATAGCGTCTTTTTGATTTTTTCAGCTTGATTTATCTGTTTTTACTGATAAAAAAGTTTAAATAAAAGACTGTTAAGGAAAAAAACTTGTCATGTTCATATTGCAAAGCGCGCTGCCTTTAGGTATAATAATGAATGTTGAATTATGCGGTCACACGCGTAAGAACTTAAGTTATCGGAGGTGAAACTAATGCCAAACATTGAATCTGCAATCAAACGTGTTCGTACAAGCGAAAACGCTAATGTGAAAAATTCATCTCAAACAAGCGCTATGCGTACTGCAATCAAAAAATTTGAAGATGCTGTAGCTTCAGGTGCTGACAACGTAGATGCGTTATATAAAGAAGCTGTTAAAGCTATTGATATGGCTGAATCAAAAGGTCTAATCCACAAAAACAAAGCTAACCGCGACAAATCTCGTTTAAGCAAAAAAATCGCTAAGTAAAAGAATCGGCTTCGGCCGGTTTTTTTATTTGTCAAAAAAACCAAAAGCAACCGGTATTCCCGCATGCTTTTGGCTTCTTCTTTCTTCCTATCGATTTCTCAACAACTGCCCTGTGCGCAAAACGAAAAGTTGAAAACTTAATTCTTTTTCGATTTGCCCCGTTTTGATTTGATAATCCATTTCGACTAATTGATCAAATAATTGTACCAGCAACTGTTCATCGAATTTCCTTACTTCTTGCATGGCAAGTTTTACACGGTAGGGATGGATTTTTAATGTTTCTGCAATATTGGCCTGCTGATAGCCAATCTTTACAAGAAATTTTGTCTGTAAAAACAAACGTAATTGAGAAAGTAAAATCGCATTGATTTTGATTGTTTCCTCCCCTTGCATGACTAAATCTTCATATAAACGCAAGGCTTGTTCTGTCTTCCCTTTTAAAATATATTGGGTCATGTCAAAAATATTATGTTCCAATGTTTTAGGAACTAATTGTTCTACTTCTCGAACAGTGATCTGCTGTTGATTTTGTCCATAAAGAATTAATTTCTGTAACTCTCTCATCATTTTGGATAAATCTAAGTCGGTCAACCGCAAGAATAAATCAATGGCGTTTCGTTCCATTTTGATGGAAGAGTTCTCTAAGGTATTCATCAGATATTGACGTACTTCTTTTTCATTCAACTGTTGGACGTTGATGATGGTTGCTGTTTTTTTCAATTGTTTCGTTACTTTTTTCCGTTCATCCAACTTTTCATATGGCGCAAAAAATACTAATACAGTCGATTCTAGTGGTTCTTTCAAATAAGCTGTCAGTAAATCAGTATTTTGTTCGATCCCGTTGTTTACTTTCTCACCTGTTAAAAAATATGGGTTCTCCACAAATACTAATCGTTGATCTCCGAAAAACGGCAATGTCTCTGCTTCAGCCACTACCTCCTCTAAACTTGCATTTTCCATGTCAAAACTTAAAAAATTTAAATCATCTTCGCCCTCTAATTTGATTTTTTTAACTATTTCTGCCCGAACTTGATCTTGGAGAAACTTTTCTGTTCCTAAGATCAAGTAACAAGATGCAAGTTTTTCTTTACGTATTTTTTGTAACTCTGCTTGTATACTCAAATTACTCACCACTTTCAAAATTATCCTACCATGAGAAGATGAGAATTACTAGTCTATCATTGTTTCCACTAGACCATGAGGATGAAAAACTGGATGCCAGCGATAGGTGATCATTCCTTGCTGATCGGTTCGCCATGTTCTTATCTGATTTTCTTCTAATGCCTCCAATACTTCGCTGTGAGGGTGACCATAACGATTATTTACTCCGCAGGATATAATTCCATGTTTCGCTTCAATACGGGAAAGAAAATCCGTATTACTTGATGTGCGGCTACCATGGTGACCTAATTTGACTACGTCGGCTTTCAAATTAGGATAAATAGAAAGCAGCTGTTCTTCCATCGCTTGATTCAAATCGCCTAAAAACAAAAAACGCTGATTATTATAGTCCAGCCATAAACCAACCGAATCTTCATTTCTTCCTTCTCCCTTTTCAAAAGGGGTCAATACATAAAGATCATAATAGCCTTTGATCCTGTCGCCATGTTTGACTTCAATGATTTTAGTGCCATTTTTTTGAGCTTCTGTTAAATGCCTTCGCAACGGCTCATTTCGTCCAGCACCCCAGCCAATATAAATTTTTTTGATGGTGAAATGCTGAGATAATGTGGACAATTCTCCCACATGATCCGTATCATCGTGTGTCAAGATGAGTTTATCGATCACACTTATTCCCTGTCCTTTTAGATATGGAACGATATTCCTTTCAGCAGGAGGTCGTGCAATACCTTGCGCCCACTTTTCCCTTTCAAAGTGTAACTTCCCACCCGTATCAATCAAAATCGTTTCCTTTCGAAAAGGACTTTGCAAAAAGATACTGTCTCCTTGGCCAACATCGATAAAAGCGATCGTTGAAGAAAAACGTAAAAATGGCAAAGTCAATAACATCAAAGAAAACAGACCAACATAAAACAAGAGTTTCATCGGCTGCTCGTTCAATCTATCCATACAAATCAGCAATCCGAAAATATATACCCCTGATAGCACAAGAGGTAGACGCCCTATAACAAGAGTCGATCCTGAAAACGAATCGATCATTCGTTCAAACAAGATCAGTCCCTCTTCTATCAGCAAAAGTAAGGTTCTCGGCAACCAGCGATTGAAAAGCGTCAGAAAGAACACACTAGGAAGAAAAAGAAACTTGAATACCGGCGCAACCAGTAATGTAAAAAGACTGCCTAAAAGAGGCCACTCATAAAAATGCCATACAATCAATGGCATCGTGATCATGGTAAATAGGACATGAGAAGCCGTTTTTTTCATCCAATCTCCATCAAAAGAAATCAGGATAAACAAAAAACTCATGAAAAAACTAAGCTGCCCGCCCGCATGAAAAAGAAATCGAGGATCAAATAGCAAAAGAAGCCAAAAGACAACTGCAAATAAGTCCATAGAGGAGTAACGTTTATTCAATAATTTGACTAGCAACCGCAATAAAAACAACAGACTAGCACGCAAGACAGAAATAGAACTGCCTGCAAGAGAAACATAACAGATAGTTAGCAGACTCAACGGAATGATGCTGACGTGCAGTGGCCATCCGATACGTCGAAACAAATAATACAGCCACCCTAAATAAAATTGGATGTGTAATCCCGATAGGCTGAATAGATGCAGCAAACCATTCTCTCTAAAAATTTCTTCTGATTCTCTGAAGCCTGAATCTTTATAACCCCATAATAAAGAATTGATATATACACTTGTTTTTTGCGGAAATTCAGATTGGACAAAAGAAATAAAAGCGCCTCTTTTTCTCTGGAGCCAATTTCGCCAATGATTTTGTATGTTGATTTTTTCGACCCTTTGAATTTGGAATCGACCAGAGATTCTGTGGTTCCTGAAGTAAGCTTCTTGGTCAAAAGTATAAAGATTTCGCTTTTTTTCGGGAGAAATAAACTCGCCTTCAGCTGTCAATTCTATCCCCTTCCCTCGGAACCCAAGCCAAGTTTTCAATTCCTCTTCGGTGTTTGCTTGATAAGAAAGCTGTATCTTCTGTTTACTATCTGACAACCTTCCTTCCATTGTCAAAAAACTGCCATTTGCACGAATCGTATCTGTAGATAAAGTCACTTGCGCAGCTGTTTCTTTTTCCTCTAAAAATGAATATTCTTGTAGCTTATAAGAAACGGATACCATTATGCTACCAACAATACAGAAGTACGCGATAAAACGTCCTTCTTTTAGCGAAAACCACAAAAAAATTCCGGCAAGAAACAAACGATAAATCCAATTGTCCGTATCATACAACAAACAAATAATCATCGACGTAATTGCCGGAAAAATCAACC
Source organism: Enterococcus sp. C76 (assembly GCF_040886985.1). Taxonomy (NCBI): domain Bacteria; kingdom Bacillati; phylum Bacillota; class Bacilli; order Lactobacillales; family Enterococcaceae; genus Enterococcus; species Enterococcus sp. C76. The sequence goes on along the minus strand of NZ_JBFOEY010000011.1, from coordinate 74,670 downwards.
GATTTCGAACATGCCTTTCTAAAACGCTAAACATGTTTTCCTGTTAATTCATTTTGAAGTTTTGAAAAATGCTGCGAGTTTAAAGCAACTTGGTGTACAGATACGCCTAATTGTTCAATCAACGCTTGAGCATACGGATCATTTCGATAGTCATGGAGATAATTGATCCCTTTGACACCAGCTTGCAGCAAAGCTTTTGTACAAGCTAAACATGGAAAATGTGTGACATAGATTTCCGAACCTTCCGTTGGGATACCGAGTTTCGCGCACTGTAGCAGCGCATTCATCTCTGCATGAATCGTTCGCAAACAGTGTCCATCCACAACATAGCAGCCTTCATCTATGCAATGGACATCTCCACTGACTGCTCCATTATAGCCGCCAGCAATGATCCGTTTTTCCCTAACAAGTGTCGCTCCTACTTCTAAACGTGTACATGTGCTGCGTAAAGATAACAATACTGCCTGAGCCATAAAGTACTGGTCCCAGGGAATGCGTTTGTTTTGAGTCTTATCAGTAATTTTTTCTTTGTTCGTATCGCATGTTTTTGAAGATTTTTCTAACATGGTTTACATTCCTCCGTTTTTTCAAGTTGATCAAAAAAGCACTCCATTGCTTAAACAAAATATTCTTTAAATATACCGAATCATCATGTCTGACAAAAGAGCATATCCTTCACTGCCGAAATGAAGTCCGTCATCCATTAGCCTCCATTTATTGCTCTTTTCAGTTGATTCTGAATCATTCTATTTAATTGTAACGAAGTTTTTTAGTTTTTCAACTGTCTTTTCACCGATACCAGAGATCTCCTGCAAGTCTTCCACTTTCTGGAAGGATCCGTTTTCTTCTCTAAATCGAATGATTTCTTGCGCTTTAACTGATCCGATCCCAGGAATCTGCTGGAGTTCTGAGGGACTGGCTGTATTGATATTTATTTTTGAAGGCTCGGAATCTGCTGTAGACTGTTTTCCTTCGGGGGATGCCAACTGATCAAGATGTTCTGGCGGCTCTTCACCTACAGCAGGGATATATAGGACTTGCTGATCTTCTATCTTCGCAGAAAAGTTGATTCGATCGCTATCCGCTTCTTCTAATAATCCTCCTGCGCGCTTTAGTACATCATAGACCCGTTCTTCTGAAGAAAACGAATAGATACCAGGCTCCTTCACACTTCCTTTGATATCGGTGTACATAACCTTTGGACGAGCATCCTCTTCTACAGTATTTCCTTCAGGCAATTGATTTTCTTCACTGGAACTAAATGGAGAAAGCATTTCTTTTGCAGCGATCTCTTCTGGTTCTCTATGAAATAACAGATTTGACAATAAAAAACCACTGGCTATACAAAAGATAAGAACTACCGTAGACATACAAACGATTAACTTAGGGGAGGTGAGTATTTTCTTGCTGATTTTTTCTATCATTATTCCTTTTTACAGAGAATGATCAGTAAAAATCATTCATTACTCCTTTCATTTGAAATCGAAGAAACAGTGTGCTCTGGCAAAATCGTCCCTTCAACATCTAATTACGTCAATTTTTTCTTTTTTTTAGCAGAAAGATATTTTGACGAAAAAAAAGGATTGTGACAGAAAATATGTCACAATCCCTTATTCAAAATAAATAGTATTCAATTAGCTCGAAAGCTTGCATCTGCGATAAATAAATCCAAACAAAAGAGGAGAAGCTGTTTTTGCGTAGCTATTCTTATTACTTGATACAGAGCAGCTTTTTCACAATTTTTTTAGTTGCTTCATTTCATTTTCTCTAGATAGTCAAGCGCATCTTGTACTGTTTTTACTGGTACGATTTTCATGGAGGAATTCAATTTTTTGGCGGCGGCTTTTGCTTCTTCGTAGTTGGTTTTTATTTCAGGATATTCTTTCTTAACATCGTCTGAGATCGTATCATCTGGTGCAAAGAAAATCTCTACGCCGGCTTTATCCGCGCTTGCTACTTTTTTATCGATTCCTCCGATTCGGCCGACTTCTCCTTCGCTGTTGATCGTTCCAGTTCCGGCAATTTGCTTACCATGTCGCAAATTTTTACCAGTGACCTGTTCATAGATCTCTAAAGTGAACATCAATCCTGCTGACGGCCCACCAATAGAGCCAGAATTAATGCGAACGTCTGTATCTGATTCGATCTCTGTATGATCAGTAAGTGTGATGCCTATTCCTGCCTTTTTATCTGTTGGCAACTCAATCAGATCACCAGAAGCTGTTTTTTCTTCACCATTATGCAAATAACTGATTTCGATTGTTTGTCCAACTTTTTGGCTTTTTACATAATCCATAAATGCTTCTGTACTTTGAAAGCTTTTGCCGTCTACTTTTGTTACTGTATCTCCTACTGAAAGCTTGCCAAAGAAGTTCGATGTTTTCTCTACGCTCATGACATATACGCCTTTGAATTCCATTTTATAAGGCTTGCCTGCAAGTTTCAACGCTTGTTCGATTGCTGCGTTTTGGGAAGAATCCATATAATACTGTTGCATTTGATTATATTCTTCATTTGTTGCCCCACCAGTCAATTCTTCTTTACTGATCAATTCTTCAAAGGGAGCTAGTTTAGCCTTTAGCGCCAAAAATCCGGTAGCTTGCCTGATACCGACGGATGTAAGAGAGAAAGAGCCAGAACCTTTGTCTTCTTTGTCATTGACTGTAATTAATTCTTTCAGATCAATCGTTGCTCCTGGTGATTCCACATAATATGGCAGAGGAACTACTACAAATCCGATGATCAACATTCCAAATATGATAATCAGTACTGTTTTCAACCATTGTTTAGCTTTCATTTGATTCACGCTTTCCAGCTAAAGCTTCGTTGATAACTGGCGGTAAATAACTGCTCACGTCTCCACCAAAGTGCAGTACTTCTTTTAAAATACTGGAACTGACATGGCTATATTCTGGTTTTGCCAATAAGAACACCGTTTCCAATTCCTCGTTTAGATGATGGTTCATCTGAGCGATTTCTCGTTCATATTCGAAGTCTTTGATACTCCGTATTCCTCTGACCAAGGCATCCGCGCCAATCTCTTTTGCCGTTTCCACCGTCAATTGATTTTCCTGATGCATGACTTTTACATTAGGAAGATGTGACACAGCTTTTGCGATCAATGTCATTCTTTCTTCTGGAGGAAACAAACTTTTCTTTGAAGTATTGATAAAAACACCAATTACCACCTCATCGAATAATTTAGCCGCACGCTCCACTGTATCTAAGTGTCCTTTTGTAAAAGGATCAAAACTTCCTGGGAATAATGCACGTTTCATCGATTTCCCTCTTTTCTATAGATAGTCACAGCTGTTATGCCATAAATCTGTTTTCTTATTTGATGAAATCCAGCCACAGATTCTGGCAATTCGACTGTTTTATCCGTTTCGCATACGATAACTGCGGTTTTAGAAAAAAGTCCCAGTTCTTCCATTTTATGGATTTGATCAATGATTTTTTGTTTTGCATACGGCGGATCAAGAAACAAGTAATCGAATTGTTGTTTCTCTGCTGCTAGCCGTTCGATTGCTTTGTCTGCATCAAGTTTTATTGTGGTAAACTTCTCTGGTTCTTTCGTAATCTCGATGTTTTCTTTGATGATTTTTAGCGCTTGGTAATTTTTGTCTACGCATACTGCATGACTGCAGCCTCTGGATACGGCTTCGATAGCTAGACCGCCGCTTCCTGCAAACAGATCCAATACTGTCTCTCCATCAAAATAGGGTCCAATCATATTGAATATGGATTCTTTTACTTTATCTGTAGTTGGTCTGGTGTTCGCCCCTGCTAAACTTTTTAAGCGGCGTCCGCCATAATTTCCTGATATTATCCGCATCTACTCACTCCTTAGAAATGGTACTGGTACTAGTATACCAAAAAAAAGACCAAAAAATACTTGGACAATGATCAATTTTTGATAGTTGTCCAAGTTATTTTTTTATTAAAAAACTGCTCATAAGAGATTTTTAAAGATGTTCAGCTAATCTGATTTCTGTATTTAGCTCTTCGATTTCGAAACCTTCTTCTTTTAATACCGTTTTATTACCTATTTTATCAGCAAAATTCATTTCGATATCTGGTCGGTAAGAACGTTCTACGTTTCGAACAAAATGTAATTTACGGATTCGTTCTTCTGTCTCTTCAAATGTCTCTTCATTCAAGTAAAGAACGACATATTTCATTCTTCTTGAGACATAATGCAACAAGCCGAACTTTTTTAGATTCTTTAATTGTTTTAAGCTGTAGACCCATACGATCAGCCCGCGTCGTTTTATTATTTCAAATTCACTATTGTCAACTTGCATGACAATTCCCTCCGCATCCAAAGTGTTTTTTCGTTTCAAAGAACGGACTACCTGCATCTACCTTGATTTCATTAGAAACTTCTTCGGCAAGTGCTTGGACAATTTGATCCAACAGACTTTGTAACTGTGTTTCACTATACCTAAAAGCTGCGACATGCTCATTCAGATCAAGCTGTCTTTTTGCTTTTCGAAGAGCACGTTTTTTTTCACGATAATCAGGTGCATATTCGCCATATGCCGCTATATTTTCAAACGCCTTTTTCTTCGACAGGAACGCCTCTTTTAATTGGCAGACTTCTGCAGATTCTTTCATTGACTGTTTATGTTCGAAATAAGAAGTCATCGTTTTACTCTTTTTTATCATTTCAGCGACTCGGAGGCATTGATCCTCCAGTTGAAACAGCTCTTCGTTAACGATCACTGCTATCACTACTTTCTCCGTTTTCTTCTTGCAATAAGACTAACATATTTTCTTTAGAAAAAGCAATGCCTAATGAATCCGTTCCCGGATCCATGAAGCGGTCATGATTATATGGATCGCTGTACCAATATAAAAACGAAAAAGTAGCGTCGATTGCTGGATGAATAAACAGTCCACTAGTATTTTCTAATTTCTGTTTACTGATTAACTTCTCCAATTCATCATTCGTCAAGGAGAATTTCATTGTCGTTTGCCCACTGCCTAGCGATTTTTGCCAATCAGCCATACGTTCGTCTGACAAGATTTCTTCAGGCTTTGTCAAGAAATCATGTAGCAGCAGCCGACTGTGGTTTTGAAAGGCAAGTGGTTGGTTGTATATAGGAAGTTCGTCTTCTCTTCTAAGCATGTTTAGTAAAGTCGTACTTTTTCGTTCTTTGCCGCGATTGATCGATTCCCAGTCAGCCGATTTATCTGCTTGATAATGTGGGAGACCTTCACCAAACACTTGATACGGTAAAAGTTTCAAAAGACTATCTTTATCTAAATATACAACTGAAAACAGACCGTTAGTTGTTTGATCAAAAAACAAAATAGCAAAAGTGTCGTTATCAAAAGCAATCAGTGGACGATAATTCATATCCTCTTCCATCAGTTCGATTCCAACTTCTGTGTCGTGATACTCAAAAGTGAAATTAGTATAGATAGTCGTGAGTTTCGTTAGGTCCTGCATCGTCATCCCTAAATAAAACGGCGTGATATCAGCAGGTCCTGTTTGCAGTACTTTAACAGTTGTGACCATGCTATCTTGGACATTCACTTCAAACGTGAGATGACTGGCTTTGTTTTCATAATATCTTGTTTCAAAACCAAACCCACTAGTTAATCGATCATAGGATTGTCCAAAATCTTTTTCTAGCTGTTCAATCGGTTTTCCAATATAAGTAGAAAAACCAGTTGCTTTAAGCTCCTGGTATTTCCACGTTGTCATTTGATTTGAGATTTGTTGATCAGAGTTTTCCTTCACTTCAAGTTTTGGCGGGAACAAGACTGGTTCCATATAGAATGCCGCAATAACTAATAGCAGAATCAGCCAAAACAAACCCAGTCTTTTCATGTTTCCCCACCTTTCACTTATTATTTTTCAGTCACTTCAATCAAAAGGTCGCCAGACGAAATCGTGTCGCCTGAAGATACATATACATGTGCAACTTCTCCGTCAAAACGTGCTTCGATGGCTGTTTCCATTTTCATTGCTTCAGTAATCATCAACGTGTCGCCTTTTTTGACGTTATCGCCTTTTTTCACTAATACATCAAGCACAGAACCAGACATCGTTGCTCCGATTTGTTCTCGGTTTGTTGGTTCAGCTTTCAATCGAGTTTGAACCGCACTGATGATTGAATTATCTTTGATAGTGATTTCCCGTCTTTGCCCATTCAGATTGAAGAACAGTACGCGATTTCCTTCGATATCGGGTTCTCCGATTTCATCTAAACGAATGATAAGCGTTTTTCCACGTTCGATTTGTACATTGATCGTTTCACCTAAACGTATCCCTTGGAAGAATGTTGGTGTATCCAGTAATGTAACATCGCCAAATTGATTATACGCTTTTTGATAGTCCAAAAAGACTTGCGGATACATCAAATAACTTAATACTTCGTCTTGTTTTGGTTCATAGCCGATTTTTTCTGCCAATTCTTTTTTCACTTCGTTGAAATCGACTGATTTCGCCAACAGACCTGGACGTTCACTCAACGCGGGTCTGCCCTTAAGAATGATCTTTTGCAGTTTTTCAGGAAATCCGCCGACTGGTTGTCCTAGTTCTCCTTGGAAGAAAGTCACTACAGATTCAGGGAAACTTAGTGTTTCGCCTTTTTCATAGATGTCTTGTTCTGTGAGATCATTTTGGACCATGAATAGTGCCATATCTCCTACGACTTTAGATGATGGAGTTACTTTCACGATATCGCCAAACATCAAATTGACAGTATGGTACATTTGTTTGATTTCATCCCAGCGATGACCTAGTCCGACAGCTTTTGCCTGCTGTTGCAGATTTGAATACTGTCCTCCTGGCATCTCATGCATATACACTTCTGTTTCAGGAGCATTCAAGCCATTTTCAAATGGTTTGTAATACATACGCACATCTTCCCAATAATGGTTTAATTTCTGTGCATTTTCAATTGTGATTTCTGGCAGCCGTGGACCATTGACCAGCGCATAATACAAGCTGCTCATGCTAGGCTGACTCGTGTTCCCACTCATTGCACTCATTGCTACGTCAACGATATCTACTCCTGCTTTTGAAGCAGCGGAATAAGTGATAATCCCGTTTCCACTAGTATCATGAGTATGCAGATGGATTGGCAGATCCGTCGTTTCTTTCAATTCACTAATCAAGCGATAAGCTGCTTGCGGTTTAAGCAACCCAGCCATATCCTTGATTGCAATGATATGCGCACCCAGTTGTTCTAGTTCTTTTGCCATGTCTTTATAATACTGAACATTGTATTTTGCTCGGCTTGGATCGTTGATATCGCCAGTATAGCAGATAGCTGCCTCTGCGATTTTACCAGTATCCCGTACTGCTTGGATACTTTTTTCCATTTGAGGAGTCCAGTTCAAACTATCAAATATTCGGAAAACATCAATCCCTTGTGCTGCTGCTTCTTTGACAAATTCCACCAGTACATTGTCAGGATAATTAGAATACCCAACGGCATTTGAACCTCTGAAAAGCATTTGCAGCAATGTATTAGGCATTAAAGAACGGATTTTTCTCAATCGTTGCCAAGGATCTTCATTCAAAAAGCGGTAAGCCACATCAAATGTTGCTCCCCCCCACATCTCACTTGAAAAGAGTTCAGGAAGACCTTCTCCCGTTAAGCGTGCAATCTGCTTGAAATCCTTTGTCCGAACACGAGTTGCTAGCAGACTTTGATGAGCGTCTCTAAATGTCGTATCCGTCAACAATAAATTTTCCTGTCCTTTGATCCATTCAACCAAAGCATCGGCACCCTTCGCATCTAATACGTTCTTAGCCGTTACGTAATCAGTTCTTGTGATTAGATCTTTAGGCATACGTGGTTCTTCATAAAATGGTTTTTCGCCACTTTCGATACCTGGAAAACCATTGACAGTAATTTCACCGATATATTTCATCGTTTTATTTCCGCGGTCTCGTAGTCGAGGAAATTCAAATAATGTTGCTGTACTATCGATAAAAGTTGTTTTTGCATTTCCTGATTGGAATTCAGGATGTGTGATGACATTTAGCATAAATGGAATATTTGTTTTTACTCCACGGATCCTGAATTCTTTCAAGCAACGTTCCATTTTCTGAATGGCTGTTTCAAAAGTAGCGCCATGCGTACATACTTTTACTAACAATGAATCAAAATACGGCGTCACCACATAGCCAGCGTAAGCATTCCCTACATCCAGACGTACGCCAAATCCGCCAGGTGAACGATACGTATCGATTTTTCCTGTGTCTGGTAAAAAGTTATTCAACGGGTCTTCCGTAGTAATTCGGCATTGAATAGCTGACCCATTCAATTTGATTTCTTCTTGCTGAGGCAATCCGATTTCTTTATGCAAATCTAACCCTTGGGCAATCAATAGTTGTGTTGTCACGATATCAATATCTGTAATCATTTCTGTGATCGTATGTTCCACTTGGACGCGAGGATTGACTTCGATAAAGTAAAAATCATCTCCTTCAACAAGAAATTCTACCGTACCCGCATTGACATACCCAACATGTTTCATCAATTGGACAGCTGCCTGACAAATTTTTTGACGTTGCTGTTCGTTCATAGAGACACAAGGCGCTACTTCTACTACTTTTTGGTGGCGGCGCTGAACAGAACAGTCTCTTTCGAAAAGATGGATGACGTTTCCATGTGTGTCACCAAGAATCTGTACTTCGATATGCTTAGGGTTGGCGATGTATTTTTCAACATACACTTCATCGCTACCAAAGGCAGCTTTTGCTTCGCTTTTTGCACGTTCGTAACCTTCTCTTGCACTCTTTTCATCATGAGCCACACGCATTCCGCGACCTCCGCCGCCTAGAGCTGCCTTGATCATAATCGGATAACCGAATCGTTCAGCAAATTCCAATGCATCGTCTACAGAAGCGATTGGACCATCTGTGCCTGGAATTGAAGCAATTCCTGCTTCGATGGCTGCAGCTTTTGCTTTGATTTTATCTCCAAAAATATCCAAATGATGCAGTTTGGGTCCAACAAAAGTGATGCCCTCTTCCTCGCACCGTTGCGCAAAATTCAAGTTTTCCGATAAAAGACCATAACCAGGATGAATGGCATCAGCCCCGCATTCTTTCGCGATAGAAATGATCCCTTCAATATCTAGATACGCATCAATCGGTTTTTTCCCTTGTCCTACTAAATATGCTTCATCCGCTTTAAAACGGTGTACGGAATATTCATCTTCTTCTGCATAGATTCCAACAGTTTTAATTCCTAATTCTGTACAAGCACGAAATACACGTACAGCGATTTCACCCCTGTTAGCAACTAAAACTTTTTTCATCGAACCACTCCTACATCTTTTTTTATTATAAACCTAAGCTCTTGCGTTTTTCATCCGCACTAATGTTGAGGACAAAGCCGACACAGATCGAAAGCATCAGCAAACTGGATCCTCCTTGACTTAAGAATGGGAACGTGATCCCTGTCAAAGGAATGACACCAGTGATTCCTCCCAGATTGACAAACACTTGGATCAAAAACATTGCGCCGATCCCAATGCACAAAAGCGAATTGAACGGATCTCTTGAACGAATCCCTACAAGAATAATGCGCACGATCATAAAGAATAGCAACGCTAATATCAAAATCCCCATAATCACTCCGAGCTCTTCCACTACGATCGCATAGATAAAATCGGTTTGTGCTTCTTGTAAAAATCCCTTTTTCTGGATACTGTTACCTAATCCTCTGCCAAATAACCCGCCATTGAACATGGCATAGTAACCATTAACTAATTGATGGCCTTTATTTAATTCATCCGAGAAAGGATTTTGGTAAATAGCAAAGCGATTATAGATATACTGTAAACGTCCAGGCAAGATTTTTCCATTTGTAATATTGATTAGCCAGATCGTAAAAGTACTTAAACAAAAACCGCCTACTCCTACAATCAAAGTATACACATAATTGACTCCGCTGGCTAAAAGCAGAACCAAAATAATCAAAAAGATAACTGCCGCATTCCCAAAATCGGGAAGGATAGCGACCAAAACAGTCAGTCCGATAACCATTGCAAGTGGACGTTTTACAGTCCCTAGGAAATCTTTTTGCACACTGTTTTGTCTTTTTGATAAAGTCAGAGACAGATACCAGATAGAAATGATCTTTAGGTATTCGGCAGGTTGGATCGAAAATCCTGCAATTTGAAGCCAACCTTTTGCACCATTGATTTCTTTACCGAAAAACACAACGATCAGCAGCAAAATCGTCAAAACTGCGATGGCTGCCATAATCAAACGCTGGTTTTTTAAAACATCTGTTTTCATTTTGTAGAGTAGTGCGATAGCAATCAAGCTGAGCACCCAAAAAATACTTTGGTTAATGACTGATGCGGACGGATTTTGTCCGTTTTCTAATAATAGATACGACGTAGAACTATATACCATGATCAAACCCAAAACACATAAAATCAAATAGGGAATCAAGATACTATAGTCTAATAGATGCCTTTTTTTTACTTTCTTAGGCAAGTCTATTCCTCCTTGCCAACTTCTTTTTTATCATAATTTTCTTGGTAAACCTCACTGTATAACTGATTCAATTCTCGTTCCAGCTCACTTAACATCAGCTGTCCCTCGTTTTTTTCGATTACTCCTATACGAACAGCAAACCCGACTTGCTGGGAGAAACCGTACATCTGTGTATCTACCACTTCTTCGAAGGCTTTGCATTGCGAGATACAGAGACTGTTATTTTGGTTTCGGATTAATCGTTTGATCCGTTCTGCTTCATCATTTAATACTTGGATCGCAAGTTTTTTCGACAAAGAATCCATCTGTGCTTACCTCCCGTTCTAATTCCTTAATTATAACATATTTGATTTTCATAGGGAGCAAAAAAACAGATTTAACCAGTTGTTTTTATTCATTTTTACGTAATGGTCCTTCTTACTTGTCCAGAACGTTAGGATCCGTATTTTTTATCCGAGATAAAAAGGCTTCTCCGTATTTATCAAGCTTGCTTTGACCAACTCCCTTTATCTGAAGCATCTCCAGTCTGCTTGATGGACGTATTCGGCTCATTTCTTTCAAGGTGGAATCTGAAAATACGACATACGGGGGAACGCCTGCTTCTGATGCTAGATCCGTTCGAAGTTCCCGCAACACTTCAAATAGTGTATCGGTCTCTTCATCCGACAGCTGCTGGACTTTCTTGGGTTCCTTTCGATAAACAGCTTCTTGTCCTTTTAATACTTGGATCCCTCTTTCTGTTACTTTCAAGATAGGATATTCTCCATTAACGGTCAGAAGATAGCCATTCGATATCAAATATTCAATCAATTGCATCGTTTCTTTTTGCGATTGGTTTTTCATCAGTCCATAGGTAGATAAACGTTCAAACCCTAAGGCTCGCAGCTTTTGTTCTTTCGATCCTGCTAAGACTTTCATTAGCATCTGCTTGCCATAATTCTCCCCCATACGTTTCAAACAAGAAAGGACCATCTGTGCTTGTGTCGTTACTTCTACTATTTCTCTGTCATCTAAACAGTTACCACAACGATTGCACGGACTGCTTGTCTCACCAAAATAGTTTAGGATGTATTGCTGAAGACAGGATTCTATATACGCATATTCTGTCATCGCTTTTAATTTTTCATATTCTTTTTGCTTTTGCTCCTCTTCTCTTTGGGACTGCTGGATAAAAAACTTTTGGACCTGAATATCTTGAGGAGCGAAAAGCAGGATGGCTTCACTGGAAAGACCATCTCTTCCCGCACGACCAGCTTCCTGATAGTATGCTTCTAGAGAGCCAGGAATTTGATAATGGATAACAAAACGGACATTGCTTTTATTTATGCCCATGCCGAATGCATTGGTCGCTACGATTAGCTGTAAGCGATCGTATAAAAAGGCCTCTTGCATTGCCGTTCGTTCATTCTCATTTAGGCCACCATGATATCTGCCTATAGAAAATCCAAATTTTTTAAGCAAATGATAGATTCGGTCTACTTCTTTTCTCGTCGCTGCATAAATAATGCCCGATTGATTTTTGTTGATTTTCAAATACTCGACTAGATACTGTTCTTTTTTTTGGTCTTTCACTACTTGAAAGCGGAGATTTTCCCGTCCAAAACCAGTCTGGATGTGATTGCCGTCAGGGATTTTTAAAAGTCTTTTTATGTCAGCGGCTACTTGTATAGTTGCTGTAGCTGTCAGTGCAACAATAACAGGTCGATTTGGCAGTTGATCTAGCTGTTTCGCCATTTGTAAATAACTTGGACGGAAATCATGCCCCCACTGAGAGATACAATGCACCTCGTCAATGGCAATCATACAGACGTTCCATCGATTCATCGCTTGAATGAAATCCGGCATGATAAAACGTTCTGGAGCAATATAAAGTAAACGATACTGCTGCCTATCGATTTCTTGGAAGCGTCTAGCTGTTTCGTAACCATCCAACGAGCTATTGATAAAAGTGGCGGGTATACCTAATTGATTCGCTGCATCCACCTGATCCTTCATCAGAGAGATCAAAGGGGATACAACCACAGTAAGCCCATCTAATAGTAAAGATGGAAGCTGGTAACAGATTGATTTCCCACTGCCGGTAGGCATGATCCCTAATACATTTTCCTGATCAATGACTTTCTGAATAATTTCTTTTTGACCAGGTCTAAACTCATCATAACCAAAGTATTGTTTTAATAAGTCGTTCATCTTCCCGCTCCTTTCCCTTGCCATTTTACTTCGGTTTTCTCCGAAGGACAAGTTGATCCCTCTCGTGAAACATACGCGCGATATGAAACAAAATCACACCAGAATCAAGTTCTTTAAAAGTCTTTTAAATGTCTTTTGGCGTATTTTCTGAATTTAAGTCCATTGACAAAGATGACTTCTCCACAGAAATAAGTTGGACAAAAAAAGAAACCAGCTATTTTTTATAACAAGCTGGTTTCTCTCTTCATCCTTTTACAGATTATTTTTTCTTTTTAGATGCTTTTTCACGAGCATTTTTCTCTAAAATTTGTTTTCTCAAGCGAATGCTTTCTGGTGTTACTTCGCAATATTCATCATCATTCAAGAATTCCAAAGATTCTTCCAACGTCAATTGTTTTGGTTTTTTGATGACAGATGTTTGGTCTTTAGTAGCAGACCGTACGTTTGTCATTTGTTTTGCTTTTGTGATATTGACAGTCAAATCATTATCACGGCTGTTTTCTCCGATAATCATTCCTTCATATACTTCCGTACCTGGTTCTACGAAGACTGTACCGCGTTCTTCGATACTCATGATAGAATAGGTCGTTGCTTTTCCGGTATCGATTGAAACAAGCGCACCTTGGTGACGTCCACCGATTTGACCAGGAAGCATTGGCAAGTATTGATCAAAAGTATGGTTCATGATTCCGTAACCGCGTGTCATTGAAAGGAATTCAGTTGAATAACCGATCAAACCGCGAGCAGGTGTCAAGAATGTCAAACGGATTTGTCCGTTTCCTGTATGGACCATATCTTGCATTTCACCTTTACGTAAGCTCAAGGATTCGATGACACTACCCATGTATTCTTCTGGTGTGTCGATTTGTACGCGTTCAAACGGTTCGCATTTTACACCGTCGATTTCTTTTTCAATAACTTCTGGACGAGATACTTGCAATTCGTATCCTTCACGACGCATGTTTTCAATCAAGATAGACAAATGCAATTCACCACGACCAGAAACAGTCCAAGCATCTGGAGAGTTTGTTGGTTCAACTCGCAAAGATACATCTGTTTGAAGTTCTGCCATCAAACGTTCTTCAATTTTACGAGCAGTTACGTATTTCCCTTCTCGACCGGCAAATGGTGAATTATTAACTAAGAAAGTCATTTGCAATGTTGGTTCGTCAATGTGAAGGATAGGTAACGCATCTTGATGATCCACAGGAGTAACTGTTTCACCGACAAAGATGTCTTCCATACCTGAGACAGCAATCAAGTCTCCAGCTTTTGCTTCTTGAATCTCTAGACGTTTTAGTCCAAAGAAACCAAATAATTTCGTTACACGGAATTTCTTAACTGTTCCGTCTAATTTAATTAATGCTACTTGGTCGCCTACTTTGATTGTTCCTCTAAATACACGTCCGATTCCGATACGACCTACATAATCGTTGTAGTCAAGTAATGAAACTTGGAATTGTAATGGTTCGTCGCTATTATCGACAGGAGCAGGAATTTTTTCAATAATCGTGTCAAAAATAGGTGCCATTGTTGGTTCTTGATCTGCTGGGTCGTCTGATAAGCTTGACGTACCATTCAGTGCAGACGCATAAATCACAGGAAAGTCTAACTGATCATCATCTGCTCCCAATTCGATGAATAGTTCAAGAACTTCATCTACAACATGCTCAGGACGAGCAGAAGGTTTGTCAATCTTGTTTACGACAACGATTGGTGTGATATGTTGTTCCAATGCTTTTTTCAATACAAAACGTGTTTGAGGCATTGTTCCTTCATACGCATCTACGACCAACACAACGCCGTCAACCATTTTCATGATCCGTTCTACTTCGCCACCAAAGTCCGCGTGTCCTGGAGTATCCATGATGTTTACGCGAATTCCTTTATAGTCTACAGCTGTGTTTTTGGCTAAAATCGTGATACCACGTTCTTTTTCTAGCGCATTTGAGTCCATCGCACGTTCTTGCAATTGCGTATGTGCGTCTAATGTATCTGATTGTTTTAATAGTTCATCAACTAATGTTGTTTTTCCGTGGTCAACGTGGGCAATAATTGCGACGTTACGGATATCGTTTCTATAATTCAATGTAACTAACTCCTTTTTTATTGGTTCTTTATGACAGGGCAAATTTTACTCGACTGCTAATTATAGCAGACTTTTTTCATGAAATATAGTAAAATGTTTTCATTTTTTCGAGAAAATTAATCTTTTGCCCGTTTTTATCATTTTTGTGAATGATTTCTACCTTTTTTTAGCCTTCTTTTTTCAAAAGGTCTGCGATTTCTGCATATGCACAAGGAGTACCTGCTAAATAGTATTCCCTTTTGTCAAATGTCAAAGGAGTGCCAAAAAGACCGCTTGTTACCATACCAAACTCTTCCAATAAAACATTCCCCGCTGCATAATCCCAAGGGCTGAGGTTCGAAATGTAAGCAATATGGTTTCCTTTCAAGATTGCGGCTAGTTCAAGCCCTGCACACCCGTACATACGTGTTCCCATGCTGCTTTCCGCAATCTCTCGGATTCCATATTTATTATGACCGAAAAGATAGCTATTCACACCAAGTAAGCCTTCTGATAAAGATTTATTTGCTGGTCTAGGCACGGGTTTATCATTTTTATAGACACCTATTCCTTTTCCACCCCAAAAAAGCTCATTTCTCATGACGTCATAAATGAAACCAAGTTTTCCAACACCGGATTCATAAACAGCGAGCATGATACAAAAATTTTCCCCTTCAATCACGAAATTCAATGTGCCATCAATAGGATCAATGATAAAGACTCTTCCATCGAGATCTGCTAGTTGATTACACCCTTCTTCTTCTGCCAATATTTTCGCCTCTGGATCATAGGAATGGATTTTTTCGATTAGAAAATTCTGGATGTTTCGGTCGACATTTGTCACTAGATCCGTTCGATTTGATTTTTGCGAGATCGTTAATGTTTGTTGAGAAGATTTGATTTTCTCACCAGCTTCTTCTAGCCAGGATTTGATATGATCAATCATCTGTTCCATTTATCTCACCCGTTCATTCTCAAATTTTTGTTTGGATTTTTTTTTGCTTGCTGCACTGTTCGATATAAGGAGTACCCGGAAGCTTTTTCAAATTCCCGTCCCAACCGTTTTTCTTCTCCGATGGATTTGACAACTGTTTTGAACTGCTGATAGGTCTTCAAAAAAGCTTCATTGTTTATCCCTTTTTCATTCGCACGTTCCAGATCTTCCCACATCTTCATTACAATGACCATTTCATCTGTTGTCCAGTCTAAATCAAGTGGATACTGATATTCTTGCATCTTCAACTCTCCTATTTCATATTCTTCTTTAGTGTAGCATAGGAGACGGTAATAAACCAAGAAGTAGTCGTATTATTAAGTTTACATAATTAAATTATTGATAATAATAATAAAAAAAAAAAAAAACGCAACCGATTTCTCAGTTGCGTTTCGCCTATATTATTCAAATCAAATATGGATTGGCAAGCCTAATGCTAATTCCGAAGCATCCATGACGATTTCGCCAAGAGATGGATGCGGATGAATCGTCAAGGCGATATCTTCAGCGTTCATTCCTGATTCGATTGCTAAAGCTAATTCAGAAACCATATCGCTTGCACCGACTCCCCCGATTTGTGCACCAATCAGCACGTTATCTTCGATCGTCGTAACTAGACGGATGAATCCTTCTGTTTTACCAAGCGATAATGCTCGACCGTTCCCTGAAAATGGGAATTTGTATGCTTTTGCTTCGATACCAGCATCTTTTGCTTCTTTGATCGTCATACCTACAGAAGCCAATTCAGGATCAGTGAAGGCTACTGCCGGCATTGCTTTATAATCTACAGCTACTTTTTTGCCAGAGATTGCTTCAGCAGCGATTTTTGCTTCATAACTGGCTTTGTGTGCTAATGCCGCCCCTGGAACGATATCACCGATGGCATAGATATTAGGTACGTTCGTACGTCCTTGTTTATCTACCGTAATCAATCCTCGTTCTCCTACTTCGACTCCTGCTTGTTCTAAGCCCATATCATCCGTATTCGGACGACGACCTACAGTGACCATCACATAATCAGCAGTAACGGATTCTTCTTTCCCGTCCACTGCATATTTCACTGTCACGCTGTCACCGTTATCGACTGCTTCTTTCGCCATTGCATTCGTTACGACTGTTACACCTTTTTTCTTGAAATCATCTTCTACTAATTTTACTAGATCTTTTTCGTAAGTTGGTAAAATTTGTGGTGAACCTTCAAGGATCGTTACTTCTGCTCCTAAGTTTGCGTACGCTCCGCCCAATTCGGCACCAATCACACCGCCACCGATGATCACAAATTTCTTAGGTACTTCTTTCAATGCTAATCCGCCAGTAGAATCTAACACACGTCCTCCGAATTTAAATCCTGGAATCTCGATTGGACGGGAACCTGTCGCGATGATTGCGTTATTGAACGAATAAGTTTGAGCTGAATCTGGATGGATGACGCGTAGTGTGTGATCATCTACGAAGAACGCTTCTCCTTCGATTGTTTCAACCTTATGTTTTTTTAATAGGAAACCAACACCAGAAGTCAACGTATGGACAACTTTGTTTTCTTTCCATTCTTGTGTTTTCGCAAAATCTAGTTTGACATTTTCACTAGTTACTCCAAACATTTCAGAATCTAGTGACTCTTGATAATGGTGTCCTGCAGCTATCAGTGCTTTTGAAGGAATACAGCCGACATTCAAACAAACACCGCCAATATACTCTCTTTCAATGATTGCTACTTTTTGTCCCATTTCAGCAGCGCGGATGGCAGCTACATAGCCACCAGGTCCCGCACCGATTACAACTGTATCTAATTCTACAGCAAAATCTCCAACTACCATTTGTTTATCATCCTTCCATCATTAATAGCTCTGGATCAGCTAAAAGACGTTTGATATTATTCATTGCTTGTTGCGCAGTTGCTCCATCTACGATACGGTGATCGAAACTTAATGACAGTTTCATCACACGACCGACAACGATTTCGCCTTCAGCATTTACGATTGGTTGTTGTGCAATCGTTCCTACACCTAAAATAGCTACTTCTGGATAGTTGATGACTGGTGTAAACCAACCGCCACCTACAGATCCGATATTGCTGATCGTAATCGTTCCATTGCGCATATCTTCTGCAGATAGTTTGCCGTCATGAGCTAATTTTGCTTTCTCATTGATTTCGTCTGCAATAGCAAACATTCCTTTGCGGTCTGCATCTTTCACATTTGGTACATATAGTCCGTGATCCGTATCAGTTGCAATACCGATATTGTAGTAATGTTTATAAACGATTTCTTGGTTTGCATCGTCGATAGATGCATTCAATACTGGGTATTTCTTAACAGTCGCTGTTAAAGCTTTCACGACATATGGCAAGAAAGTAAGTTTCGTACCATTTGCAGCAGCAACTTCTTTAAATCGTTTCCGATTATCCCATAGTTTAGACACTTCTACTTCATCATGCAATGTCACGTGTGGAGCTGTATGCTTACTGTTGACCATTGCTTTAGCAATAGCTTTACGTGTTGGTGTCATTGCTACACGTTCTTCCAAGTCTCCTAAGTTGGACTTGAATGGTTTTGCTGGTGCAGATGGTTTGCTTTCTGCTGCAGGAGCTGCTTCTTTCGGCGCTGCCGCTTCTGGCGCTTCTGATTTCGCTGGTGCACTGCTTGGACCACCTGTCAAGAAGTTTTCGATGTCCTCTTTTGTTACTCTGCCACCTTTTCCAGTTGCAGTTACTTGTGAGATATCTACATCTTTTTCGCGGGCAAATTGACGAACAGATGGCATAGCCAATACACGTTTATTTGGATCGGCAGCTTCAACGACACTTGCTGAACCTGATGTTTCTACTTTTTCTTTTGGTGCTTCAGATGATGGCGCACTAGTTGATGGTGCACCATTGTGTCCAGGAGCATCGATTTCTACTAACACGTCCCCAACATTTGCTATTGTTCCTTCTGGGACAATCACGTTTTTAACCGTTCCTGTTACAGGCGAGGGGATTTCTTCTACTGATTTGTCGTTTTGAACTTCTAATAATGTATCATCTTCATTGATCGTATCTCCTGGTTTGACGAACCATTTGACGATTTCACCTTCTGCAATTCCTTCACCGATATCCGGTAACTTGAATTGGAAGACTCCTTCGCTTGACGATCCAGCTGATCCTGTATCAACGGTTGGTTCAGCAGCTGGGTTAGCTGGAGTTTGGGATTCTGCGGCTACACCACTGTCCCCCTCATTGTCTTCGTGTCCTGGTGCATCGATTTCTACCAATACATCCCCAACATTTGCTACTGTACCTTCTGGAACAATGACATTTTTAACCGTTCCTGTTACAGGTGAGGGGATTTCTTCTACTGATTTGTCGTTTTGAACTTCTAATAATGTATCATCTTCATTAATCGTATCTCCTGGTTTGACGAACCATTTGACGATTTCACCTTCTGCAATTCCTTCACCGATATCCGGCAATTTAAATTGATAAGCCATGACTTTGTTTCGTCCCTTCTTTTCTTAAAATTCCGCGATTTCTTTTACTTTGTCTTCGATATCTTTTGCGTTTGGTAACCAAACATTTTCTGCTTGTCCAAACGGGAAGACTGTATCAGGTGCAGAAACTCGTCCGATTGGGGCTTCTAATGAAAGGATAGCGCGTTCTGAGATCTCAGAAACTACTTGCGCAGCAACACCCGCTTGTCGTTGCGCTTCTTGGACAACGACTACGCGACCTGTTTTTTCCACGGATTGAATGATCGTTTCTACATCTAATGGCGCAACTGTACGAAGATCAATGATTTCAACAGAGATATTTTCTTTTGCAAGATTGTCTGCTGCTTTGATTGCTTCACGCACCATTGCCCCGTATGTGATAACAGATACATCTGTTCCTTCACGAGTAACTGCTGCTTTGTCCAAAGGAACTTCGTAAGCTTCATCCGGCACTTCTTCTCGGAATGAGCGATATAGTTTCATGTGTTCTAGGAAAACAACTGGATCGTTACTTCTAATAGAAGAAATCAATAGTCCTTTTGCATCGTAAGGATTTGATGGGATCACTACTCGAATACCAGGAGACTGGGCAATCAAACCTTCTAAATTATCTGAATGCAGTTCTGGTGTATGAACACCGCCACCAAATGGTGAACGAATCGTGATTGGTAGATTTCTAGTACCGCTCATTCGGTATCTTGTACGAGCCATTTGAGCTACTACTTCATCCATTGCTTCGAAAATAAAACCAAAAAATTGGATTTCAGGAACTGGACGAAATCCTTCCAACGCAAGTCCGAAACTCAACCCTGCGATTCCAGATTCAGCTAAAGGAGTATCGAATACTCGGTCTTCTCCGAATTTTTCCTGCAATCCTTCAGTTGCCCGGAAAACTCCTCCGTTTTTCCCAACATCTTCACCAAAAACAACGACATTCTCGTCATTTTCTAGTTCAAGTGCTAAGGCATCGGTGATTGCTTGGATCATTGTTTTTTGTGCCATGATTATTTCGACTCCTTCGCTTCATAAATTGCAATTTGTTCTTTGATTGATTGTGGAGATACTTCGAACATGTTTTTCAAGAAATCTGAAACCTTTTGTTTTGGAACTTTGTCGGCTTCTGCGATAGCTGCTTTGATTTCTTCTTTAGTTGCTTCAATCACTTGTTCTTCTTTTTCTTCAGACCAAAGTCCTTTTTCCGTCAGATATTTACGGAAGCGGATCAATGGATCTTTTTTCTGCCATTCGTCATCTGTGTCTTTTGTACGGTAGCGGGTTGGATCGTCCCCAGATAGTGTATGTGGTCCGTAACGATAAGTCAGTGTTTCAATTAGGACTGGTCCATTTCCGCTGATTGCCCATTCCCGTGCCATTTTAGATACAGTATATACTGCAAGCGGATCCATTCCATCGACTTGAATTCCTGGAATCCCAGCTGCGACAGCTTTTTGTGCAAGTGTTTTTGCTGCGGTTTGTTTTTCACGAGGTGTAGAGATCGCATACCCATTGTTTTGGATATAAAATACAGCATTTGCATGGTAAGCACCAGCGAAATTGATTGCTTCGTAAAAATCACCTTGTGATGAACCGCCGTCACCAGTATAAGTGAAGACAACATTTTTCTTGTTGCGTTTCTTCAAACCTAATGCAACACCGGCTGCTTGTACATATTGTGCACCGATGATGATTTGTGGTGGTAGAGCTTTCAATTCTTCCGGATAAGAATTACCTGCAGCATGTCCTCTAGACCATAAAAATGCTTGTGATAAAGGTAAGCCGTGTTTTACTAATTGAGGGACATCTCGATAACCTGGAAGAAGAACATCTTCTTTATCAAATGCATACGCACTGGCCAGCTGACTTGCCTCTTGTCCGGCAGTTGGTGCAAAAAAGCCTAGGCGTCCTTGGCGGTTCAGTGCTGTGGAACGTTGGTCTAATACACGAGACCATACCATGTGAGTCATTAATTCAACGAGTTCATCATCGGATAAATCAGGTACTAAATCTTTGTTAACTACGTTTCCATCTTGATCAAGTGCTTGATATACTGGGAAATCTGCATTGACTTCATCTAGCAGTGCTTGGAAGTCGATCGGTGCTTTTTTGTTTGCCATTTGTCACACATTCCTCTCTCATCTATAAGAAAATCTCTTCATTCTGCGATTGAAACAGCGAATAAAACTGTATCACTATTTAACCGTCTTCATTAATAAATTATCATGGATTTATGAGAAATACAAGCTAAAAGCACAAATTTTCACGATGAAAGGAAATTATGCCAATCCGCATATTAACAGCATTAGTGAATATAATCACAATAAGGAAAGCGTTTTATATTTAGACTGTGTTTTTTCTATTTTCTAATCAAACTTATAATGATCTGTTTCTATTTAGAAACGCTGGTGTTATACAGTTTTGCTGCAACTATTTATTTTCTTAAGACATCGTGAACGGTTGTACAAAAAGTGTTTTTTTCCCTAATACTTTGTCTCGTCTTCTTTTTAAGAAAAAAAAGAAACAGCAGGAAATTTAAATCCCAGCTGTTATATTCTTTAATCTTTTTACCTTGTGAAATTATTCTGTTAACCACTGTTCTAAAATTTTCATCTTTGAATAAAACAACGATATGTTGGCTTCATCTAGACGACTGTAATTGATTCTGATTCCATTTATATCTTGCCCAAAAAGTAGACTTGGTGCGATTCCTAGACCCATATCTACTACTTTTTCTGCTAGTTGGGGGTCCAGCTTTTTTCCATCCCAAGTGATCCAAGCATAATAACCACCTAGAATCGAATGAAGCTTGAAAAACGATTGAGACTCCGCCCAAATACTTATCAGTTGGCTTTTTTCTTTCAATTTTTTTCTTACATCCAACATTTTCAAATCAATTGCTTCATCAAATACATTAGCGGCCGTGATTTGTGTAAGGATGTTCATCGGAAACTCCATCATTTCTTGCGCTTTAGCGAGTTGCAAGATAAAGGTCTCTGGTCCGATCAACCAACCGATTTTCGTTGTTTTTCCTAAAATCCTAGATAACGAACCGACATATAATACATTATCCGGATCAATCGTCCGTATAGGAAGAACTTCATCTTGCTTTAGAAATGAAAGGTCCGTAAATACATCGTCTTCAATAATCGGAAGCCGATACTGCCGACACAATTCTACTAGCTTTTCTCGTCGCTTTTGGCTCATCACTTTCCCTGTAGGGTTTTGAAAATTGGGGTTGACAAGCACTGCTTTCAATTTATTTTTATGGATCGATTCTTTCAGTTTTTCTAAGTCGATCCCTTCTTCATCCATCGGTATCCCAAATAAACGCGTTCCTGAAGCTTTGAAAAGAGGTAATCGGTAAAAAAAAGAAGGTGACTCTACAGCTATCCCCTCTCCAGCAGAAAGAATCGTTTGTAAGATCAAAAAGATTGCTTGCTGGCCACCACCAGTCACCAGAAGCTGGTTTAGGGAAAAGGTCAGTTCAAATTTACTTTCCAAATACCGTTTGATTTTGTTACGTAACGGAGTATAGCCTAAAAGATCCATTTCTTTTTCTTCCGCTAAGATTTCTTCAAGAGAATAAGAAGGAAACTCAAAATTCGGTAAAAGCTCATTTGGCATCTCACTCGCATATAAGTCAAGGAACAATGTTTTTTGGCTCTGCTTTGCTTCTTTTATTTTTTGCTCATACCAATCCGTCTGTTCATAGCGAGGTGAGATCATTTGTCGCCAATCGATTCTTGGAACGGCGAATTTCCCCCATTCAGTCTGATTGACGAACCAACCGCTACCACGTTTACTTGTTAATACGCCAAGCTCTCTAAGTTCTTCCAATGCATGAACAACGGTGGAACGATTTACACCAAAAAATTGCCCTAGTTTTCGTTCCGATTCAAGTTGATCTCCAGGATTGATTCTTCCACTTTCGATTTCTCTCATGATCTGTTCCATGATTTGACGATAAATCGGTCCTTGTTTTTTCTCTACTTTTTCCCACATAGTCCTCTCTTTTCTGTTGTCCATTCTTTCTATTGATTTTACCGAATTTACGAGAAAAAAGAAAAGCTTTTTTTGCAAAACATAAAAAACGGAAGGTTCTGTTATGAACCTTCCGCTGATATTTTGCTCATTATTTAGATCGTATCTCCGTTAAAAATCGAATTTTTCACGATGACATAATCAACTTTCCGAATGGCTTCCAGATCTCTTCCTCCAGCATACGAAATAGATGATTGAAGGTCTTGTTGCATTTCCACTAGTGTATCTTTCAAAGATCCTTTATGTTGGATCCAGATTTTCTTTCCTTCAACATTTCGTTTTTCACCTTTTTGGAATTCTGAAGCAGAACCAAAGTATTCTTTATATACAATTCCGTTTTCGACTTTTGTTTCGCCAGGAGATTCCTCGTGACCGGCAAACAATGAGCCAATCATAACCATTGTCGCTCCAAAACGGACAGATTTTGCAATATCGCCATGTGTTCTGATCCCACCGTCAGCGATGATCGGCTTGCGAGCTGCTTTCGCACACCATCTAAGAGCGGCCAGTTGCCAGCCTCCAGTTCCAAAGCCTGTCTTGATTTTTGTAATACATACTTTTCCTGGACCAATCCCGACTTTTGTTGCATCTGCGCCCGCATTTTCCAATTCACGGACGGCTTCCGGTGTACCAACATTACCGGCAATCACAAAAGTTTCAGGCAAATATTTTTTAATATGCTGAATCATATCAATAACTGAGTTAGCATGTCCATGTGCGATGTCGATAGTGATATAATCAGGATTTAGCGATTCTTCTGCCAACTTCTCTATAAAGGAATATTCCTCTTTCTTGACACCAACACTGATCGAGGTAATCAATCCGCGCTTTTTCATTTTTTTGATAAACGGAATTCGAGCTGCTTCATCAAACCGATGCATGATATAGAAATAACCATTTTCCGCTAAGAATTCTGCAATCGTTTCATCAATAATCGTCTGCATGTTGGCAGGCACTACTGGCATTTTGAATGTATGTTTACCTAATGTGACCGTTGTATCACATTCAGAACGGCTATTTACGATACATTTATTAGGAATTAATTGAATATCTTCGTAATCAAATACTTTCATTACATTATCCTCCTGATGTTCACATCCAGCAAAACACGAACATTATTAATTTAATCAAGGCTTTTTTTAGCGCCCTATGTAATTTAACTCAATTAAGCGAAAAAATCAAGAGCAAAAAGAGAATTTATACGAATGGTAAAAAAACATACATTATTTTTAGTCTAAACAAACGAAGCAATGAATGTTCGCTTTTAGCGAAAAAAAGACTGTGACAAACGTCTTGTCACAGTCTTTTTTTCTGAATAAACGGTGTTCTCCTACGTTGTCCGTTTTTTCTTGTTATACAAGTCTAATACAACGGCTAAAAGCAAGATCAACCCTTTGATTGCCTGCTGCCAATCTACCCCGACGCCTAAAATCGACATGCCATTGTTTAATACACCCATGACCAAGCCACCGACAATCGCACCCATAATCGTTCCGATGCCGCCGGATGTTGAAGCACCGCCAAAATATACTGCCGCCATCGCATCTAGTTCCATCGAAGTACCCGCTTGAGGTGTCGCCGCATTTAACCGAGCAGCTAAAACTAATCCAGCTAAAGCTGCCATGACTCCCATATTGACGAAAACCCAGAACGTGATATGCTTTGTTTTGATTCCTGATAGTTCAGCCGCTTTTCGATTTCCGCCAGTCGCATAAATCTGGCGACCTGCTACTGTTTTATTTGTCAAAAAACCATATGCTGCGACGATCAAACCGAGAATGATCAAAATGATCGGATATCCTTGATAAGAGGCAAAGATGTAAGTTATCCCTAGTACAACGACTGCTGTAAATACCGCCTTTACCAAGAAAGCTGCTGGAGATTCCACTTCAAATAAATGATTTTTCCGACGATTTCTTGTTCGCCATTGTCCAACAACTAAAACGATGGTGATGATCATTCCTAAAATCAATGTCAAGAAGTGAAGGCTGCTTCCTTTGCTTAAGTCTGGTAAATAACCCGTAGACATTTTTTGGAAAACAGCTGGAAAAGGAGCTAGAGATTGGCCTCCTAGAACAACTTGTGTCAGTCCACGAAACATCAGCAATCCTGCTAAAGTCACGATAAACGCCGGTATCCCAGCATAAGCTACCCAAAAACCTTGCCATGCGCCGATCAGCCCGCCTACTGCAAGACAAGCGATGACTGTCACCCACGGGTTCATTTGGCGATTGACCATCATCATGCCCGCAATTGCACCAACAAACGCCATCACTGACCCTACCGACAAATCCACATGACCTAAGAGCACAACTAATAACATCCCTGCAGCTAGTACTAATATATGACTATTTTGCAAAACAAGGTTAGTTATATTCAACGGACGCCAGAAAATACCATCCGTCATCAATTGAAACGCAATAAGTAGTCCCGCTAAAATGATCACCATGCTGTAGCGACCAAAAAGATCAGCTGCTCTACTTTTCAAATTTAGTTTTTTCTCTTTTTTATCCGTAAGATTTTTTGCTTGTTCCAACTTAACCCACCTCTTCTTTCGTCATTAATTTCATCAAGACTTCTTGATCTGCCTCTTCTCGCGAGACTTCTCCTGTAATACGTCCTTCGTTCATCGTATAGATTCGATCACACATTCCTAAGATTTCAGGAAGTTCAGAAGAGATAAGACAGACAGCTTTGCCATTTGCTGCCATTTCTTCGATAATCGTGTAGATCTCATATTTTGCCCCAACGTCTATCCCTCGGGTTGGTTCATCTAAAAAAAGAATATCGGGTTGTGTCATCAGCCACTTGGATAAAACGACTTTTTGTTGATTCCCACCACTAAGACTACTGACAATTTGATGGATGGAGTTTGTTTTTATACGCATCTTTTTCCGGAAATTTTCTGCCTCAGTTACTTCTTTTTCTTTATTTAATACTCCTTTTTGACTTATTTTATCCAAACTGCTTAGCGTCACGTTTTCCCGAATATCCATCAGCAGATTCAGTCCTAAAGATTTTCGGTCCTCCGAGACATAAGCGAGTCCGTTTGCAATGGCTGAAGGAACGGTCTTAACTGATATCTCTGCCCCTTCCTTTAATATACGTCCGGATATCTTGCTTCCATAAGAATGTCCAAATAGACTCATAGCGAATTCAGTTCTGCCCGCTCCCATCAGTCCAGCTATTCCTACAATCTCTCCTTTTTTCAAATGCAAGTTGATATGGTCGTTTATGATTCGCTCATGATCAAGAGGGTGATAGACCGTCCAGTCTTCTACTTTAAAATAAACTTCTCCAATATCCGGTTTTCTTTCAGGATAACGATCAACTAAATCTCTGCCCACCATCCCGCGAATAATATGCTCTTCGCTGATCATTTCATTTTCTAGCGTCTCAATCGTCTGTCCATCCCGTAAAATGGTGATTCGATCTGCGATATCCACGATTTCATTCAGCTTATGTGAAATAATGATGGAGGTTACACCTTGCTCTTTCAATTCTCGGATCAATCTCAGCAAATTCGCGCTTTCTTCTTCATTCAATGCAGCGGTAGGCTCATCCAAAATCAACAGACGGACGGATTTTGATAATGCTTTAGCTATTTCAACTAGTTGCTGTTGCCCTACGCCGATCTGGGATACTAGAAGATTCGGGTCGATAGACAAACCGACTTTATTCAGCAATTCATACGTTTTCTTTTCTGTCAGTTCCCAATCAATCACGCCTCTTTCTGCTTGTTCATTTCCGAGAAAAATATTCTCTTTTATTGAAAGATAAGGACTTAGTGCTAATTCTTGATGAATGATGACGATGCCTTTTTCTTCACTATCTTTCAAATCTTTGAATTGACACAGCTTTCCATCATAAAAGATTTTCCCGTCATAGGAGCCATATGGATACAAGCCGCTCAAGACATTCATCAATGTTGATTTTCCCGCTCCGTTTTCTCCGCACAATGCATGGATTTCCCCACGTTCAATCATCAGATTCACGCAATCTAACGCTCGGATTCCAGAAAATTTTTTGGTGATATCTGCCATTTTTAAAATACAATCCGCCATAATTCTTATCCTCTCTCTGACTTAGATCTCTTTAGTTCCTTGTTTGGTTCCTCTTAATTTTTCAGATCGGATTCTTTATAATAATCTGTGTCGATCAGCTCTGCTTGATAATTATCTTTATCGACAGATACTGTATTTGCTAAATACGTAGGAACAGTTTTCACCCCATTATCATAAGTTTCAGTATCATTGACCGGAACCTCTTCTCCATCACTGATTGCTTTGATCATTTCAATCGTATTTTTTGCTAAGATACGTGTGTCTTTAAAGATCGTTTGTGTTTGTTCCCCGGCAATGATCGATTTGACGCCAGCAACTGTCGCATCTTGTCCAGTAATCACAGGTAAAGGTTTACTTTCACTCCCATACCCCACGCCTTTTAATGACGAAAGGATCCCTAAACTTATTGGGTCATATGGCGACAAAACAGCATCCAATGTTTGGTCAGTATAATTTGCGCTTAACAGATTATCCATCCTTGCTTGCGCCGTAGAACCATCCCAGCGAAGCGTAGCGATTTGACTGAAACTCGTCTGTCCAGATGGCACGACCAACTGACCGTTGTCCATATATGGTTGTAAAACAGACATCACTCCGTTGTAATTAATTAGTGCATTGTTGTCGTCAGGCGAGCCACCAAATAATTCAATCGTGAATGGCCCTTTTCCTTCTTTCAATCCTAAGTGCTCCTCAATATAAGCTGCTTGCGATACACCTACTCCAAAATTATCAAAAGTCGCATAATAATCGACATTTTCTGAATTCATCAGTAAACGATCATAGGCAATCACCTTGATATCTGCTTCTTTTGCTTTAGCTAACACATCAGTTAAAGCCGAACCATCGATAGAAGCAATCACAAGTGTATCTACCCCTTTTGTAATCATATTTTCGATTTGTGCTACTTGATTTTCTACTTTATCTTCTCCATATTGAAGATCTGTTTTATAACCCAGTTTTTCTAATTCCGAGACCATGTTGTTCCCATCAGCGATCCATCTTTCTGCTGATTTGGTCGGCATAGCGATTCCTACATACCCCGTACTATCATCTGCAGATCCTGAATTGCCACACGCACTTAATAGAATGCTTGCGGTCAAAATAGCGATACTCCCAAGAATCTTTCTAAATTTGTTTTTCATTTTTTATCCCCCATTCCGATTGATACACCGAGTATAGCTAATAAAGAAAGCGTTAACATTGATTTTTTTATGGGATTTACTTTAAATTTTTTAGGTGTACTTTTTTTGTCTTGGATTTTTTTAAGTTTCTTGGATTTTTTTCGATTGATTCCTTTTGACTTTGATTTTCCCTTTTATCTGATAAGATAGTACTAACAAATCCAGATGGAGTGATCTAAAGTGAAACGTGTTTTATTTTTTTTAGCCCTTATTGTAATCGCTTACCAAATGATAGGGTGTACACCTAGTACAAAGGAAGCGCCTGACCCACTAGTCGTTGGTTTTTCGCAATCAGGAACGGAGAGTAGCTGGCGGAAAAAGCATACTGAATCAATTATCACTGCGCTTGAAAAAGAAGATTACCAAGTTCTCTACCGAAATGGTTACATGAATCAGGAACGGCAAATCCAAGATATACGGACGTTCATTGCCTATAAAGTAGATATGATCATTTTTACTCCTTTGCAAGAATCCGGGTGGGACTCTGTATTAAAAGAAGCCAAGCGAGCAGGGATCCCTGTCATACTTGTCGACAGACATATTCAAACGAATGATCCCGAGCTTTTCGTCACCCACATCGGTCCCAGTTTCAAAGCAGAAGGAAATCGGGCGGGTTTATTTGTCAGCAATCACTTCACAAATTCAAAGAAACAGGAAATCAGAATCCTAGAACTTGCTGGTTCAGAGAACTCCACACCGACCAAGCTACGCTCCGAAGGATTTTTGGAATCAATCAATCGTAAACCAACCCTAAAAAAAGATGGAACCATCGACCATAAACCTCCAATGACTATTGTTCACCGAATTGTCGGTGATTTTATTCGGATGAAAGGAAAAGACCAGATGAAACGATATTTAGAAACAAATGATTTATCCGAAATTGATGTATTATACAGCCATAGTGATGAAATGACTCACGGTGCTTTAGCTGCGATAAAAGAAACATCAATCAAACCTGGAGAAGATTTGATCATTGTAACGATTGATGGACAAGAAGATATGATCGAGAAGTTACGCTCAGGAATCGTCAATTGCGTAGTCGAGTGTAAACCTGATGTCGGCTGGTATGTAGCCAATACCGTTACTCGTTATTTTGGAAATCTTCAAACAGGAAAAACATTACCTAAAGATATTTTTATTTCCGAGACTGTCTTTTCCCAGCAGAATATAGCTAACATCCCAACCAGAAATTATTGACTGGAGAAGTATCATGACCAAAAATTTAAGCATAAAACAGATTTTTGCCCAAGCAAACAAAGCCATGCTTCTATTTGCTGTTATCCCTTTGCTACTGAGCATACTGTTATATTCGCAACAGCTTTTGATTTATCAACAGACGATCGCAAATATCCAAAAAGCAGATGCAATTGCTTTGAAGGTTGATCAAAAAGTTTTGGAAAGTATGTGGGACTTGATTTCTGGCCAAGTAACCGTAGATGAGTTCAATGAGGAAAATATCCTAGAAGAACTTAGGAATGATATTCGTGAGATCAAAAATAATACAAATACACTTAAAGAAATTAGTACGTTAGATGTATCGTTACGTACGATCGATACATTGGAAGATTATCAAGCTGAGCTCATTCATCATATCTTGGCAGAAGATTTTATGGATACCAATGAACAGATCATCAATCAGGTCGATTCTGTCACTCAACTACTGTCAGATATTTTACAGGATTTTGTTCGTGTGGAAATCGACTTAGCAAGTCAAAAAAATACGACGCTTGTCCGCTCGCTCATTTTATTAACGATAGTCGAATTGGGGGTTCTTAGTACTATTTTTTTCTATGCGAAAAAGAATCGCCGCTTTTTAGAGCAGAAGGTCCAAGAGCCGATCAATCAGCTGATCACAATGTCCGAACAGCTTTCTTCAGGAAATCTTGGATTTCGTTTAAACATGCCAGAAACACAAGAACTACAGACACTTACCGCTAGTATGAACAAAATGGCGGAAGATCTAAACCAGTCTTTACGGGAGAACGCTTTGAAACAATACCATTTAGCACAAAGTGAAGTTCGTGTATTGCAAGCTCAGATCACTCCTCATTTTATTTATAGACAGTTTGGATGCCATCATTTCTTTAATCGAACAAGACTGCTTTGAAGAAGCTCTGACTATGACCCATGCACTTTCCGGCTTTTTTCGTACGTCTTTAAGCAAAGGACAAGACTGGATTCCTCTTGAAAAAGAAATCAGCCATATCAATGATTATCTGGTCATTTCAAAAATAAGATACGGACATATGCTTGACTATAAGATCGATATACCAGAAACACTTTTTCCTGTTTCTATTTTAAAGATGATCTTGCAACCATTGATCGAAAATGCTGTGTACCATGGAACAAAGTACGTTCGTCACAAAGGATTTATTCGTATTACTGCATGCAAAATCGACGAAATGATCCAATTCAAAGTCATAGACAACGGTATTGGCATTCCTGTAGAAAAACTAGCAGAAATACGTAAAGAGTTAGCCAAAGGGATCGATTCAGATTTCAGTATCGGCTACGGGCTTTACAACGTAAACAAGCGTCTCCTTCTCTATTACGGAAATAATCAAAAACCTATCACGATTGACAGCAAATACCGAGAAGGGACAACTGTCACACTGACGATTCCTATATCTCCCAAAACAATTGGAGGAAACAAACATGTATAAAGTTTTTATCATCGAAGACGAATACCTCATTCGCAATAACTTGCGGGAACAAATAACTGCCCTTGGTTCTTATTATCCAATCACTTATGTCGGGGAAGCTGGAGATGGTGAGATGGCACTGTCTTCGATTATCGACTTACAGCCCGATATCATTCTGACTGATATCCAAATGCCATTCATGGACAATTTGACTTTTTCAAAAGAAGCAAGGAAACTGCTTCCTTGGACTCGCCTCATATTTATTAGCGGATTCGACGATTTCGATTATATGAAAGGAGCAATCCAAGTACAGGCAGATGATTATCTACTTAAACCAATTAAAAGCAACGAATTGAAACAAGCAATAGAAAAAGCAGTGACTGCGTTAGACTTGCAGCAAAAAGAAACGCACCCTTCTTCTGATCTTGTTTTCGAATTGAAAAAAAATCATTTCTTGAACGGTTTGTTCAAAGGCTCACTTACGATCAGTGAAACATTGAAACTTGCTGAATCTTTCAATCGCTCTTTAGCAGGGAAAAAAATGACCGTATTATTAGCAGCAAACCAAGTCAGTACAGACTTTGAAGATTACGCTCATCTCAGTGATTATTTGAAGTTTTTATTTAGGGAGAATCAACAAGTGATTTTTTCTGCTGTTTCCTCTCGATTCATCAAATTTTTAATAGTTGATCCTCTTGAAGAAAATGTGATCGAGACCAGTTATCAGGTAGCCCAAACGTTGGTCCATGAATTAGAAAAGGGACAAAAAATAATTTTTCAGTCGCCATCGGTCCTGTCGCAGAAAGAATCAGCGAATTACCTACATCTTTTGAGATCACGCAGATGATACTTGAAACTGCCAGTTCCCTTAAAGATCAAATTATCAGCTATGAGGATTTGATTAAAGAAGCAAAACTTCCAGTTGATTCTGTCTTTTACTTTGATCTCTCACTTGATTTGTCTTCATTATCGAAAAACGAAGTATCTAAGTACATCGAACACTTGACGAAACCACAAGGCACACCAATCCGAACACGATTATATCGTTTATTTGTCTTGACTAAGCTACTCCAGCATGTCCGCCTGAAAGAAAAGGAAATCCCGCAAGAAATGGTTCATTGCACATCCACTAGCCAACGCTTAGCAATCAGCGCCGACGACTCGCTTTACCGTTCGACTGTTTATATGTTCATTTCTTTCTTAACTGCTCTGCCCTCACAGCCTTCAAAGAACAAATATCAGCCAATTTTGAACCATGCATTGGATTTTATCAAAGAAAATTTTACCGATCCAGATATGTCCTTAACTTGGGTCGCTCAACAAGTTGCATTAAGCCCCTCTCATTTCAGTACGATTTTTTCTCAATCGTTTAACCAAACATTCATCGATTATCTGACAGAACAAAGAATCGAATTAGCAAAAAAATTATTGCAGCAATCAGACTATCGTATCTCAGATATTGCTTTTGAGATTGGTTATAATGACCCTAACTATTTCAGTTATTTATTTAAGAAAAAACAAGGGATTTCCCCAAAAGAATATCGGACACAGCTTTTCCTTGAAAACAAAAATAAATAATAAATAAAATCCGTATAGCGATACTCTTTCCCGTTGGCAATAAAAAAAAGGCGGAATATCTCGAAGCTGAAAATAGCTTTCAAGATATTCCGCCTTTTTAATTGATCGCAACGTTCACCTGCTTATGACAACTTTTAAGGTAAAATGTTTCCAGCAGCACGGTACAATTCGTACCAATCTTCCCGAGACATATTAATTTCTGATGCTTGAGCGATTTCCTTGATTCGCCCTACGTTCATCGTACCGGCGATTACTTGCATATTGGCTGGATGGCGCAAAATCCAAGCAGAAGACAAGCCAGTTGGTGTCGTTTGATATTTAGCTGCGAGTTCTTCTAATGTTTGGTTTAATTCAGGGAATTTTTCGTTCCCGATAAATACACCTTCAAAAAATCCATACTGGTATGGCGACCACGCTTGGATCGTCATATCATGCAAACGGGAATAATCAAGTACACTACCATCATGGTCGATACTTGCTTCATCTGTCATATTGACATGAATCCCTTGATCGATCATTCCAGTATGTTTCAAGCCAAATTGCAGCTGATTAGCTACTAATGGTTGACGAACATATTTTTTCAGCAATTCGATTTGCATTGGTTTTTGATTGCTGACACCAAAATAACGGACTTTACCTGATCGTTCCAATTCATCAAACGCTTCAGCTACCTCTTCTGGTTCCACCAATGTATCTGGACGATGAAGAAGTAAAGCATCCACATAATCCATTTTCAGACGGGTCAAACTTTTTTCCACAGATTCAATGATATGTTTTTTAGAAAAATCAAACATCACACCTGGAACGATTCCACATTTTGTTTGAATAAAAAGATCTTCTCGTTTGATTGATGTTTTTGCTAGAGCATCTGCAAAGATTTCTTCACATTCACCGTTCCCATAAATATCTGCATGGTCAAAAAAATCAATGCCGTTTTCATAAGCTGTCTCAATCACTTTTACTGGATCTTCCGCATTGTTGATACGCATACAGCCTAAGATCACTGCAGCTGCTTTCTGATCAGAAGTACCTAATTGAATTTTTTTCATCTGAACTCCTCCTTATTTATATACACAACAAAAGTGTACCACACTCTTTATGAAAAGGCTTCACTAAAATCGGCGCTTCCGACTATATTTGTTGTATTTTTTTTATAAATGGAAGCAGCTGATTTACTTCACGACCAGTTCGCTATTGGCAGCTTTTTCTCCAATATCTGTACGATAAAATGTTCCATCTGTCGTTTTATCCATTAACGCGGTGTAGATTTTTTCCTGTGCTTCTTTGATCGTCTCACCGTATGCTTCTACTAGATAAAGGCGTCCTCCTGTTCCAACTAGTTTGCCGTTATTTGAGGAAACTCCAGCATAGTAAACAGAAAGCTCTTCTTCCAGAAAATCTGGTAGAACCATTCCTGTCTCATATTCTTCGGGGTAACCGGCAGCTGCCACCACAACGCCTACATTGTATCCTTCTTGCTGCCACTTTAACTCTACTGCACGATTCTCTAATAAATCATCGATTACTTGTGCAAAGTCACTCTTCAACCGAGAAAGAACGACTTGCGTTTCAGGATCACCGAAACGCGCATTGAATTCGATCACTTTTGGTCCTTCCTTCGTAGCAATCAAACCCGCATATAAAACACCCGTGAAAGAGCGTCCTAGTTCTTTCATTCCCAAAGCCGCCGGTTTTAAAACTTCTTCCACAGCTTTTTCAATCATCTTTTTTGGAATTTGCGGTACTGGTGAATAAGCACCCATCCCGCCTGTATTTGGCCCTTTATCGTTATCAAATGCCCGCTTATGATCTTGCGAAATGACCATCGGATACACCTTGGTATCACGGACAAACGCCAAAAGGGAGAATTCTTCTCCTGCCAAAAACTCTTCTACGACGATTTTTTTGCTGCTGTTCCCAAATCGATGCTGGTTCAACATTTGTTCTGCCGCATCCAGCGCTTCTTTCACTGTTGTAGCCACGACTACACCTTTTCCAGCTGCTAAGCCATCCGCTTTCACTACGATTGGCGCACCGTTTTCTTTGATATACGCTGCTGCTTTTTCGTAACATTCAAAACTTCTGGATTTAGCTGTCGGGATCTGATACGTCTCCATCAATTGTTTAGCAAAACTTTTCGAACCTTCGATCAGAGCTGCTGCTTTTGTCGGACCGAAGATTTTCAATCCTTCCGCCATGAAATCATCGACGATCCCATTTAATAAAGGAACTTCAGGACCAACGATACTCCAATCAATCGCCTCATTCTTAACAAAATGAATTAATGCTGAATGATCTTGTTCACTGATAGCGACACAATTGATGCCATCCTTTGTCATTCCAGGATTTCCTGGCGCACAATACACAGTATCCACCTTCGGACTGTCTAAAAGTTTTTTACTTATTGCATGTTCACGACCACCTGCACCGATCACCAAAATGTTCATTTATCCGACTCCTCTCTAATGTCTAAAATGCCGAACATCAGTAAAGACCATTGCTAGATCGTATTTATTCGCCATATCAATAGAATCTTGGTCTTTGATACTTCCACCTGGCTGAATGATTGCTTTTATACCATGTTTGGCTGCATATTCAACTGAATCATCCATTGGGAAATAAGCATCGCTAGCTAAAACTGCACCTTCCATTTTCTCTTGCGCTTGTTCAATCGCAATTTTTACTGAACCGACTCGATTCATCTGCCCGGCTCCGATTCCTACTGTCTGACGTTCGTTTGCCAGTACGATCGCATTAGATTTCACATGTTTGACAGCTTTCCAAGCAAACGCTAATGCTTTTGCTTCTGCTGGAGTCGGCTTACGTTTTGTCACGACTTTCCATTCTTCTTCGTTTTCCATTGCCAGATCTTGATCTTGTACAAGAAGTCCACCTAAGACTGAGACCGTTTCTTCTCGATTTTGATTTTCTTCTTGCGCAAAGTCTACTGTCAGTAATCGGATGTTTTTCTTTTTTTGCAGTAATTCCAAAGCTTCTTTTGTATAAGAAGGGGCAATGATGATTTCTAGAAACAGCTTATGCATCTGTTCTGCTGTTGGCAGATCTACTTCTCGATTCAAAACGATGATCCCACCAAAGATTGAAACAGGATCTGCTTCATATGCTGCTTCCCACGCTTCTAAAATCGTAGATGCTATCCCAATACCACAAGGATTCATGTGTTTCAAGGCGACTACCGTTGGTTCGTCATATTCCTTCATGATCCGTAACGCAGCATCTGCATCTCGGATATTATTATAAGAAAGTTCTTTCCCATGGAGTTGTTTTGCTGCTGCAATCGAATATTTTTCCAGAAGAGCGGACTGATAAAAGGCAGCGGCTTGATGGCTATTTTCACCGTAACGAAGCGTTTGTTTTCGTTCATACGTAAGTGTCAATTTTTCCGGTTCTTTTTCTTCCACCCAATCCGTCAAGTATTGAGCGATCAGTGCATCATATGCAGCAGTATGACGAAAGACTTTTGCCGCTAGTTTTTGTCTGAAAGAAAGTGAAGTATGCCCATACTGACGTAATTCTGAAAGTACTTCTTCATAGTCAGATGGATCAACAACAGCGGTGACAAATTCATGGTTTTTTGCTGCACTACGGAGCATACTAGGACCACCGATATCAATGTTTTCAATAGCTTCTGCTATTTCGACATTTGGTTTCATAATCGTTTCTTTGAAAGGATATAAATTGACACAAACAAAGTCGATTGGTTGGATATTTTCCGTTTCCATTGCCTCCATATGGCTAGGGAGATCGCGTCTTCCTAAAAGACCACCATGGATTTTAGGATGCAGTGTTTTGACACGTCCATCCATCATTTCAGGAAACCCCGTCACTTCTTCGATCGAAAGCGTTTTGATCCCAGCTTGATCCAACGCATGCTTTGTTCCTCCTGTTGAAATGATTTCTACTCCTTGTTCAACCAAACCTTGGGCAAATGCTACAATCCCAGTTTTATCTGATACACTGATCAATGCTCTTGTCATTTCAGATAGCCTCCATTTTCAATAATTTCACTAATCACTTCTGGATAGATCCGATGCTCTATTCTATGGATTTTTTCTTCTAAAGAATCGAACGTGTCCTCCTGTTCGATCCTCACTTTTTCCTGCCGGATGATTGGTCCAGTATCTACACCTTGGTCGATATAATGGATTGTGACACCCGTTTCTTTTACTCCAGCTTCAAATGCATCACGAATGCCATGCAAACCAGGGAATGCAGGTAAAAGAGATGGATGGATATTGATGATTCTTTTATCATAATTTTCCAGCAATACTGGTCCAATGATTCGCATGTATCCAGCTAATACGATCAAATCGATCTTTTTTTCTTTCAATTTATGCAAAATCGCTGCTTCATACTCTTTTTTGGAGTCAAATTCTTTAGGTGAAAAACAATCTGCCGGTACATCCAATGCGACTGCACGTTTCAAAACATATGCTGCAGGCTGATCACAAAACAACCAGTCAATCGAAGCTTCCAATCCTTTTTTCGATAAATAATCTGCTAGCGCTTGAAAGTTGCTTCCGTTTCCAGAAGCAAAAACAGCGATTCTCATCGTTCTTCTCCTGTAAATACCACACGATGTTTTTCTTTGGCGATCACTTTTCCGATTTCATAAACTTTTTCGCCAGCTTGCTCAATCTCGTGTACGATTTCTTTTACTTTTGCTTCCTCGACTGCTAAGACCATCCCAATGCCCATATTGAATATTTCATACATCTCCATCATAGGAATCTCACCATATTTTTGTAAACAGCCGAAGATCGGAAGGATCGGCCATGTGCCAAGTTTGATTTCAGCAGCCATAGATTCTGGCAACATTCGCGGGATATTTTCTACAAACCCTCCACCGGTGATATGTGCAGCTCCTTTGATTTTCTTTTCTTTGATCAAGGGAAGCAAGGCAGAAACATAGATTTTCGTTGGTTCAAGTAATACTTCGCCAAGTGTTTTTTTCAATTCTGGCAGGTTTGATGATAAAGAAAACTGCTGCTGCTCAAAGAAAATTTTGCGAACAAGAGAGTACCCATTTGAATGGATACCGCTAGATGCTATTCCAAGCAAAACGTCTCCTGGGTTGATTGTTTCTCCTGTCAATAATTGAGATTTTTCAGCTATCCCTACAGCAAATCCGGCTAAATCATAATCATTTCCTGAGTACATACCGGGCATTTCAGCTGTCTCTCCGCCGATCAGTGCCATATTTCCTTGAACACACCCATCTGCTACACCTTTTACTACATTTTCTAAACGTGTCGGATCATTTTTCCCCGTTGCTAAGTAATCTAAAAAATACAACGGCTCTGCCCCTTGTGCTAAGATATCATTGACACACATCGCTACGCAGTCGATTCCGATCGTATCGTGTTTGTCTGCCTCGATTGCTACTGCTAATTTCGTCCCTACACCATCGGTCCCCGAAACAAGGACTGGCTCTTTTAATTGAAAGACCGATAAATCGAAACAGCCGCCGAATCCTCCTATAGCGCCCATCACGCCTAATCGTTCCGTTTTTCTGACATGCTTCTTGATCCGTTCTACTACTTCATATCCAGCTTCGACATCTACGCCAGCTTTTGCGTATGCATTTGCCATTGGCTTCATATGCTCCCTTCTTGATCTGCTTTTAAAAGAACGATACTTTTTCTTTTAGTGATTCCTGATATTTTTCTTCATAGTCATATAACGGCGTCGGATAATCTCCGTTGAAATAAGCCATACACAATCCTGAATACGGAGCATCTTTTTCTAGACCAATCGATTCGATCAGACCCTCTTCACTTAAAAAACCTAAAGAATCTGCACCGATACATTCTTTGATTTCATCAATCGTGTGATTGGCCGCAATGAGTTCTTTACGCGTTTGAATATCAATCCCATAAAAACACGGATATTTCAAAGGAGGAGAAGCAATCCTCACATGTACTTCTTTTGCTCCTGCTTCTTTCAAAAGATGGACGATCCGTCTGCTTGTCGTGCCCCGAACAATCGAATCATCAACCATAATCACCTTTTTCCCTTCCACTACCCCGCGTACAGCAGATAATTTCATTCGGACGCCTTGCTCTCTTAGTTCTGGCGTCGGCTGGATAAATGTTCGGGCAATGTATTGATTTTTTACTAATCCAATTTCGTAAGGGATACCGCTAGCTTCTGCATAACCGCTTGCGGCTGACAAAGAAGAATTAGGTACACCAACGACCATGTCTGCTTTTACTGGCGATTCTTTCGCTAAATTCCGTCCCATGTTTTTCCGTGCAGTATGCACATTGATCCCTGCGATATTTGAATCCGGTCTGGCAAAATAGATATATTCCATCGAACAAATAGAAAGCTGCGTGTCCTTCGTAAAGCAATCGATCTGGATTCCTTCGTCATTGATGATCACTATCTCACCAGGCTGGACATCTCTTATGAAACGTGCCCCAATAACTTCTAATGCACAAGTTTCCGAGGCAATCACGTATGCTCCGTTTTTCATTTGTCCGATTGCTAATGGACGAAAACCATTCGGGTCCAAAGCGGCAATCATTGCCGTTTCTGTCATTAATAAATAGGCAAAGCCACCTTTGACTTCATTTAAAGCACTTTTCAATTTATTTAAAAAATCTGTTTCTTCACTTCGTCGGATCAAATGCATCAATATCTCCGTATCGGAGTTGGAATGGAAGATCGCCCCATTTTCCTCTAACTCTTTTCTAAGGGAGCGAGCATTGATCAAGTTACCATTATGCGCTAAGCCGATCGACTGATCATGAAATTTGAATAGAAAAGGCTGAATATTGTCCACACTTCCATTGCCTGCTGTTGCATAACGTACATGTCCGATTGCAGCTTCTCCTGTTAACTGCTGCAATTTTCTTTGATCTTTGAATACCTCAGAAAGTAGACCCAGGTCTCGATGACCCATGAGCTTTCCTCGATCATTGGACACGATACCCGCACCTTCTTGTCCTCGATGCTGAAGACTATGGAGCCCGAAGTATGCCACACTAGCGGCGTCTGGATGACCCCAAACACCGAAGATCCCGCATTCTTCATTTAAACTCTTCACTTCATAAGACATACGATTGCATCCTCCCAGCACTTTCTTGCTACTGCTGTTTCTATTTTGATTTGACCGTCAGTTGCTGAAATTTCGATTATCGCTTCATCCGTCACCTTACCTGCTAAAAAAGCAGCATCTCCCATCATTTCTTCGAATCGTGTCTGGTTTTCCGGTGCAACTGTCAATACAAATCTTGATTGAGTTTCTGCAAACAATTGTGCAGAGGGCAAGCCAAACTGCACAGATAAACCTAACTGATATTTGAAAGCTGATTCTGCCAGTGCAATTGCCAAGCCACCTTCTGAACAGTCATGGGCACTTTCGATCAATCCGTTTTGGATGGCTGTCAATACTAACTCCTGGTTTTTCTTTTCAACGGCTAGATCAAAGTTTCGAATCACCCCTTCGATTCTTCCAAGCTGCATCTTTTGTAATTCACTGCCATCAAAATCTGCAAACGTCTTGCCTAATATATAGATTAGATCCCCTGATTTTTTGAATTCCTGAGTAGTGATATGTTCATGATCCTCGATCAATCCGACCATACCGATCATCGGTGTTGGATAGATTGCTTGACCGTCCGTTTCATTATATAAAGAGACATTTCCTGAAATAACAGGAGTTCCTAACGTTTCACACGCAGCAGCAATGCCGTCAGCTGAAGTCGATAATTCCCAAAAAACTTCTGGTTTATCAGGAGAACCATAGTTCAGGCAGTCGGTGATCGCCAAGGGTCTGCCACCGCTAGCAATGATATTTCTAGCTGCTTCTGCCACTGCTATTTGTCCTCCGACTTTTGGATCCAAATAGAGATAACGAGCGTTGCAGTCTGTGGTCATCGCTAATGCTTTGTTCGTCCCTCTGACTCTCATCACAGCCGCATCGCTTCCTGGACAGACAACTGTATTGGTTTGTACTTGTGAATCATAAGTTTCGTAGATTGAACGTTTCGAAGCAATCGTCGGTTGTTGCAGCAGATCAAGCAATACTTGTCCAGGTTCTTCAATAACCGGCTGATAAGGAGCCAACCGCTGAAAATCTGCGATTCGAGCTGGTTCTTTCATCTCTTTATGATAGACTGGCGCATCTTCAGCCAGCGCATCGACTGGCAGATTCGCTACTTCTTTCCCTTGATGATATAGACGATATTGCCCGTCGTCTGTTACTTTACCGATAGTGACTGCATCTAGATCATACTTCTGAAATAGTTCTTGGATTTTTTCCTCCTCTCCTGATTTGACACAAATCAACATCCGTTCTTGTGATTCGGATAGCATCATTTCATAAGGCGTCATTCCAGTTTCTCTTTGTGGGACTTCGTCTAATGTCAATATAAGTCCTGAACCAGCTTTTGAAGCCATTTCCGCACTAGATGAAACAAGTCCTGCTGCTCCCATATCCTGTATACCTACTAGAGAATCCGAATGATGCAAGATTAATTCCAAACACGCTTCAAGCAGCAGCTTTTCCATAAAAGGATCGCCTACTTGTACAGCAGAACGTTGCTGTTCTTCTTCTTGACTAAATTCTTCTGAGGCAAAAGTTGCGCCGTGGATGCCGTCGCGACCTGTTTTTGCTCCTACATACATGATCGAATTGCCGACACCAGCGGCTTGCCCTTTCTGGATATCTTTGTGTTCAATCAAACCTACACACATTGCATTGACTAATGGATTTCCTTCATAACAAGGATCAAATGCAATTTCGCCACCTACAGTCGGTATGCCGATACAATTGCCGTATCCGCCGATACCTGCAACTACTTCTTCTAGTAAATATTTTGTTCTTGGATTATCTAATTCGCCGAATCTCAATGAATCTAGCAGCGCAATTGGACGAGCCCCCATGCTGAAAATATCTCTGATGATTCCGCCAACTCCTGTCGCAGCTCCTTCATAAGGCTCCACGGCTGAGGGATGGTTGTGACTTTCTGCTTTGAAGACAACTGCTAGTCCATCACCGATGTCGACGATACCTGCGCCTTCTCCAGGGCCTTGCAAGACATGAGGTCCACTAGTAGGAAATTTGCGTAGAACCGGTTTAGAATTTTTATAGGAACAATGTTCGCTCCACATAACAGAAAACAGTCCAGTTTCCGTATAATTAGGCATTCTTCCTAAGATATCTTCTTCGATCATTCGATATTCTTCATCAGTCAATCCCCATTCGGCATAGATTCTTTTTTTCTTGATCTCTTCAGCTGTCGGTTCATTCAATGTTTTCATCTATACGGTCACCTTTCCGAAGTTTTTTAAAATGGAAGCAAAGAACCGTTTCCCATCTTCTGATCCTAGCAAGTCTTCTACTGCACGTTCTGGATGAGGCATCATTCCTAACACATTCCCCGCTTTATTCGTAATCCCTGCAATGTTTTCCACGCTGCCGTT
Source organism: Enterococcus sp. C76 (assembly GCF_040886985.1). NCBI lineage: Bacteria > Bacillati > Bacillota > Bacilli > Lactobacillales > Enterococcaceae > Enterococcus > Enterococcus sp. C76. Next base: position 32,517 of record NZ_JBFOEY010000011.1, on the reverse strand, counting down.
GATGTTGTCATTATAAGTAAAGACGATCTGATTATTTTCCTTCAGTTCTTCAAGTGTTTCTTCGTCACAGAAATAATTTCCTTCCCCGTGAGCAACTGGAAGAGAGATTATTTCATCTGCTTCATATTCTGAAGTAAAGGCTGTCTTAGGGTTGACTTTCAATGGTACAGTTTTACAAATAAAATGCAAAGACTCATTTCGTCTCAGTACACCTGGCAACAGTCCAGCTTCTGTCAATATCTGGAATCCATTACATGTACCGAATATGGGTTTCCCTTCTTCAGCAAAACGAATCACTTCTTCCATGATTGTAGAAAACCGAGCAATCGCACCGCATCTCAAATAGTCACCATAGGAGAATCCTCCCGGCAGTAAAACCCCATCAAATCCTTCTAAAGAGGACTCATCATGCCGTACAAATTCGGCATCAGCGCCCATGATCTCGCGAATTGCCCATAACATATCTGCGTCACAATTTGAACCTGGAAAAACGATGACCGCAAATTTCATGTTATACTTCCTCCATTTTTTTGATTTCATATCGGTATGTTTCCATATTTACATTTGCAAGCAACTTGTCACAAATCGTTTCAATCACTGTATCGATTGGTTCTTCTGTATCAGCAAGTTGTATCTCAAAGTATTTTCCGATACGGATATCTTCGATTGTTTCATATCCCATACGATGGACTGCTTTTTTTACTGCCTCTCCTTGAGGATCTAACACTGAATCTTTATAGGTTACATAAACTTTTACGAAATACATCATACTCGCTCCTTTTCTTCAGTTAGTTCCGATAGACGGTTATATACTTCTTGATAGACTGGAATCAGATCACCTAAGCCTCTGCGGTAAACGTCTTTGTCCATATGTTCATTCGTACGTTCATCCCATAATCGGCAAGTATCCGGTGTTACTTCGTCCGCAAGCAACATTTTTCCATTCGACCGACCAAACTCAAGCTTGAAATCCACTAAAACCAGACCAACCTTAGCAAATAATTCGATCAAAATTTTATTGATAGCTAATGCTTGGGTTTTCAGCTCACTGATTTCTTCCGGTTTTGCCAGTTGCAAGTAATAGATATGGTCTTCATTGACAAAAGGATCATCCAACTGATCATCCTTATAGTAGAATTCAACGATTGGCTCGATTAATTTTTTGCCTTCAGGAACACCTAGACGTTTTGAGAAACTTCCTGCTGCAATATTTCGGATAACCACTTCCAGAGGGATGATTTGTACTTTTTTTACTAATTGTTCGGTTTTAGATAATTGTTCAATAAAATGGTTTTTTATTCCTCGCTGGGTCAGATAGCGGAAAATCGTACTTGTGATTTGATTATTCAATTCTCCTTTTCCACTTATCTGATCTTTCCTCGCGCCATTCAACGCAGTCGCCTGATCTAAGTATTCTACCCAAATCAAGTTTTCATCAGAGGTAAGATATAATTTTTTGGCTTTCCCTTCGTACAGAAGTTCTTTTTTCTCCATGTCTGACTCTCCTTTTTATTTACATTGAAAGCAAATACATCGATTTTTGTTCGTGTTTTCACTTTGAATTTTAACAATCATCTTTTTAGAAATCAATATAAATATGTACATTAAAGGCATTAGATTCTTTTAATGTTCGTGTTTTATTGTAAGTACAAAAATTCCCTCATCAACAAGCGTTTACATTTATATATAATGATGGTATATTAAAATTAACTAAAAATTTGGATAACTGGATCGAGGAGGCACTTGCCGATGGAAGATGCAATAAAACAAGGTCAGCTTTTTTTATCAGAATTAACGGCTGAGGAACGTTCCTGTCTATATAATGATTTGTTGTCGATCAAAGACGTTTATTTATGCAATAAAGATACTAGTTTTTATACCTTTCGGAAAATCCGCCGAGCAGCTAAGCGTTGCGCTGAATGCCGTAAAAGGACTTTTAGTTATCGGACAGAACACAAAGGCGAACTTTTAATCAGTCAGATCCACGAGCAGAAACGTTTCAAAAATCACTATCGTATCCAAATCTTATTTAATGGACAAGAGATGGAATATACTTTTCTCGAAAATTTGCTGCAATATCTCCATAACCAGCATTTTAGTTATAATAGCCAAGCCATTTACGCTTAATTCCTCTATTTTTTTGTATGTAAAGAGGCACGGTAAAGAGGTAGTCGCTTTTAAAATCAGGTTCCTATCAATCAGGTTCCTATCATTGATAAGAAAACATAATAAACTAAAAGAAGCAGAACCGCTAACGGATCTGCTTCTTTTTTGGTTATTTTTGCTATTCTATTTTAATTGAACTTTGCAACTCACTCTTCTTTATTCCAAACCTACTCGTTTGAATATCACGTCAACGTTTTTCAAATGATGATGATAATCAAAGGCATCATCTATTTCTTCTTTAGATAATACCGATGTGATGGTCGGATCTTCTTCTAACAGTGGGCGGAACTGAACTTGGTTGTCCCAAGCATACGCAGTTTTTGGCTGAACAAGATCATAAGCTTCTTCTCTTGTCATTCCCTTATCGATCAATTTCAGCATAACGCGCTGGCTATAAATCAAACCAAATGTTGCAGACATATTCCGCTTCATGTTTTCAGGAAAGACCGTTAGATTTTTAACGATATTGCCAAAACGATTTAACATGTAATTCAATAAAATCGTGGTATCAGGCAAGATGATTCGTTCGGCTGAAGAATGAGAGATATCTCTTTCATGCCATAATGTGACATTTTCATAGGCAGTGACCATGTGTCCGCGCACCACTCTGGCTAGACCAGCCATATTTTCTGAACCGATCGGATTCCTTTTGTGCGGCATAGCAGAAGAACCTTTTTGACCTTTCGCAAAAAACTCTTCTACTTCACGTGTTTCAGACTTTTGCAATCCGCGTATCTCTGTTGCAAAGCGTTCAATACTTGTAGCAATAAGCGCCATCGCTGAGAAATATTCAGCATGGAGATCCCGAGGGAGAACTTGAGTAGAGATTTCTTGCGGACGGATCCCCAATTGTTTACATACATACTCTTCAATAAATGGCGGGATATTTGCGAACGTCCCCACTGCTCCTGAGATTTTTCCTGCTTCTACTCCTTTTGCCGCATGTTCGAATCGTTCGATGTTCCGTTTCATTTCTGAATACCATGTGGCAAGTTTCAATCCAAAAGTAGTTGGTTCAGCATGGACACCGTGTGTTCGACCCATCATCACTGTATATTTGTGTTCTTTTGCTTTTTCGCCAATGATTTCCGTAAAACGTTTCAAGTCTTCCCGTAAAATATCATTTGCTTGCTTGATGAGATAGCCATAAGCAGTATCTACGACATCCGTACTTGTTAGACCATAATGGACCCATTTTCTTTCTTCTCCCAATGTTTCAGAAACTGCTCGTGTAAAAGCAACGACATCATGGCGTGTTGATTTTTCGATTTCCAAGATCCGATCGATATCAAATGATGCATGCTCGCGGATTTTTTTCACATCTTCTTGCGGGATTTCACCAAGTTCTGCCCAAGCTTCATCTGCTAAAATCTCGACTTCGAGCCACGCACGGTATTTGTTCTCTTCCGTCCAGATATTCCCCATTTCAGGGCGTGTATAACGTTCTAACATGTTTTTTCTCCTCTAATCCCAAATATTCGTTTGTTTGATTTCTTCCAGCGTTTGCTGGATGTCTTCTGTCAAGATAGTGATATGTCCCATCTTGCGACCTTTTTTCGCTTGTTTTTTTCCATAGAAATGGAATTGCCAGTCTGGCTTATTCTCAATCAAGCGATAGCTTTCCAACAGTTGTTCTCCCAAAACATTGACCATCACTGCATTGCTTGTCAGACGCACTTTTTCTCCTAATGGCCAGCCGCAAATCCCTCGAATATGGGCATCGAACTGACTCATAGAACAAGCTTCGATAGAATAATGCCCAGAATTGTGAGGACGAGGGGCTAATTCATTCACATATAACCCGCCTGTTTTTGTTAAAAACATTTCTACCCCTAGAGCACCTGAAAGGCTTACTGCTTCTGCAATCACACGGGCAATACGCTCAGCCTCCTCGATCACATCCTGAGCAATCGCGGCTGGAGCAATCGTTTCGTGCAGAATGTTGTTTCGATGGATGTTTTCCACGACCGGAAAAGTTGTGAAATCTCCTTGTCCATTTCCTGCCACCATGATCGAAATCTCTTTTTCAAATGGGATCCAAGCTTCTAAAACACAGGTTCCTTCTCTTAAAAGATCCATTGCAGGGGCCAAGTCTGCCCGACTTTTCAAAACATACTGCCCTTTGCCATCATAACCGCCTCGAGTGGTTTTCAAAACGCAAGGATAACCGATCCCGTCAATCGCATCTTGGATATCTGTCGGACTGACGATCGTTGCATAAGGAGCAATCACGATGTTGTTCGTTTCCAAAAAAGATTTTTCCAATAGGCGGTCTTGCGTAATCGCAAGCAAGTCTGTCCCTTGAGGAATAAATGACATGGGTAAGATCGCATTTAGCGCCTCTACACTGACATTTTCAAATTCATAGGTAATGACATCTGTTCTTCTAGCAAGCTCTTTCAGCGCAAAGGTGTCATCATAGACACTTTCAATGTGCCAATCTGCAACTTGTGCGGCTGGACAATCACTTACAGGATCCAGCACACCTACTTTAAAGCCCATTTCTTTTGCACTAATCGCCATCATACGACCTAATTGACCGCCGCCGACGATCCCGATCGTTGAACCAGGCAACAAAGGTTTAACCAAGTTGATCACTACTTTCTATAACAGTTTTAGCCAACATTGAACGTCTTTCAGCCAATTTAGCCTCCAATTCTAAATCATACATGGAAAGCATCTGTATCGCAAGTAGTCCAGCATTAATTGCTCCAGCTTTTCCGATTGCCGTAGTAGCCACAGGCACGCCTCCAGGCATTTGAACAATCGACAGAAGCGAATCTAAACCATTTAATGTTCGTGATTGGACCGGTACGCCGATAACCGGCAAAGTTGTTTTTGCCGCAACCATCCCCGGTAGATGGGCGGCTCCACCTGCTCCTGCAATAATGATTTTGATTCCTTTTTCTCGAGCGCTTTGTGCATATTCAAACATCAAATCTGGTGTGCGATGAGCAGAAACGACTTTTTTTTCATAAGACACACCGAATTCTTCCAATATTTGACATGCTTCTTTCATTGTTTCCCAATCTGAAGTACTCCCCATAATCACAGAGATTTTTGCTGTCATTGTTTTTCCTCCCAGTTTTTCTACACCCATATTTTAACAATCGTATTTTTTGATGTCAAAGAAATTTCGAATATTGATAAAGAAAACCATTTTATTGTTCGTGTTTGTCGAAGGCATAAAAAAAGAATGTGACAAAAGTGATGTCACATCCTTTTTTAATATAAATGGTATTCAATCAGCTGATCCTCGCTATTCACTCAAAACGCTGGTTTCACAACTTTTCTTTTACTTCATTATTTTTTGAAGGCTTCTTCTACTATTTCTTCATCTTTTTTTAAACCATTAAAGATCAGATTCAATATGATCGCCGTAATACTACTCATTACGATGCCATTGCCAGTGAACATTTGCAATGTTTGAGGCATTTGACTGAATAATGTCGGCGTAATATTGAAACCTAGCCCAAATCCAACAGAAACAGCAACAATCAATAGATTTTTATCATTGCTGAAATCAACTTCCAACAGCATACGGATTCCTTGGACTGCCACCATCCCGAACATGACTAACATTCCTCCACCAAGTACCGGCTCAGGAATGATTTGTGCTAACGCACCGATTTTAGGGAATAATCCTAAAACAATCAAGAAGAACGCAGAGAAGTAGATAGGTTTTCTCGTTTTGATACCCGAAAGTTGAACCAATCCGACATTTTGAGAAAAGCCTGTGTAAGGGAATGTATTGAAAATACCGCCTAAGATAACGGCAAGTCCTTCTGCACGATATCCTTTTTTCAATTCTTCTTCTCCAACATTCTTTCCAGTAATGTCACCAAGCGCAAAATATACACCCGTTGATTCTACCATGCTGACCATAGAAATGATGATCATCAGTAAAATCGACCATACATCAAAAGTTGGCTTACCAAAATAAAAGGGTTGTGGGACATGGAACAACGGTGCATCTCCAATCGCACTCAGATCGATCATTCCCCTGAAAGCAGCTAAGATGCTTCCACCGACTAAACCAATCAATACCGCGATGGAACGAATGAACCCTTTTGCCAACATTTGCACACCTACAATGAGGAGAATCGTCACAAATGCAAGTAGTAGATTTGTTTTGTCACCAAAATCAGCCGCTGTTGCATTACCGCCACCCATTTTTTCAATTGCTACTGGAATCAATGTCAAACCAATAACGGTGATAACCGTTCCTGTTACTAAAGGCGGGAATAATTTCTTGATTTTAGAAAAGATACCTGAAACTAACACAACAAAGATACCTGAAGCGATAATAGATCCGTAAATAGCTCCTACTCCTTCATTAGTTCCGATCAAGATCAGCGGCGCTACTGCTTGGATCGCACATCCTAAAACAACAGGCAAGCCAATTCCGAAAAATCGGTTAACGGTCAATTGCAATAATGTTGCTAATCCACACATAAAGATATCAATTGAAATCAAGTAAGTCATCTGTTCTTGATTAAAGCCTAGTCCTGTACCGATCAAAAGAGGCACCGCTACTGCTCCTGCATACATCGCTAATAGATGCTGCAGCCCTAAAACCGCGGCTTTTCCATTTTGTGTTTCTTTTTCCACGTTTATGCGTCCTCCTCAAGAAACTCAACTTGTCCATTCGTCAAGGAAGCGATACGTGCAAGAGAAACGACTCTCAATCCCATTTCTTCAAGCAACTGACGTCCATCTTGGAAAGACTTTTCAATGACGATCCCGATTCCTTCTACTTGAGCTCCAGCTTGCTGGCATAATTCAATCAATCCTTTTGCCGCTTGTCCGTTTGCCAAGAAATCGTCAATAATCAATACTTTATCTTCTGAAGATAAGAATTTACGAGAAATAGAAATCGTACTTGTCACTTGTTTCGTAAAAGAATAAACAGAAGCCGTCAATAATTCTTCATCCATCGTCAAGCTTTTTGCTTTTCTGGCGAAGATCATTGGAACACCTAATTCTTTTGCAGCAAATAAAGCTGGTGCGATCCCAGAAGATTCAATGGTCACAACTTTCGTGATCCCTTGTTCTTTAAATACTTCTGCAAACCGTTGTCCCATTTGTTCCATCAATACAGGGTCTACTTGGTGAGTGACGAAACTGTCGACTTTTAGTACGCCCTCGCCTAATATACGTCCGTCTTTTTGAATACGTTCAACTAATTCTTTCACTTTATTTGCTCCTTTATCATTTATTAATACCAAAAAACCGCTTTTGTGCAAAAACCTACTATGTTTCTGTTAAAGAAAAACACCCTCCACTTTATCATAAGAAAAGAAGGGTGAAATAGCCAATCTTTTACTTATAGTCCAGCATTTACGGTACTGGCTAGAAACTGTCATCCATATTATGACGATATATAAGTAGGTATGTAAAACTAATAATAGTGTAAAATCATTTTCTTGCAACTGTTTTGCACGTGAAGGCAGTTTGACATATTTGAATAAAGAATGTTGTTTCAAATATTGAAAATAGTCTAACACTACTTTCTGAAACTGACAACGTGGTTTACTTATTTTTTTGTAAAATCTAATGATTTTTAATGCATTACTCCTTTTTGTTCGGGTTTAAATAGTTATTTTTATTTTCACTTATCCAAAAATTCTATTCCACACAAAAAGGATTGTGAAAAAAAACGTGTCACAACCCTTCTTTCGAATAAATAGTGTTCCAAAGACAACCTACGGCAATAGCGCACAGATTTATAACGTACAGGAAATAATTTTCGTAAATTCCTTCTTATTCCTTGAAGCTGACAAGTTCGTCAATCGCCACTGCTTTTCCTGAAGCAATAGAGTGATTTGCTGCAATTCCTGTCAAGATCGACAGGATACCATCTACGTGAGTTGCTGCTCGATTCCACGGATCTTCTTCCTTTGCTTCGCCAAATAGATCATCCAACAAACGTGGATCTCCTCCGCCATGTCCGCCTGCTTCTTGTTCAACGATTACCTCATAGGGTTCACCGAACATCGGATAGACCTGGATGGACTGAAGAACGGCTGCTCCCTCGTCTGTTTTATCTCCACCAGCGTTGATATAGGACTTTTCGATCACTTTCATTTCGATCCGTCCTTTGCTGCCATTAAAAGAAACATTGAATCCTTCCCACGGCATATACGCATTTAGCGAATACGTCAATATCGTACCAGTCTCGTATTTGACCGTCACTCCTAACGTATCTTCAATAGAGATATCATCGGAAAATACACTGCGATCACGAATGTATCCACTGTCTTCTTCTGCTTCCAAATACATTTCTCGTAATTCCTCATTGGCTGATAGATCTATAGCAAATGGATCATTTTTGGCTAGTTCGCTTCCATAGCATCGACTGTAAAATGTTTCTACTCCGCGTTTTTCCGCATTATGCATTCCATAAAAATTCAATCCACCAAATGCGAATACCTTTTTTGGCTGGCTACTCAACCAAAAGTTCACCAGATCAAAATGATGGGTAGATTTGTGCACGAGAAGTCCGCCACTATTGTGTTTATTTCGATGCCATCTTCTGAAATAATCTGCCCCGTGCTGCGTATTCAGCAACCATTCAAAGTGGATAGAGAAAACATCGCCGATTATGTCTTTTTCCAGCAGTTCCTTTATCTTCGTGTGATATGGCGCATAACGATAATTGAAAGTGACTCGCAGATTCCTTCCCGTTTGTTTTTGGACAGTTATTATTTCTTGCGCTTTTTCCTCATCAATAGTCAGAGGTTTTTCGCAAATAACATCATACCCTTTTCTCATTGCACGGATGATATAATCATGATGCGTTCGATCTACTGACGTAATAATGACTTCATCTGGCTGTACATCATCCAGTAGCTGTTCAAATTGCGATGGCATACATGTCTTTACTTTCTTCTGTCCATACTTGTTCACAAGTACTCGATTTGCATAATCCATTCTTGTTTGAGACACATCACAAAAACCGACCAGTTCACAAGTTTGATGATACGTAGAGGCAATTGCCTCATAAAAAAAGCGAGCTCTTCCGCCAAGACCGACTTGTACATATTTTTTCTTCATTTAAACTCATTCTCCTTTTCTTTTAACCAGCATGCCGTGACAAACGGCAGTCCAGGATACAGCAATGCAGCAAGTAAAAAATCATACTGTATACACCAAAACAGCCCATACAAAAGACAGAAATACCACAGAAACCCTTTGACGTTTTTTGACAACAGCCAGATATTCCTTTTGATCAAATAAATAAGACTATCTGCTTTCTCTTCTTTGCAGACATCAATTAGCGTACTAAAAAAACCATGGGATACAAAAAGCAACAGACACAATAGAAAAGGAATCAGATACCAAGCATCAGCCTTTTCTATGAACAAATACCAATCAGCTGCAAAAATAAGAACGAACAGCTGAAACAACGCAACAATGAAACATGACCTTTTGATTTTTTCTTTCCGCCAACCTACCTTCTTTTCCGCCAAATAATGGGCAGATAGATAATAAGCAGGATACATCATCAAAAAATAAATCAGATAGATAACATGAGCAGAAAGCGTTAATCCTAAAGTGAAAAAACATCCTAGAAAAAAAGCGAAAAGACCATGACTGATAAGACTGGTTAAAAAAATCCGACAGAAATAGTAGTTGATCTTGTAAAGAAACATCTCCTCTATTGGCTTTTTCATATTCAGCCTTTCAAGCCGCTTGTACTGATTCCTTGGACGAGATATTTATTGAAGAATAAGAAAATCAGAAAAACCGGCAGCAGAGACAGCGTAGACATCGCAAACATACTGGCGTAAGTCGTGCTAGATCCAGCATCTGCAAATAATTTGATAGCAATCGATACGGTATAAGATCTCGGCTTGTTCAAATAGATCAGCGGTCCCATAAAGTCATCCCATTTCCAATAAAACTGGATAATGATCGTGGTGATGATCGAAGGTTTTAGCAAAGGAAAAATAATTTTGGTAAAGACACTATATTTGCTGCATCCGTCAATAATCGCAGATTCATCTAACTCTTTGGGAATACCGACCATGAATTGCATGATCTGGTAAATAAAAAATGCTTGTCCAAAAAAGTGCGGTAAAATCAGCGGCACATACGTACCAACCAAATTCAGCCGATTGTAAATAATAAACTGCGGGATCAAAATCACTTGTGCAGGAATCATCATCGTTACTAACATGACGACGAACCAGAACCTTTTTCCTTTGAAATCGATCCTCGATAATGCGTAAGCAATACAAGTCGAGCTCAGCACTGTCCCGATCGTTGATACCGCAGAGATGACAAACGAATTCTTAAAGAACGTGAAAAATGAGATTCCAGCAAAACCTGCCCATCCTTCTGCGTAATTTTCCCATCGAAAAGTTTCTGGAATCAAATTCAGTGAACCACTCAGAATCTCTTGATCCGTTTTAAAAGAACCTGCGATCATCCACAAGACTGGATAAATCATGACTAGACCTAATAGCAAAATAAACCCGTACTGGAACCATTTCATTACTGTTTTATTCATTTTTTCCTCCCCCCGTTCACACAACGACCCATTTTTTTGATGATTTGAAAATCAGAAAGGTAACAGCGCCCATGATCAACAGCATGATCCACGAAATAGCACTAGCATACCCCATAGAATTAAAAGAGAATGCTTGGTTATACACATAAAGAGCATAAAAGTTCGTGGCATCATTCGGACCACCTTGGGTAATGATGAACGCTTGCGTGAAAGTCATAAACGCTGCAATCGTCTGCATGACCAAGTTATACAAAATGATTGGCGAAAGAAGAGGTAGCGTGATCTTGTAAAACGACTGCCATTTGTTCGCTCCATCGATCTCTGCCGCTTCATAATACGAGGCTGGGATCTCTTTGATACCTGCAGCAAAGATGATCATTGCCGAACCGAATTGCCAAGCAGACATCAAAACAAGAGGGATCATGACCAATTTTTGATCGCCAAACCAGGAAAGTGCTGGTGCGCCTAGTCGTTCTAGAAAAATATTCACTAACCCATTTTTAGAAAACAATTCTCGCCACACTAGAGCAATAGAAATACTGCCGCCAATCAAACTAGGTACATAATACAAAGAACGAAAGAAAGTCGTCCCTTTGATATTTCTCGTTAAAAGATAAGCAATCAATAGACCAAAGATCAGTTTCACAGGCACAGAGGCAAATACATAGAGAAAAGTGACTCGAATGGAGTTCAAAAAACGAGCATCACTTAGCATTTTTATATAATTATCCAAGCCGATCCATGAGACTGGATTCCCCAGACGATAATCGGTAAACGAATAATAAAGAGACAAGATCATCGGTATTACCGTTATCAATAGAAATCCTAGAATAAATGGAGAAGCAAATACGTAACCGACCACGTTATCTTGATTCATGAATCGTTTTAGTTTTTCTTTTTTCATGCTTTCCTCCTGTTACTATTCCAGAATGTTTGAAGCAAACTCATAAAAACTCTCTGCTGCTTCTTCTGCTGTCATTTCTTCATAGATGACTTTTTCTACCAAAAGATTGTATTGATCTTGGATCTCTGGATTTAAAGCGCTATCAAAAACATTTACTTCACCGTTATCCATATCGGAGATCATTTCTAAATAGTCGAATGTCGCTTGTAAAGTTGTATCATCTGTCTGAGCGAGTTGTTCTCGAATATTGGACATGATTGATACACCGCGTTCTCCTTTTAAAATCTCATTGGCTTCTTCACTGTTTTGGAAGAAATCAATAAATTTAGCCGCTTCTTCTTTGTGTGCTGAATTTTTTGCCATACTCAGCATTTGCGAAGAACGTAAAGGAATACCAGATTCTCCATCTGCTTTTCTGCGAGGGGGATTAATCAATCGAATTTCCATGTCTTCAGGAGCGCCTGACAAAATTTCTGTCAACTGGTTACTTGATAGAAAAACCATCGCTGCTTCGCTATCTCTAACTGCCTGAAAAGACAGATCTGTCGTACTTGCAGCTCCACCACCCGGTTCTGGATGGGCACCTTTGTCTACCAGATTTTTACGCAGCTGGAAAAAATCTGTTAAATAATCCGGATTTTCGAATCCCAAGCTGTTAGATAAATCCTCCTGATTATAAAAATTCAATCCTTTCTCAACTTGCGGTATTTGAATAATACAGCCAGCTATAAAATCTTCGAACCTTGAAATAGCATAGATCCCTAATTCTTCAGTGATTTGATAGCTGATTTGTTCAAATTCTTCCCATGTCCAATTGGAAGCAGGTTCAGGGATACCTAATTGTTCAAATATATTTTTATTGTAAGCAATCGCAAACGAGTTCACCCCGTTGGACAGTCCAACTAATTGCCCGTCGTAAATCGTCGTTGCCAAATAGGATTCATCTGCATTAGAAACATCAATTATCCCTTGCTCCACATATTCATCTAATGGTTCAATCTGATTGATGTATTGAGGAAATTGATTATTTAATTGAAAAATATCCCAGATATCATTTGATGCTGCTAGCGTACCTAATTTTGTGTAATATCCTTCATAATCATAGAATTCATACTCGATCGTCACATGAGGATTTTTTTCTTCGTAAAGCTCGATTACTTTTACCGTTGCATCGTGTCGAACTTGTGAACCCCACCAAGCCATGTTCAACGTGATTTTTTCGTCATCCTCTTGCCCACAAGCCGTCAAGAATAATAACATAACACTTAATGCTAAGATGATTCTCATTTTTTTCTTCATTTTCTACACCTCTACTTCCATTGACATTTTTCAATATACTGTATTTTTATACAGTATATATTTATAAAACTATCTTTTTTAAAGGCGAATAAAAACCAAGGCTTGCCTTTTTGTTCTGCCTAGGATGAACAACTCAATACTTTCAAGGAAAATTAGATAGTGCTGATTCTTTTTCCATTGCTACACACACTTCTTGCTTCAATGATGGGAGGATAATTGCGCAAAGAAAAAAGGATATCAGACAACCGTCCAATATCCTTGACATAGCTAAATAAGCGTGCCACTCTGCGTATATTATTCCCTAAAAAATCAGAAAAAATAACTAGTAATTCTGTATGAAATTAGGTACAATATACACGTCGATGCACAAGCATTGACTATGGCAACTTGATTGGTCAGTTCCCGCTGACTTTTCAAGCCCCGGCGATTTAGCTGCTACTAAATTGCCGGGTGCCTTTTTTAGTTTTTATTCGTTTTTCATTCTATAGAAAGCGCTTCAATAAATCAAGACATTTTTTTGACGTAAAGCTAATAATAACAACATATTCCGACCGTTTATATGTACATTACAGATAAAAAAACAAAAAAATCTTCTTTTATTTCTGAATTTCGAACAAATAGGACCAAGTATAAAAGAGGTCGCGAGCCTGCCGTTCAGCTCCGAGTCACAAGAAACAATTTAAAAAAAACAGCTTCCCATGTTTGATGAATATTGTGACTTGTGACCGAGGAATTGGTAAGAGAACACCATTTAACCGGAAAAAGAGCGTGGGACAAAAGTAAAGAACACTTTTGTCTCACGCTCTAAATACGTATAAACGGCGGAAGCAGAAGCAACTCCTTCGGAAATAAGCTGAAATTCACAAAAATTTGAAAAGCAAATTTCGTGAATTCCTTTTTATTTCTTGGAGTTAAACGCTTCTGTCCCAGCCTCTACTTCTTACCTGTTATCCATGTTTCCTTTTTCAGTTTCCCGATATTTTTCCATTTTACGACTAAAAAGCTCTCCGCTACTTGGCGGCGTATACGTGATGGCATTTGCTCCTGCTTGAATGGTCTCAGCAATACTTTCTTCCGTTGGTCCGCCTGTCGCAATAATAGGAAGTTCAGGATACTTTTTACGAAAATGACGTACTGCTTCTGCAGTTTCTTTTCCCGCACTGATATTGATAATCGAAATACCAGCTGCTAGCTTTTCATCAATTTCTGTATATTTCGATGTTACCGTACTGATAACTGGGATATCAACTACTCGACAAACTTCTTTTACTGTCTCTAAAGGCGTAGGACCATTCAAAACGACCCCTAAAGAACCTTGCGCTTCTGCAAACATGCTCATGTAAGAAGAACGAGCACCTTGTGTCAATCCGCCTCCTACACCGGAAAAAACCGGAATATCAGCTGCCTCAATGATACTTTTAGTAATTGCTGGATGTGGTGTAAAAGGATACACAGCAATTACTGCATTCGCATTTGTATTTCGTATGATTGCGATATCCGTAGTAAAGATGATCGAACGAATCAATTTTCCAAATATCTTGATCCCGCTTGCTTCTAAAATGATTTCCGGTACTCTTACGATATCTTTTCTCAATTCCGTCATGATTTCCGGCGTAAATTGTTCTGCCATCAGCCACTTCTCCTTTGCTATCTCCGGTCATACTGATTCAACTGATACGTCTCGATGACCTGGATGATTTTTTGCGCATAACCGGTGTCTGTCGCATAACCTGCATCTTGCAATGCTTGTGCGGCTTCCTGATAATTGGTGGCCGTAATCACTTTTTCATACAGTGCAGGATTCCAATCTACTCCTTGGACAAACAGTTGTGTATGGTCATCCATGGACTGTTCCCATGAATCATACACTTTGAAGTCTCCTTGGATAGTTATCCATTCTTCGTTAACAAATTCCTTTGTTTCCAGGCTTACTTTCTTCTGATCCCCATAAGCCTTGATCCCGAAAAGATTATTGTATTTGCTAGCCAAGGTACTTTTTCCCCAATTCGATTCTAATATAGCTTGTCCTAAAATGATACTAGGAAGCACTCCATAACCATCTTGTAGTTCTTGGGCATGTGGAACAAGCCGTTCAATAAATTGCTGATGGGATTGCGCTTCATTTTCTTGCTGATTATCAGTAAAAGGAGAAGACAGATTCTTCAAGGAAAAAACAAAGGCTAGGAGTATCACTACTACACCGGCAACCACTGCTGGCCAACGGATATTCTTGCGCTTTTGCTTCTTCCATTTTTTTTTCGCCATGATCAATTCCTACTTTTCATTTAATTCATTCAGATATTCTTCTAGCGTCAATTGGTGTTTGGTGATATACTCAGCATTTTCTTTACCGACATAACGTAAGTGCCAAGGTTCATATGTGATTTTAGTTATATCTTCGCGTCCTTTTGGATAACGAACGATAAATCCATACTGCGCAGCATTCTCTGCAATCCATTTAGCTCCAGGCTGATCTCCGTAACTTGCATCCAATACAGTAGAAGGATAACTGTTGTACCAGTTTTGATCAACGACATCGACTGCCAGACCTGTGTGGTGTTCGCTGTATCCTGGCTCCGTAATCGTTTCTTTAGTGATTTTTGTCGCCTCCTCTTCTGATACACCTTGGCGACTCATCACATCTTGGACATTTTGTTCGAAAACTTGTTGTTGGGATGATACAGACCGGTAAGCTGAAACCATAACTAACGGAAACCCAGCTTCTTCGGCAGCTTTAGCAAATGCTTCATATTCCGGAGCAATACGTTTGTCGATCAAATATCCATTACTCAATGATGCCAATTGAGTAGACTCATCGATTTCTTTTTCTAATTTGTGATCTGGACCAACCAAAACTAGCTGCCAATCGTCTGTTTTAACATCTGGCAATTGTTTGGATGTACGATCTTGTGTTTCTTTGTCCTTTGCCTTGCTGCTTGTTGTTTGACTGTTCTTTTCTTTACTAGCAGTTGTTTTGGTGCTTGTTCGTTCGACCGTTTGATTGCCGGCTTGAACATGCGCGTCATCATCGCTAAAAATAACATAGCCCATTGCTGCGATCATAATCACAACTGCTCCAATTCCTAAAAATTTATTCACTTGAAAAATCCTTTCGTTGTTCTTCACGTTCCCCGTTCGTATCATGAACGTAAGTTTCTTCCAGATTTTCATTCACCCAATCAAGAAGTTCGATTTTTTCTCCTTCAATCTGTTTTTGAACATCTGCTGGCAGACGAAAATTCAAAATATCGTCATAGCCCCATTCATCATATTGAATACTTACTTTCAAGTCAAGGTACCTACCAGCCTGCTGATTGTTTTTCAAAGGGATCAGCTCGACTTTTGCTGCTTTGCTGCTTAGCCATTTTTGCGCGATACGTGTTTTAATTTGTTTATACTCTGCAACAGCAATATTTCGTTTCTCGGGAAAAATAATCGTTTGACGCAAAATCTTTTGCGTAAGCATCCATTCATAATCAGTGAAAAGATTTTTTACTTTCTGCATCGCTTCAGAAGGCAAATTTTTCTCGCCATCTTTCCATTTTTGCCATTGTTCTGGGCTGATCAGCAAGTATTCATCTAAAAAGTTTTTTTCAGTTTCAAACTGTTCCAATAATACACTCATAATAAGATCAATATATACTTGATGCACGTTTATCCCCTCCTTTTAACTATTCTACTTAAGTTTTAGTCAAAAAGCACCTGTTAAATCGCTGCTTTCATTTTTTTTAATGTTTCAAGTCCTCTCCCCTTCATTCTTCGTGATTTTTGTTATAATGATAGACAGAAAAGAATCTCAATCCAACTATGAAGGAGCGTTTTCAGATGAAAAAATATCAATGGGGAATCGTTGGTCTAGGTACCATCGCACATGAGTTTGCCGAAAGCTTCAATCAAGAGACAAGTGAACTAACAGCGGTTGCTTCCAGAACTTCAGAAAAAGCGGAAAAATTCGCACACCGTTACAATATTCCAAAAGCTTACGGAAGCTATCAAGAAATGTTAGACGATGCTGAAATCGACATCATATACATTGCTGTACCAAATAAACAGCATATTGACCATATCTTGGCAGCATTGGAAGCAGGCAAACACGTCTTATGCGAAAAAGCCATCACGATGAACAAAAAAGAACTGGCTGACGCTATGCGTTTAGCAGAAGAAAAGAATCTGATTTTAGCAGAAGCCATGACCATCTTCAACATGCCGCTTTATCAGCAATTACGCTCAATAATGGATACAGGAAAACTAGGGGCTTTAAAAATGATCCAAGCACCTTTCGGCAGTTATAAGGAACCAGATCCAGAAAACCGATTCTTCAATCCTGAATTAGCTGGTGGAGCTCTGTTGGATATCGGTACGTATGCGGTATCTTTTGCTCGTTTCTTTTTGAGTTCTCAGCCTGAAGTAGTCGCCTCTACAATGGTCCCTTTTGAAACAGGCGTAGATGAGCAATCAGTCACTATTTTGCGCAACAAAGAAAATGAACTTGCTGCTGTCAGCTTGTCTTTTCAGGCAAAAATGCCAAAAGTCGGTATCGTGGCCTTTGAAAACGGCTATGTGACGATTGCTGATTATCCTCGTGCGGATCGTGCGGAGGTCCTATTTACAGACGGTACGAAGGAATTCATCGAAAGCGGGCGTACTTCTGAAGCCATGAATTACGAAATAAACAATATGGTACACATGATCGAAGGTGACTTGCCAAATCGTTCTCTCTTCTTGACAAAAGATGTCATCGACATCTTGGATCAAATGCAAGTTTTATGGAAAAATATGTAATTTTAAAAGGTCGTGAAAAAGCTGGTCTGCATCAAGCAATAAGAACAGCCGAACAAAAATAGCTCCTCCTATTTTTCGTTTGGCTGGACTTGTTCCCGCAGATGCAAGCTTTTGAACACCGTTTAAAGAAGAGGTTGTGAAAAAGCCGCTTAGTTTCGAGTATTAAGAAAAATTTTGTGAAAATGGCTTTCCACATTTTTGCATAAATTTGGCTTAATACCGAGAAACTGGCTTTTGAACACCGTTTATACCAAGAGGTCGTGAGCCTGCCGTTCAGCTCCGAGTCACAAGGAGCAATTTCAAAAAAACAGCTTCTCATGTTTGTTGAATATTGTGACTTGTGACCGAGGAGTTGGCAGGAGAACACCGTTTATGGAAGAGGTTGAGAAATCAGCGCTTTGACCTGAATATTAGCTGAATTCAAAACCTCTATTTTTTGATTTTTTGTTGGGAGAATTCTGCCTTGATTTCAATAAAACTTTTAAAAGACTGCAAAAACTGGAACAATTCTGCTCGGTCCTCGAATTCAGGGCGGCTAGTCGGCAGAGGCATTTGCCGATACAATACATAAACTTCTTCAATACGTGCTAAGATTTGTCTGCCATCATTTGACTCTGAAAATGTTTCTGCCGTATAAATCAATAAACCGTAGATATGTTTTCCATAATAAGCGGGTTGTTGGATCCGCTCTAGATTTTCCAACATGTCTTTAATCACATTGACCTGTGCTCGTCTCATAGAGAAGTAAGTTTCATAGTATAGCGGCTGTCTGAGCCAGTAGTTTTCTTGATGTTCTCTGGCATCTTCTTGGCTTTCGCGAATGAATGTCAGCAAATGTTCGCATTTGATCTGCACATCTCCTTTATTTTCCGATAAAAGAAATTCTGCCATTTGTCTCAAGATATTCCGAAATTCTTTTTCAATCTGTATTTGGTTTTCCTTCAGCTGCTTCGTACGATCTGGCATATAGACATTCGCAAGCAAAGCAAATACTAATCCAATCGCCATTAATCCCGCTTCATTGCCGATCAGCTGCCAAGACATGTTTTCCTCCACTAAATAATGAGTGACCAAAACCGAATTTACGACGATTCCTTCAGTTAATTTGAAGCGAGAGGCAAGTGGGATGAACAGGAATAAAAAAAGACTGAAGCCAAAAATAGTATACCCAACAGCAAAAAAACTGAACAGCGCTGTTGCCGTAGCTAATATAAAGGCTGCGATTCGATTCATCCCTGTACGCAATGTAGAGCGTTTTGTATTTCCCACACTCAATAATGCAATGATTCCTGCAGCTGGCCAATACAATAGCGATAAGCTACCCGCTGTGACCATTGAAAAGAAGACACTGATCACCGTTTTGATTGTTCGCATTCCTATACGCATTTACTCCCCCCTTTTTCTGTTTTAATTATACTTGAATAATGAAAAACTAGCTATCAGACAAAAGTTTAGGTATGATGGTAAAAAGAACAAAAAGGAGAATCTCTATGCAATTTGGCCGTTTTCGACTAGGTATGCGTACGATCAAAAGTGCCTTAGCTGTTTTTTTATGTATCTTGTTTTTTCATTTGACTCAACGAGGAATCCCAATGATTGCTGCATTATCTGCTGTTTTTTCTTTGCGTCAGGACTTGACTACAACCGTTTCTTTTGGAAAATCGAGGATCATTGGCAACACATTAGGTGGTACACTAGCTATCATTTATTTTTTTGTCAAAAGCTATTTTCACAATGATTTTTTGGTAGAATTGATCCTGCTTCCTATTCTAGTAATTATTGTGATTGTCGTGTCAGACGGCATCAACAATAATTCCGGCATCATTTCCGCAATCGCTACGTTATTGCTGATCGCATTGAGTATCCCTCAAGGTGAATCTGCTTTGTACGCGATCCAACGAGTACTAGATACTTTTATAGGAACATTCATTGCGATCGGTATCAATTTCTTTCTTCGTCCGCCTGAAACAGAAAAGAAGGAAGAACTATCAGAAGATTTAGTCGAACTCCAAAAGAAAGAACGATTGCTGCGAACAAGTTTACAAGAGATAGAAGCTAAGATCCAAAAACAAAAGAAAAATAGCGAGGACTGATTTTCTTTTGAAATAACATAAAAAATGGAGAGAAGAACTTGAAAAGTCTTCCTCCATTTTTTATTGATCGGTGAAGTGTACTACTTTATTCTTCCTTCATCGAGTGTTGTTCTGCCTCTTTTGGCGCTTCATACATATTTACTTGGCTAGTAGTCCCACGTGTCGACAAATTCTCTACGATTTCCTTCAAGTCAAGTCCTGTTGTCGCTTTTAATGTTTCTTGAGTAGTAGAAAGCAAGTTTGTGGCATAATTTGTCACTCGGTTCGCTCCACTGGTTTCTCCTGAGCTACTTCCTGTATCGACAACAGAGATTTTTTCGATATTTCCTAGCGGCTGTGCTGCTTCGCGCATCAATTGCGGTAGCATATCGATAACCATACTCAAGACAGCTGCTTCGCCATATTCCTTGAAGGCATTGGCAATTTTTTGTTTTGCTTCGGCTTCTGCTTTTCCTTTTGCTAATGCTGCTTCTGCTTCTGCCTGTCCAGCTAACCTTGTCTTATTGGCTTCCGCTTCTGCTAGTGCTTCCACACGGAAACGTTCGGCTTCTGCTTCGGTCACTTCTTTGACTTTTTGAGCTTGTGCTTCTTGTTCTTTAGCGTAACGATCGGCATCTGCTTTTTTCTTCACTTCCGAATCGTATTGCTTTTCTCGACGTGTAATTTCTTTTTCTTCTAATTCGATTTGTTTTTGACGTTCTATGATTTTGATTTGCATTTCTTGCTCGATTACTTGTTGTTGTGCTCTGGCGCTTTCCAAGTTGTAGGCTTGGTCTGCTTTCGCTTTAGCAACATCTTGTTCTTGTTTGTAGGTTGCTAGTTTCAATTCTTTTTCTTTCAATGATTCTGCGATTTCTGTTTGTCGTTGTAATTCAGCTGCTTGTGATTCTTTTTCTGCTTGAGCTTTTTTGATACGCGTTTCTTTTAAAGCTTCTGCTTCTGCTATATCTGCATCTCTTTTGACTTGGGCGATTCTTGGTTTCCCTAAAGAGTCAAGATAACCATTTTTGTCTCTGACCTCTTTGATAGTGAAAGAAACAATGATCAATCCCATTTTTGCAAGGTCTACAGAAGCGACTTCTTGTACGCTTTGACTGAACTTATCACGATTTTGGTAGATTTCTTCTACAGTCATAGAACCTAGAATCGAGCGTAAGTGACCTTCCAATACTTCTCTTGCTTCATTCTCCAATTCTTCTCTAGTCTTACCTAAAAACTGTTCTGCTGCTGTAGCAATCTCTTCTACAGAAGAACCAATTTTAATGATCGAAGTACCGTCACACATCACCGGTACGCCTTGTTCTGTATACACTTCTGGAGTAGAAACGTCCAATTTGCTAGATAATAGACTGATTCGATTCGAACGTTGGAAAACCGGCAAGACGAACGCTCCGCCTCCTCGCACGATTTTGATTTTGTTGTCACTTTCATCTTTGTGTACATTTTTGCTTCCTAAATAACTTCCACTGATGATCAACGCTTCATCTGGTTTTGCTGTTTGGTACTTCGCTACAAAGACGATCAGCAGCATCAGCAAAATCAACGCTGCGATTGCGATCGCGATAAAAACAACTGGTATTCCCATTTAACACACGCTCCTTTAAGCTTTTATCATGCTTTCATAAGGCATGACATAACAGATTCTTTCCTTGATCTCAATGATCAATACTTTCGTTCCCCGCTCCGCTATCTGTTCTTGGGGGCTGTAGAAACAAGCAGGACGACTAATGGAACCGGTAACACTTTTTAATTGGATTTCTCCCATGCCCCGTACAGGGATTGGTGTGATCACAACAGCTACTTGCCCTTCCAAAGTCTTTTCAGAAGACGACATCGTTGATTCGGCATGTTTCATCGGCATCAATAGATAGAAATTAAGCAAAAATACCAAAACTGTCGATATGGCTCCACTGGCAATAAATAAAAATAAAGAGGATTGATCCGTTAGACGCTCACCAAGAAAACCAAACAAACTTGTAAAAGTTAGCCAAGGGATAATAAGCATTGGATCAAGTGGGCCATCAAAGTCGAAGACATCTCCAAAAATAATCAAAAGAACTGCCAACCCCGCACAAATCAGCAATGTATACCAATAAATCGTCTCAAGTGCGATTCCCCCTATCATATACACGCCTCCTTCCATTTCTACGTCTATCATACCAATGTTTGAAAATTCTGTATAGCTTATTTCACCGATTCAAAGGTATTTATTCATAGAAAGCTTCTATTTATCAATGCCAATTTGTTAATTTTTGTTTTTCATGTTAAAATTTTCACAATAAATTCTTTCGAGGTAGCCTATGTTTCCTTTTCCTAAGAAAAAACCATTAAAGCTCCAAAATACGATCATTCTTGTCGTTTGTTTCTCCACATTCGTTTCTTTGATTGTTTCTGCCATATTGATTAGGAATTTTATTCTTTCGATGAACCGATCTAGTGTGTCAGATAGAATCTCTAGCATCGCTAAAATCGTTGCCAGCGATAAACTCATCCAAAAAAAGCTTCAGACTGGTGATCCGACACATGTGATTCAAGGAATCACGAATGAAATCATGGTGGCATCGAATTTAGATTTTATTGTTGTCATGGACCCTGAAGGCATTCGATATTCTCACGCAGACCCAAGTTACATCGGCCTTCCTTTCTCAAGTCATGAAGATGTGAAAAAAGTGATTGGAGGACAAGAATTTTTCTCTGAAAAAGAAGGAATGTTAGGGTTCGGCTTCCGCTATTTCGTCCCTATTTATTATGATCAAGAGATTATTGGTGCAGTTTGTGTTGGCTTGACGAACAACACGATCGACAATCAGGTCAAAGATGGACAAAAAATGATTGTTTTTTCATTGATCATCGGACTTAGCGTAGGCATCATAGGCGCCGTTTTTCTTGCCCAAAAAATGAAAAAAGTACTGCTTGGACTTGAGCCACAAGAAATAGCGGAACAGTTAAGTGAAAAAACGATTATCGAAAATGAAGTAGATGAAGGAATATTGGCCATCTCTTCTGATAAAACTATCCTCTTGATCAATACACCTGCAAAAAATATTTTCTATCAAACAAAACGGCTGTCGGATTTCGAAGTAGGAAAAAAAATCAGCGATAATCTATATGACGTATTGTTTAAAGAGACAATCGAGCACCAAACGACTGTTCGGACTCAATCCATGTATTTAAATGGGATAGAAACTATTTCTAGCGTTACACCTCTTTTTAGCAATGACCGTTTTTTAGGAGCAGTCGCAACTTTACGAAATCGATCAGAAGTAATGAAATTAATGGAGGAGCTCGGGGGGACGAAACAATATATAAACTCTATGAGAGCTCAAACTCATGAATTTATGAATAAACTTCACGTCATTTCTGGCTTGATTGACTTGAAGAAATATGAAGAAGTCACCCATTTTATCCAACAGCTAAATCAAAATTATAAAAAAGAGATTGGTCAAGTCTCAAATCTGATCAAAGTCCCTGCGATTGCCGGTTTTTTATTAGGAAAAATAAACGAAGCCAAAGAACAATCTGTTGAAATGTTGTTAGAAAGCGATTCTTTTATCCCTAAAATGGAGATGGACGACTCCATCCATTCACTTTTGCAAGTGTTAGGGAACTTACTTGATAATGCTAAAGAAGCCGTACTTCAAATGCCTGAAAGAAACGGACAGGTTCGGCTCCATTTAAACTATGACACAGAAGCGGAAGTATTCATCGTGACCGTCTGCGATGACGGTGTCGGAATATCAGAAGAAATCTCAGAAAAAATATTTACGCTAGGTTTTTCGACGAAAGGAATCAATCGTGGATATGGGTTGAACATCATCCATTCAATTGTCAAACGTCACGGTGGGATCTTAGAATTTTCCAAACAAGCAAATGGCGGTACAATCGTCTATCTAGAATTACCAAAAAAGGAAGATCAAAATGATGACAAATGTCCTAATAATTGAAGATGATCCAATGGTTGCAGAATTGAATCGTACGTTTGTGGAAAGTATACCTAATATGAACGTAATCGAAAGTTTCAGAAATG
Organism: Enterococcus sp. C76; assembly: GCF_040886985.1. Taxonomy (NCBI): domain Bacteria; kingdom Bacillati; phylum Bacillota; class Bacilli; order Lactobacillales; family Enterococcaceae; genus Enterococcus; species Enterococcus sp. C76. Next base: position 8,731 of record NZ_JBFOEY010000011.1, on the reverse strand, counting down.
TAGAAGAAGGAAAAAAATATTTCAGACAAAAAAACGCAGATCTGCTGTTGCTTGATGTATATATGCCTGGCGAAAGTGGCATCCATTTTTTATCTTGGCTGAGACAGCAAGGAAACGATATCCCAGTGATCTTGATAACCGCTGCAGATGATATCGAAACCATAAAAAATGTGATCCGATATGGTGCCTTAGATTATTTGATCAAACCCTTCACTTTGCAACGTTTCCAGTTGGCGATTGAAAAATACCTTGCTTTCTCTCAGACGATCCAAACGACTGAAAAAGCAGATCAGAAATTGATCGATCAAGTATTCAACCATACCACTCCCATTCACGAAACACCTTCATTCATTGATTTGCCTAAAGGTCTGTCAAAACTGACTTTAAAAAAAATCAGTGCATCTATCCTAAAAGAAGAGACTATTTTTTCAACAAAAGAACTGGCTCAAAAAAGTGCACTTTCACGTATCTCCGTCAAGAAATATTTAAATTTTTTGGTGGAACAAGATATACTGAATGAAAGAATCAGATATTTGGAGATTGGTCGACCACTAACCTGTTATGAATTGACAAAGAATGGGCGAAAAAAACTCACGGATTATTGTTGAGTCATCGAGTTATCTAATACTAAAAAAAGGCTGTGAAAAAAGTCTTGTCACAGCCTTTTTTTCCGAATAAATGGTGTTCCAGAAGTAGCTTCTTCGAAAAATAAGCCGAAATTTCACAAAAATTTGAGAAGCAATTTTCGTAAATTCCTTCTTATTTCTTGAAGCTGACCACTTCTGTCACAACCTCTATTTTTAAACATATTAGTGGTGCGTGCCCATGTTTCCTTATTTTAATTGATGCGCTTTAGGAAGAGATACCTCATTTTTCGTTTTTCCAGTTTCTATTATTTCGCGGAAGTTCTCGAAGCTTGTCGAAATCATATTTGACAATGCCTCATCTGTATTTGAACCTACATGAGGGGTTATAAGAACTCTAGGGTACAATTCTACTAGTTGCTGGATAGCAGGATCTGGAATCGTCTCCCATGGCTTGAAAGATCGGAAAAAGACATCTGTTTCATTTGCAAAAACATCGGTTGCAAAACCAGCTAAATGATTGCTTTTCAAAGCTCTTAAAATAGCTTCATTATCTTGAAGCTCTCCACGAGCTGTATTGATCAAGATACTGCCTCTTTTCATTTGAGCCAAAAATCCTTCATTGATCATTTGATCGTTTTCACCTGGGATGTGAGGTACATGGATACTGACGATATCGCTTTTTGCTAACAATTCTTCGAGTGAGTGAAACGTCAATACTTTTTTAGCAGCTTCTGTCTGATGGATATCATAGCCGATCACTTTGGCTCCTAGGCCCTTAAACAAAACCGCTTCCGTCAATCCTATTCTGCCTGTTCCTATGATACCTACTGTGCAATTTCTGATTTCACGGCTAAACATTTGTTCATCCACTCGAAAATCTTTGAAAGATGTTCGGATCGTCGTATACGCTGTATTTCTCAAAAGCATCATGGCAAAAGTCAAAGATAATTCTGCTATAGCATTTGGCGAATATGATGGGACACGGGCTACTGTCATACCAAAATCAGCTGCCGCTTGTAGATTGATATGATTGACTCCCACAGTTCGGGTAAAAACATAGCGAATCCCATATTTCTGCATTTTTGCAAGATTGATCTCATCTGCTATACAATTTCCTCTCAGCAGTACAGCATCATGGGCCTTAGCTGATTCAATATTGTCATGCGTCAGTAGTTCTTCATAAAGACTCAGTTCATAATGGTAAATATTCAATTGCTCAAAAAAATCGATCTCATTCGGACGAACACCATAACATGCGATTCTCATACTTTCCTCCTCCATTTCCTATCAAAACAAACCTATGCCGTGAATCATTTGCAATACAACGATCCATACAGGTGTCAGTACTACAGCAAAAATAGTTGACAGTAAGGATGCATTAGAGGCTAAAAGTGCCTCCCTATCAAAACTGATAGCATAGGCTGCTGCCACAGTTGCGGCTGGTGTAGCCATCATGATAACAATCGTTGCCAGTGCTTCAAAATTGACCGGTAGAATATTTGTTGCCGTCAAAACTGCTAAAATCACGATATTCAACGCAGGTACAAATACCACTTTGACTAAACTGTAATACCATGATGTTTTTTCAGAAGCAGCTTTTTTGAAACTTACTTCACCTAATGTTGCGCCGATTGCTAGCCATGCCAATGGCGAACTTAAACCAGCTAAATAATCCATTGGCTGAAATAGCCAAGGTGCTGTCTGGTCAATTCGCAAAAACGCTACTTGGCTTATCTCTCCTTCTGCACCTGTAACTGACACTTGTGGAAGATATCCTTGGAAAAGCCAAATGAAAAGGCCGGCAAAAGTAGCGATGATGATTGGATTAACGAACATCGCTTTGATATTTTTGGCTTCCATCTTCAAGCCACTCATTTTTATGTATCCATAAGAATACAAAAAGATCCGATAACCAATGTTGAAAATCGAGGAATACATCACGCCGACCGGTCCATAAATCGCACTGACAATCGGTGTCCCGAAAAAGGTCGTAGAACCAAAGATTGTCAGGACACGCAACGTTGATTGCTTATCCCCTTTATAACTTAAGAAAAATGGTCTTGAAACTAGAATAAGAATAATATAAATAACTAACCCCCAAATCAAGACATTGATTCCTTGCATCAATAGTTCTGTATTGATATCTTGCATGAAAGCTCGAAATGCAAGTGCTGGCAGAGCCACTGTTAAGACAACTTTCGATAGGATTTTTCCAACGGATTCAGAAAAAATTTCCTTTTTTCTACAAATAAACCCTAATAATATAATAAAAACTGTTGAAGTGATTGCACTAACAATCGACATATCTGTCAAAGTCGATCGGAAAATATCAAATAAATTCATCTTTTCCCTCCTATTGATGTTCAATTATTCACAATTAAAAATGCTTTTATTTGGCTAATACGTATTAACATTTTTTATTTTATCTTTATATTGTTAACTATTGAACAATAAGGAATTAAAGAAACTTTTGAAACTTATGTAAAGTGATATTCGTTAGAATACAAAAAGGAGCGTGGGACAAAAGTAAAGAACACTTTTGTCTCACGCTCTAAACACGTATAAACGGCGGAAGCAGAAGCAATTCCTTCGGAAATAAGCTGAAATTCACAAAAATTTGAAAAGCAATTTTCGTGAATTTCTTCTTATTTCTTGGAGTTAAACGCTTCTGTCCCAGCCTCTATCTTAGATTATATTATGCGTGGAAACGTTCCACACCATCTAGATAAGTTGCTTCCAATGTCATATCAGGGTTCAATACGATAAAGTCTGCGTCGCGTCCTTGAGCGATTTTTCCACATGTGTCATCGATTTTACAACTGATTGCTGGAATCAGACTACCCATCATGACTGCTTGTTCTGGTGTTGCTAGTCCCCAATCCACGACATTCTTAATTGCTTCTTTCAATTTCAAGATGCTTCCAGCTAAGTTGCCAGATTCCAAACGTGCCGTTCCTTCTTTTACTACTACCGGAAATTCACCTAAATTGTAATTTCCATCAGGCATCCCACCGGCCATCATACAATCTGTAATTAAAGCGACATGCTCATGTCCTGCTTTTTCCATTAGGATTCCTGCCGCATTTGGATGTACATGATGTCCGTCACAAATCAATTCAGAAAAGACATGTTCTAAAGATAATAACGCACCTACCATACCTGGTTCGCGATGATTCAATCCGCGCATCCCATTGAAAGCATGGACAAACACGCTGGCGCCTGCTTCAACAGCTTTTTGCGCTTCTTCTAGCGTAGCGTTACTGTGCCCTAGAGAAACAACTACTCCTTCTTCAGTCACTTGTTTGACAAACTCTTCTACACCTTGACGTTCCGGTGCTAAAGCAATTTTTTTGATCAAACCGCCTGAGGCTTCTTGCCATTCATGGAAAGTATCCAAATCAGGATCACCGAAATAACTTGGGTTTTGTGCCCCTTTGTGTTCTTCTGTGAAGAAAGGACCTTCAAAATAGATTCCTTTGATTTTAGCTCCTGGTGCTTCCTGATACATTTTGCCGATTGTCTCAGCTACATCTTTTAAACGTTCTTTGCTTGACGTCAATGTTGTTGGTAAAAATGAAGTCACTCCACAAGATAATAGACCTTCAGACATCACTTTGATACCTTCTGCATCGTTGTCCATTACATCATGATTCATATAGCCGTGAATATGTGTATCTACCAAACCAGGAGCAATCCATTTGCCGCTTTGGTCAATGATGTTGACTTCTCCCTCAGGTAGTTCTTTGGTGTATTCACCAAAAAGCCCATCGGTAATTTCAAGATAGCCTGCATTTTTGACGCCTGACGCTAAAAAGAATTTGTCAGCATAGATAAAAGTTCTCATTCTATTCTCTCCCTTTGTTTTTCTACCTCTAAAGTACTCTTATTTAGAGAAGAAGTCAAGAATGGTCTACACCATTTATAGATTTTTTGAAATTTGTTTCACAGCTTGTGCCAATCCTTCATAAAATGCTGCTCTTTCTGGTTCTTCTTTACGCTTGTATATCAAGCTCTTAAGCACAAATAAATCATTGAGATAATAGTAACTATTTTTCTCTTGAGCCCAATAGATTCCTTGGTTCACCTGCTCTAGTGCTTCGTCAATTTCATTTTGATGGAATAAGAAATTTCCATAATTATAAAAAATTTGCGAAAATTCACTTTTTGATCGTTCATCAGCTGATTGATGCAGCAGTTGGATGCTTCGACTCAAATAGTAGCGGGCTTCAGCAGTTTTTCCTGCCACACCATATATTTTTCCGATACAACTAATCAGTTGTATTTCTGTGTCAGAGACATGGATTCTTTCTTTTTGGCTAGAGTAGCTTAATGCTTCTTTTAAATAATAAAGAGACTGAGAAATATTTTGACGCAACGTGAATTCACAAACACCGAGATAATAATAATATCGTTGAAAATCAGCTGCTTGATACAGATTCTCAGAAATATCAGAAGATTTTAGTACTTGTTCTAACTTGCGATAATCACGTTTTTGGAAACAACTATCCAACAGTTCAAATAATTTATCGTTTGTCCGAGTAGTTTTTCGAGAGAGATTCATCACATGATCAATCGTTACTCCTAGCCGTTGACAAATCTGCATCATCACCAATACATTCGGCAGTTCCTCATTATTTTCGATTCGGCTTAGTACACTTTGTGAACAAATATCTTGCGAAAGCATCTTTTGCGTCATTTTTTGTTCTTTTCGAATCTCTTTAATGATTGTGCCAAAGGACTCGATTAACGTTTCCATAAGTATCCTCCCCAAAATATGCGTATTCGCATTCTATCCGTATTTTACTTTAGGAAGTCGCAAACTTCAAGAAAAGACTTGCAACTAAATAATATGACTTTAGTTATTTAAGAGATCTCCATTAGAAAGAGAGCCTCAGTATATTTGTCTGTGGCTCTCTTGCTGGAAAATTTGCTTTTTTTTAAGTCACTTTTGTCGATATGTCGCTAAAAATTCTCTCATTTTTTTAGCTGTTTGTTTCAAATCATCCATTTTAGGAAGATAGACGATCCGAAAATGATCTGGTTGGTTCCAATTGAATCCGCCACCGTGTACGAGCAGAATATGATGTTCATGTAAAAAGTCCAAGACGAATTTTTCATCATCCAAAATATTGAATCGTTTTGTATCGATTTTAGGGAATATATAAAAAGCAGCTTTTGGTTTTACAGCTGAAAGACCAGGAATATCATTGATTGCATTATAGATATATTCTCTTTGCTCATAGATCCTTCCGCCTGGCAGGAGCAGCTCATCAACACTTTGATAACCGCCCAGCGCCGTTTGGATGATTTGCTGAGACAAGACGTTAGAACACAAACGCATGGATGACAACATATTCAGCCCTTCTATATAGCCTTTGACGTGTGATTTATCTCCGCTTAGGACCATCCAGCCGACTCGAAAGCCTGCCACACGATGAGACTTGGATAGACCGTTCAGCGTAACAACGAACAAATCAGGCGCTAATGTAGCAATCGGAATATGTTCTAGGCCATCCATCACTAAGCGGTCATAGATTTCATCAGAATAAATAATCAGGTTGTTTTGTCGGGCTACTTCAACGATTTCTTCTAATAATTCTTTTGGATAAAGTGCCCCAGTAGGATTATTAGGATTGATGATGACGATCGCTTTTGTCCGACTCGTTATTTTTGATTTGATATCATCGATATCAGGATACCATTCTGCCTCTTCATCGCAAATATAATGAACAGGTGTACCTCCAGCTAAAGCAATCGAGGCAGTCCACAACGGATAGTCCGGCATTGGAACCAGTACTTCATCTCCATTGTCTAGCAACCCTTGCATACACATCGTGATCAGTTCGCTGACTCCGTTTCCGGTATAGATATCATTGATCGTCACATTCGGAAAATGTTTCAGTTGGCAATATTGCTCAATTGCTTTTCTAGCAGAAAAAATTCCCTTAGAGTCTGAGTAGCCTTCTGAATCACGGGCATTCATGATCAAATCACGAATGACTTCGTTTGGTGCCTCGAATCCAAAAGGTGCGGGATTTCCTGTATTCAATTTTAAAATACTGATGCCCTCTTCTTGCATCCGCTCTGCTTCTTCTAGAACAGGACCGCGAACGTCGTAACTAACACCTTCTAATTTGTTGGATTTTTCAAATTCTCTCATCACTTAGCCAATCCCTCATTTCAAAAAGTTAGAACTTTCCAAATTTTTTGTTATTTACTATTTCAATATCATACTCCATCCTAGAAAAATTTGCCACTTATTTAGGAAAAACATAAGTATCGAAAAAAACGCTGAGAAGCGCTGAGAACTTACTGGTCATGATAGTCATTCCATAGATTTGCTGCCCAATCCATTGCAATCCCACAAATGATTCCCAGCATCAACCCAAATAGAAAACGACCAAATGCAAGGCCAATCAATATGCCTAGGATCATTCCCAGTCCTGAAAATTCTCCGTCATATTTCTCCATCTTCATAAGACCTCCCACTTTTTGAGCTTGACAACTATGTAAAACCTCGCTATCATTATTGTGTTATTATTTATGCAGACGTGATGGAACGGCAGACATGCAAGATTGAGGGTCTTGTGAGCGTACGCTCGTGTGGGTTCAAATCCCATCGTCTGCATTTTTCTTTCAAAACAAGCGGCTAGGACATTTTTGTCTCAGCCGCTTTTCTTTTTCTCGTTCATTCTTTCATCTTATTGGACCTTTTTTCTTGGGTATAGACTTTTCTCATATTCTACCACAATTTTTGGTTTTCCTAACACATGATAAGATCTCACAACGAATTGTTTTCTACTATTGTAATATCCTGTAACAACTAGTTTCATCCCTTCGTCTACTTCAGCTAGGAAGTTCAAACTATGGGAAGCAATCAAACAATTGACCTCATTTAAGCTAAAACGAATCAGTGGTCTGGCGCTGACCTGCAACGTACGGATCTTATCTACTGTTCCATATTTTATCTCCATTGCCTTCACCTCATCACTATTATACGAACATATATTCCCTTTTGTAAAGAAGAAACACTTTTTATCTTGTGATTTTTTTGTCCAACTATTTTTCTTAACGAACATATAACTCTTCTTGCGACGATGAAGGACTACTTATTAACAAAAAAGCGGCAACAGCATAATTGCTGTCGCCGCATTGCTGATCAAGGGTTACTTATCATGAAAGATTATTTACTCAAATGTTCTTCAACGATTTGTTGAGATTTATCAGCTGTATCTTCCACTTCGCCTTTTGCTTTTTCTAACTTTTGAATATATTGTTTCAAACTTGTGTTTTCAGCAGTTGCTTCGTCTAATTTTTTTTGCGTATCTGCTAACTGAGTTTCTAAATTTGCTTTTTCTTGTGTCAGTGTTGCGATTTGTTGGTTCAAACCATTTACAGTATTTTGTAATTCTGAAAGTTTTGCTTGTGCTTCTTGTAGTCTTGCAGTCCAATCTGCATTCAATCGATTGATTTCATCATTTTTTTGGTTGATTTCGTCTAGTTTCGCATTGATTTCATTTTGTTTGCTTTGTAGTTGTGCATCCTTGCTGACTAATTGACTTTCTAAGTTTTGTTTTTCTGCTGCCGATTGATTTTTTTGGTTTTCTAATTCATTTACTTTTGCTTGGTATTCTTGGACATCTGCCTTTGAATCTTGCAATGTCTGTTCTTTTTGTGCTAGTTGTGCGGTAAGATCTGTAATCTTTTGCTCTTTATCTGTCAACGTATGGTCAAGCTGTGTCAGATTCTCATTGATTGTATCGATATCTGTCTCTCCACCCCACAAAATAATTTCATTTGCGTAACGCGTGCCTGTGTAGCCAATTAGACATAGAAATGCAACCACAATCCCACCAGCAATAATTTTCTTTTTCATTATGTAGCTCCTTCATTTAATATTTTTACTCACTAAAAGTAAGTGATTTCACATGCAATGTCAAGCACTTTTAAATTACAATTGTAATTTTAATAGAAACGCTATTAAATTCTCATTTAATCTTCCTTTTTTATGTATCTGCAAAAACTTTTCATAGAGAAAAATGTACCTTAACACTTTCTTAAATATAGATGTATAGTAAAAATAAATGAAAAAAACTAGTTTTTCTTAAACGTAATCCTTTTCATTTCATAAATTACTGTGTTTA
>NZ_JBFOEY010000010.1:0-93613 GCF_040886985.1 Enterococcus sp. C76 | reverse complement strand
TCGATAGAATCAAGCTTCGCAAGCTGTTCTTTTTTAACGACTCAGTTATCTTATCACGTCTAAAAACATGTGTCAACTCTTTTTTGGAATTTTCACAAAATGTTTCAATCAGATGCGACAACGTTGTTTAATATATCATTAAAAAAAATAAAGGTCAAGCTAAAATAATATTTTAGCTTGACCTTATTATAATTTCAACGATTGTCAAAAGTATTGTTTGCAACTGTGTTCCCTGTTTCTATTGATAGAATACAGCTTTCGAAACATAAGTTTTGAACTGCTTCGATTCGTCCAAATTCTTTTGCAGTTATTGTACAATGAGTAAAGCAGACATCTTCTATAGGTTTTTCAGGAAATGCTACCAAGTCAAAAGCCCGAGAAGGAAGTGGATAGCCTGGAGAAAGACTTGCCTGTACATTTTTGACATGTATGTCTCTAACTTTTGTCATTTGTTTTGATTCAGGTATTTCTTCAGCCACTGCTTGCCAACTTTCTGGCATTCGTTCAAGGCCATTGCTATTTTTTCTATTATATTCATTATGCCAGTCCATTATCCAAGAAAACGGAAATTGTACATCCATCATATTCAGGTTTTCTACCCTGATATTTTCAATCACTCCCCCTCTTTCTCTTGAAGATTTCATTCGAATACCACAGTCTGACTGAAAAAAATTGATATCATGAATATACACATCACTAACTCCAGCACTCACTTCGCTACCAATAGTTACGCCGTAACCTGAACGAATGTTACATCTCGCAATCTCGATTCTTGATGATGTTCGATTGACTCTTGCACCGTTACCGTCCCTGCCAGATTTAATAGCGATACAATCATCACCACAGGCCAAATCACATTCATAGATACGCACATCTGTTGAAGAATCAATGTCAATCCCATCTGTACTTGGCCCATCATTATGACGGATGATTACTTTTTCTACTAATACATCGTTAGAATAAGTGATTTGCAGGTTCCAAAAACCTGATTTTTGAAAAATCAAATCACGAATGACAACATGTTCTGCATGATACAGTAAACACGCGCGCGGACGCTTAATAGCATAATCTGCAATCCAACGCAGTCCCTTTCGATCATATTCAGCTCTTGTTCCGCTTTTTTGGTCTTTCCCCCAATATAGTTCCCACCAATGCTCTCCTTGACCGTCGATTATTCCTTTTCCTTCTATAAGAATATCTTTTGCTGAGAGAACATTCAAAATCGCTGCTGGCCATTTCATTTCTATTCCAGCAACTCGTGTATCAATCTCTGGAAATGCTTCGATCTCTGTTTTTCCCTTGAGAACAGCCCCTTCTTCGAAGATGAGATGGCTCTTATCTTTTAAAAAAAGTGCACCGACTAAATAAATACCTTTTGGAATAAATACGGGCAAGTGTTCTTTTGCACCTTGATTGATTGCCATTTGCAGCATTACTGTATCATCTTGTTGAATGTTGTTTGTTTTAAAGTCTAAAGCATTGATGAACTCTTTTTTTGTCTGCAATACTTTTCTCCTTATCTTTCATTGATTTTTTTTAATTCTTCACCAATAAACACAGTTTTCGAACGATTCAGCGGATACCCTACTAACAAAATGATTGCGGATACAAATAAACAAAATGCTGGTAGCAAGTTTGCCATCGTATAAATTCTTTCTTGTACTAAAACTGATTGGATAGCCCCACCTGTTGTAGACGATTGGTAACCAATGAGTGCTAGCATAAATCCTCCGACTGCTCCTGCACATGCTTGTCCTACTTTTCTCGCAAAAGAATTCACTCCGTATACTGTTCCATCTTCTCTTAAGCCTGTCTTATATTGATGATAGTCAATCACGTCAGTAATGAATGCCCAGACCATCAAATTGAATAAACCAGATCCTAAAGTAGCAATAAATAAAAGAATCAGATATACCCATGCATTGGTTATATGAAGGAAATACATCAGCAAGTACATACATGAAGAAGCGAGTAACGCAAATACGCTTGCTTCCTTTTTACCAAATAATTTTGTCAGCTTTGTAGCAAATGGTGCTAAAACTACTACTGTTCCGTAAGTAAATAAAAGAGCAACAGACATTGCTTGTTTATTATGGAAGTAATCATTAAATAAATAAGTCATATTCGTCCCAGCTAAAATCTGATTGATCACGATGAAAATGTCAACAATGACTAAAATAATCAGTGCTCGGTTAGCTAACAAACCTTTTACCAACTGAGAAGCAGACACTTTTTCGTTTTTGACAACTCTTACTCGTTCAGTAGTCAATTTACAAGTCAGCATGTATGCGACAAATGCAATTGCCGCACATCCGATGGAAATCCAAAAGAAATGATTCCCCGAAACGACTTGCTGCCCACTCTTGTTATGGGTGTACATCAAAATCGGGATAAAGAACCCTGTAGTTGACCCGCCAATCGCAGAACCAATGCTTCGGAATGTGGATAGCGAGGTGCGGTCATTAGGATTTGAACTAATGGCTGCTGCCATTGCTCCGTAAGGGATATTGATTGTTGACAGAAAAATACCATAAACAATATATGAAACAAAAATATATGCAATCTTCACCGTCATTGGAAGATGTTGGACGAATGGTAAAAACAAAATGACTGTCACTAAGCAAAATGGATATTTCATTTTTCTGATCCAAGGAATAAATCGGCCAGCTTCTGTTAACTCTGAGACATCGCATAATCTTCCAACCATCACATCAGCAAACGCATCCAAAATTCTTGAGATCAAGAATAACGTACCTACGATTGCTCCTGAAACACCAAGAACATTCGTATAATAAATCATCAAGAAACTATTGACCAAACCTAAAATAAAACAGTTACCTAAATCACCGAACATGTAGCCTATCTTATCGGAAATCCCAAATTCCTTTTTTTCTTTTTTTACTGTATTTGCTGTAACAGCATTTTGTGAAAGCATTTGAATTCCTCCTACCTCTTCTAGTAAACGTTTTCAAAATTATAACTCTTTTTTTATTGTTTTGATATTCACAATATTGACATTTTATTGCATTATCTTGACAGAGAAAAAACAAAAATACTTTCAAAAGCATTGTCACACAAGGGCAATGATATTATTTGCATAACATCATAGATAAACAAAAAGATTCACTAACTAGCAAAAACAAGTTAGTGAATCTCTATTTATTAGAGAGTTAGATTATTCAAGATCTTTTCCTTCGTACTTAAAAAATTCAAAGTCCGCATAACTTCCTCTTTTTCTATTCAAATCATGTACGACTATCCCGATAAAATTCCCGGTAAATCCACCTGAGAGTATACACATGTTTTTTTGTAGACCTACTTCCTTCCATTCTTCAGATGGTGTGTCTTTCAAATAAAACTGTGCTGTCTCTTTCCTTACGGCTACTTTCAAGAAAGTCTTCTTTTCTGTGAGTGGAATCCTCCAATCTTCTATTTGTGCAACTCCGTTTTCTGATTCTATCATACGAAGACATTTTCCCTTGTTCTCATCCCAAGTAACATAGCAATAAATATAATTGGATTCATTTAGGTACAATACCAGTCCAGCCATCTGATTAAAATTATTAGGTGTATATTCAAATGCTGTCTCCGCATCAAAAGTAAAATCCGTTTGCCGAATAGCTAATAAGTGATGGTCAAAGGTAGATTGAAGAGATTCACCGGCAATCAGTCGTAAAAAACCAGGTCTAGTTTTTGTATCACACCAATCAGCCCTTGGCAAAATACGTCTGGCATTCCAGTTCTTTTTTAGCTCTCCTTCAAATGTATCCATAAACTGATGATCTCTCTCTTGTTGTACCTCTTCATTCGTCTCAATCATTATTTCTTCCATCGGAGTTGTCTGGTTATCTTTAAGCCTTAACCAATCGTCGGACGTCCAATACACTTCTTGGATAGCGGTTTCTCTTCCCAAAATAGCCGCACCGTTTAATGGTCTGGTACAAAGATATGTCATGTACCATTTTCCTGACGGGGTTTGTACTAAGCTCCCATGTCCTGTACATTGCAATGTAGAAGCAGGTTTGTCACTAGCTGTCAGCATAGGAAAACCAGGATCAAGCTCGTAAGGACCAGTAATCTTCTTTGCTCGGCAGACTGTGACTGAATGTCCTCTTCCTGTACCGCCTTCTGCTGTCATCAAATAATAATACCCGTTACGAAAATACAAATGCGGTGCCTCTGTTTTCGCTAATTCTGTACCTGCAAATATTTTATAAATGGGACCGTCAAGCTTCTTCTTCTCTGCATCATATTCTTGCAATACGATACCGCTGGATTTATTCGGTGTGTCCAGACGATAATCCCATAATTCATTGACAAGCCATTTTTTTCCTGTTTCCAAATCATGAAACAAAGAAGGATCAAAGCCGTTACTATTTAAATAAATCGGTTCGGACCAAGGTCCTGTGATCTCAGATGCAGTAATCAAGTAATTGTGGACATCTTTAAACGGACGGCCTGCACTTTTGACATCTGTGTAAACAAGATAGAACAATCCATCAGCATAACTGATTTGCGGTGCCCATATGCTTCCGTTTGTAGGATTTCCTTGCAAAGATACTTGAGTGGTCAAAATATCCGTTGTATGTGACCAATTGACTAAATTCTTCGACTCATATACTCGAATTCCTGGAAGCCATTCAAAAGAGGAGACAATAATGTAATATCGGTCTTTCGCTCTTAAAATATTAGGATCTGGATTGAACCCTCTTAAAATAGGATTTTTCACTTTGATAGTCTGCATGATTCAGGCTTCCTTTCTTATTCTTACTCGATACAAACTGAATGCCCCAGCGGCAAAATAAAAAAATGCAAAAGGAAACGCAATAAACTGAGTGCCGACCAACAATATAACTCCCGTTATAAAATACAAGCCAGTGGCAGTTGTTAAGTATTTTCCTTTAGCCGTCAAAAATAGTGCTACTGCTAAAAAAGCAAGTGAAATAAACAATACAACGGCAAACAGACCAGTCATGTCCTGTAATAGCTCAAATGTATTTTCTAAAGACAAAGTTGGATGATCGACAGCAAGCGACTGATAACTTTTTTTAAACTCTGACGCAGACATATTACTTAAAGTAACTGCTAACCCGCCAAAGAAAATCAGAGATAGGCTGCCACCGATCATTCCTAGCAATAGTTCCCATTTTCTTTTCATTTCAGAACCCCCTGCTTTTCTAAATGGATCCATTCAGGTCTTTTGATTGGTGTTTCATAATTGTTATTTCGTTCAGAGAATTTGGCAGTCTGTTCATTTTTCTTGTCATCCCAATTGTCCCAACCAGTTGGGTGAACATGCCCACCTATCTTACACGCTTCAAACACGACATTTGCATACGGACGCCACGGTCTTCCTAAATAGACGTTTCTAGTATCAGGCTCTGCAGTCAAGGTACAGCTTTCAAAACGATACCCTGATTTTTGATTTTTCGGCGTAGATGCTGCTGTGATGTATCCAGGATTTTTACTGGCTAAGCTATGGATACGGCACTGGCGAAAAACTGCATCTGCCCCACCAAATATGAAATCCACCGTTCCTTCAATCCAACAATATTCATAGGTCTGACGACAATAATCAGGATTGGCAGAAGCCGGTGTACAAAAAGGTGTACCATCTTTTTGCAAGTCAGGCAACGGACCCGTGCATAAAGTATCCTGATAACCAGTTAGTCGACAGTTTTTTAACAATACGCGATCTCCTGAATTGAATAAAGCAACAGCTTGACCTACTTTTTCTCCTGGACCTGCTGTATTTTCGATGTGAAGATTTTCTAATACGACATTCGATCCTTCTAAGAAAAAAGTAGCACTTCGGAAAGTCCCTAACTGGCTACCGTCAAGATACTCCTGTTTTGCAAAACGATTACCGGAGATCAATACTGTTCCTGTTCCCATAAGTTTAAAATTGGATAATCTGCTTTCTATATATTCATCATATCTTCCTTCTTTTACTATCAAGACCTTTGGATGGCTATCCGGCAGGTCTGCCAAATAATTGATTCCTTCTTGGATAGTTTCAAAATCCGTCGGGGTATCTATAGAATTTTTTCCAATTATCAGTTTGTCTTTCATCCTCATAAATGCTCCCTTATGAATTGTTTCCAAATGTTTCTCATTTCTTGTGTTTCCATATGACCGCCTGTTAAAGAAAAAGAACAAAAGTTTTCTGGACTACCCATTGATCGATACTTCTTGTCCAGTCCTTTTCTCAGCTTCAGTACGCCTTCGTCCAAGCACATCGTATCGTTTTTTCCAACTAAGCTAAGACGAGGGCGCGGAGCGATTTTTTCTTGGATTGCTAACGTTGTATAAGCTGTCAGTAGGTTTGGCACATAGTAATAAAACCCATGATGATCTAGGCGACGATGTAGCAAAAGTGTTTCGATGTCCACCTGTGCCGCTAGATCAATACAAACTTTGACACGAGAATCCAATGCCGCCACCCACCAGCTTAATAAGCCTCCCATAGAAAGACCAATCGTTGCGATCCGTTGAGTATCTGTGTCTTCCCTTGTCTCCAAATAATCGATCAAGCTGATCACATCATAAATACGCATTCCCCATAATGTTTTTCCTGTTAATAAAAATTGTTTGAACAACTCGCTTTCGGAAATACCTCCGCGTTCTTCAAATCCCCAAGCATCAATCGACCAAACAGCATATCCCATTCCTGTCAGTACTTCTGCAAAAGATGGAGAAGCTAAGTAAGGAGCACCATGGATCAATTCACTTTTCCCGACTGAAAAATCTCCGCCGTGAGAATGCAGGTAAAGGACCGTCGGAAACGGTCCTTCTTTCTCCGGGTAAGCATAAAGTGCTGGTACTGTTTCCAATTCATTTAAGTACAGTTGATAATATTCAAGCATAAACCCATTTTGTTTTTCTCTGTATAATCGCTTTCCACTAGGAGTAAGTCTGCTAGATGGATCACCTAAAAAGTCATTCAACTGCATAAGCAAAGTTTTTACGAACAACCAGCTCATCCATATTTTCCGATTGAGTTGATCGGAATTTCTCAATACTGATTTCTTTCGTATTTTCTAATAGAAATGCTGGTCCTTCATGATTCTCAATCGTCATTTGATTAAAGGTAACCTTATCCGCAAAACCAATGTAAAATCCTTGCTTACTCATTTCCTCTATCCCTGTCATCATAGCAGGGACACCGGGAACTGCATCTTGGGCCATTGAAACATCAATATTATCAAATGTGATTTCTTGTATAAACTGTTCTGCTAATCCATAAATAAATCCTGCAGAAGCATGGACATTCCTTGCCGTGATATTCGAAAAATGGATCCTTCTGAATGCTGGTGTCCGCTCATCTATCGGATAAGCCGTTTTTTCCCATACATATGGTTCTTTTCCTCGCGGACCGCAGAAATAATAAAGATTCAGTATAAATGGACACATCACATTATCCATGACTATATTGGATACTCGAATATCTTCAACGATCCCGCCTCGACCTCGTCTAGATTTCAATCGTATTCCTCGATCAGTTTCTTGGAAGATACAATTTGAAATGGTAATATTACGTATACTACCACTCATTTCACTTCCTAACACGACCCCTCCGTGTCCATGGACCATCGTGCAATTTGTAATCGTGATATTTTCACAAGCAATTCTTTCGTACGTATCTTCAGTCCCTGCTTTGATTGCGATACAGTCATCTCCCACGTCAATATGGCAATTACTAATACGCACATTTTTGCAGGATTCTGGATCGATGCCGTCTGTATTTGGTGAATCCGCTGGGTTCAAAATCGTCAAGTTGTCAAACGTCGCGTTGCTACAAAGAATTGGGTTGATCGTCCAACTTGGTGACTGGATCAGTTTGATATCTTTCACAGTGATTCGATGGCAGTTATGGAAACTCATCAATTTAGGACGAGGATAAGCCAGATTATCTGGTTCGTTTCGGAAAGTATGCCACCATTTTTTTCCATTTCCATCTAATGTACCGAAACCAGTGACAGAGATGTTCTCTACATTTTGTGCATAGATACAGGAAGCATAGACTTTTCGATGGACTCCTTCCCAACGTGAATGAACAATAGGATAATCTTTTGGATCGTCAGAGAATTTCAAAACCGCCCCTGCGCTCAAATGAAGTTCTACATTGCTTTTTAAAAATAAAGCCCCTGTTAAAAATTCACCTGCTGGCACAACTACGGTTCCGCCTCCTGCGCTTGCTGCTGCATCAATCGCTTGTTGTATTGCTTCAGTATTCAATTCATCAATTGATGCGCCAAATGTCAAAATATCATACATGTTTATAATGCCTCCACTTCGATCAATGCTTGCAAGAATGCACCGACACCTTTTTGATCATTACAAATAATCGGCTCACTGATGTAGTAAGCGTATGAACCATCTCGCTGTTCTGCTCCGCCCAACCCTGCTACTTGACAGTTTTTGTTCAAGTTCAACCAGCCTTCTTTTGTTTCAAGAACAAATTCATCGAGTAGTCCTTGATGAGATTTTTTCACTTGCGGCAGCCACTCTTCTTTGTTCAGCAAGCCTAAGCGTATCCCTTTAGCCATTGCGTAAACAAACATACTGCTGCCAGAAGCTTCCAGATAATTTCCTTTCCGTTTTGTTTCTGTTGTTACTTGATACCATGTCCCACTGTTTTCTTCTTGATACGGAAGTAATGCGGTCAATGTCTTTTCTAAAATTTCCTTCAGCAAAGAACAATCCGTTTCCGCATGAAGCAATTCATAGGTATCTGCCGCAGCCATCAAATACCAGCCAATCGATCGACTCCAGAAATGATGAGATAAACCTGTTTCTGGGTCAGCCCATGGTTGGACTTTCTTTTCATCCCATGCATGGATTAATAAATTTGTTTTTGGATCGAATAAATGTTTATAGCTGATTTCAAACTGTCTCAAGACATCTTGGTAATCTTTTTCCTCACTAAAATTCTGGATAAATTCAGCATAAAAAGGTGAGCCCATATATAATCCATCTAACCAAATTTGATAAGGATAAATTTCTTTATGCCAAAAAGCCCCTTCGGATGTACGCGGATGGTTTGCCAACTGCTGGGAAAGGAGTTCTGCTGCTTTTTTATATTTTTCTTCGCCTGTTTCTTTGTACAATAAAAAGAAAAGCTTTCCTGTATTTACATGGTCGATATTGTATTCTTCAACGCTGTAGCCACGGATCGTTCCATCTTCTTGCACGAAATAGTCGATATTGTCTTTTATGAAATCAAAATAAATTTTTTCTTGGGTTTGTTCCCAAAGTAATTGGAACCCTTTAAGTACGACGCCATAGTCATAAGACCATTTTCCTTTATACCACTTTTCTTCATATAAGCGAGGTGTTCTTTCCATGATGCTTTTTGCTAATCTCTTTGACCAGTTTTCCATTATTTGCTCTCCTTTAAAAATTAAAATAGGATTTGGGACAAATACCAAGAAGTATTTGTCCCAATCATCTATACTATTGTGCGGCTTTGTATGCTTCCTCGTACTCTTGTGTGATTCGGTCGCCTCCTTGTGCTTTCCAGTCTTCTACAGCTTTCTTGAATCCTTCTTCGTCAAGCTGTCCCATGATGTATTGCACTGTAGCATCAATAACGATTTTTTCGATTTCCGATCCTACTTCATTGTTCGTCGGTGAATCCAATGGCACAGAAGGATCCATTACAGCGAATTCTTCGTTTTCTTTGATCAATTGATTCGACAATTCTTTTTCAGGATCTGCGTCTTTGAAAGAGAACGTTACTTCACTAGGGCGAGAACTTGATAGCGGTTGCACTTCTTGTTGCCAAAGATCCATATCGATAAATTCGATAGAACCATCATCATTCAATTCATAATGTGTTCCCTCAATACCACCAGTCATCAATTTATACATATCTTCTTCTAGAAGATCATCAACAAATTGCAGTAATTTCTTCAATTGTGCTTCGTCTTTTACTTGTGATTTAGGGAATGCTAACAAACCACCAATACCATTTCCTTCTGACCAAACATGATAACCGCCGCCTTCACCATCTGAAATCTTGTTTACAGGGACTAATTCCATATCATCTTGAATACCTTGTCCCATTGTCTTCAGGTTCTTGATATCCACCATCCCAGTGTAGATTCCTGTTTTTCCTTGTGCAAATTGTTCTTGCTGGTCAGTCTTTTGAGTAACCGCAAAATCTTGTGCCAAATAGCCATTCTCAAATAGATCTCTTGAGAAGTTCAACGCTTTCATGTATTCTTCTGTATCAAATTCTGGAGTAAATTTGCCATTATCATCTACAGCCCAGCCATTCGGTGCTCCAAAATAAGAAGTGAACAGCTTAAAGCTGGTATAACGAATATCACTAGGCGCACGATCACCAAAACCAACTGTATCATCCACACCATTTCCATCTGGATCGTTTTCTGTAAATTGTTTAGCTACTTCGTAAAGTTCATCCATCGTAGTTGGAACATCTAATCCAAGATTATCCAACCAGTCTTTTCGAATGACTAAACCAGCACGAGCATAGTCCTTTTGCATTGGCACACCATACAATGCTCCGTCGATACTTGCAGCTTCGATTCTATCCTCAGAGATTTGGCTTAAGTTTTTATAGTCTTTTAAATATTCCGATACATCCCAGAATACGCCTGATTTCAGCGCACTTCGGACAGAAGAGTTTTTCAGCATAGCAATTTGAAGTGTAACGATATCTCCTAGTTCGTCAGAAGCCAATGCAGTTGTCAGTCTTTCTTCTTTTGAAGCATCAGGAATCCAATTGAATGTAAGTTCCGTATCGGTTTTTTCTTCTATTAGATTCACGATTGTGTCAGTTGGTGGGGAAGCATGGTGTAAAATATTCAACCAAGTGATTTTGGTTTTCCCATCTTCTGTTTCTGAAGAACTGTTGTTTGAACTGTTGCCACATGCGGCAAGTGCTAAAATTCCTGCAAAACTAAGACCTAATTTTACGAGCGTTGCTTTTTTCATAAATTTTCTCCTTCACTGTTTTAATGATATTTTTGTTTTCTTCTGTTTTTTCTGTATATGAGTTCTTCCATTCCAAATGGCAAAATATAGAATTTGCTGTCCACGTGACTGCGGAAAAGAAGAGACTGCCACCGATAAAGGTTAAAACACCTGGCATTGTTTGGATGATCATCAGGTAAATCCCCACCAGACTTAGTATTAATACTAATGAATAATGAAGATGAGAGAATCCGAACAAAAATGCCATTTTCATTTTGAAAAAATATCCTTTCCAATCATAATGTGCCATGATTGGAAAAATATAGAGTGCTGAGAGCAAATACAAGAACGCAGCAATATACAAAGCGATTCTAAGATACCAATTGTGTATGAAAGAAAGATCTACAAGTAAAACAACTCCGATGACGCCGTATATCCAGCTCATTAGCAAGGTTTCACGATAGTTTTCTTTAAAATATGAGAAGTACGTTTTCGTCAAAGGAAATGATTCTTTTGTGCGCAGCCATTTTCTAATCACTGCAACCATTGCATAAGACGCAGGACCAAAAGTAAAAATCCCTAGTCCTGCAATGACTAAACCACCCCACAGAAAATTCAAATAAACCAACTGTAAAATACGATTTAGCCTTCCATTTATTTTATCTAATGACTGCAGCATGTCTTTTCCTCTCTTTCTAAATTAGTAAACGCCGTCTTCTCCTAGCTTTTTGGCGATCTTGTTAGCTAAAATTACCATGAATAATCCTACGACCCCTTTAAATAATCCCATTGCTGTACTGAAACTTAATTGTCCATTCTTCAATCCAGCTGTATAAATGTAGGTGTCGAAAATTTCTGCAACACTTCGATTCAATGAATTCAATAACAAGTACATATGCTCGAAACCTAAGTCCAGTGTCTGACCGATTTTTAGAATCAGCAAGGTAATGATTACTGGACGAATCGCCGGCAATGTAACATGCCATGTTTTTCGCAAGCGTCCTGCGCCATCCATTTCAGCTGCTTCATATAACTGTGTATCTACTGCAGTGATCGCTGAAAGGTAGATGATCGTAGACCAGCCCAACTCTTTCCAGATTACTTGTCCAATATAGACTGTTCGTGTCCACTCAGGAGATGTCAGAAAACTGATTTTTTCAAATCCCATCGTTGCAAGGAATTCATTCAATACCCCTCCGTCAACATTCAAAAATACATAAGTAATCGAAACGATGATTACCCAAGACATGAAATGAGGGATGTAAATGATCGTTTGAATCCCACTTTTCAGTCGCTTGTTCGTTACTTCGTTTAATAGTAGGGACAAAATAATTGGCATCGGAAAAAACACGAAGATATTTAACCCGAACAAGATCAAAGTATTCCTTAATAAAGTAAAGAAAGTCGGCTCTGTAAACAAACGAATGAAATGTTTGAATCCCACCCAAGGACTGCCCATTATCCCTAAAAATGGTTGATAATCTTGAAAAGCAATAACGAGCCCTCCCATAGGAAGATACCTAAAGATCAGGAAATAAAGGACCCCCGGCAGAATCATCACGTATAAAAATTTATTCGTTTTGATTCCTGCAATTATTTTTTTTCGTCTTCTGAGCTTTTCTTCTTTTTTCGATAGCGTCAGTTGAAATGGTTCTTGTTTCTTTACACTTTCCATAAGCCCCTCCTTAGTTTTATGAATGTTTGCTGCTTATGTCTTTATGATAGATAACTATCCGAATTACGTATATAATCATTTTTATCGCATGTAAAAACGCTTACACGGCAGCGATTTTTATACTTGCAAAATATAAAAGTGTATTTCTTCACAAATAAGATACGCCTAATAACTATTCTATTTTTTTCTATCTGACACTTAACGTAGGAAATGATTATATACGTAATCTTTCACCGATGATAAATTGAATATATAGAAACAGAACATTTAATTTATTTTGAGGAGGAGCCTATCTATATGAAAAAGAAAGTCTCTATAGGAGAAAGAAGTTTTACATTTTTCAACAATACGTTTCTGATCTTGCTAGCTTTGATCTGTATCGTGCCTTTTTTAAATATCATCGCTACATCTTTCGCTTCTACACAAGAAGTCGTCGCGAAAAAATTTATCCTTTTCCCTACTACCTTTTCTCTAGACGCGTATCGTTATATTCTATCTACGCCAACTATTTTTAGAGCACTTGCTGTTTCGATTGGCGTTACCGGGGCTGGGACGATCGTCAGCATGTGCGCAACTTCACTGATGGCATACGGGCTTTCCAGAAAATACTTGTTTGGTCGAGGATTCGTCAACTTTCTTGTTGTATTTTCTATGTTGTTCAGCGGGGGGATGATTCCCACATTCTTAGTTGTTCGTTCTCTGGGACTGGTCAATTCTTATTGGGCAATGATCTTGCCTATAGCTGTTAATGCAATGAACATGATCATTATGAGAAACTTTTTCCAA
Source organism: Enterococcus sp. C76 (assembly GCF_040886985.1). NCBI lineage: Bacteria > Bacillati > Bacillota > Bacilli > Lactobacillales > Enterococcaceae > Enterococcus > Enterococcus sp. C76. The sequence continues at coordinate 80,211 of NZ_JBFOEY010000010.1, read as the reverse complement.
GCCTTGCCGGATAGTTTGGAAGAATCGGCAAAAATGGATGGTTGCACAGATTTCGGTGTATTTTTCAAAATCATGCTGCCATTAGCGTTACCGTCTATTGCTACTATCTCACTTTTTTATGCTGTTACTTACTGGAACACTTATATGACCGCTATTTTGTATATCAACGATTCATCTAAATGGCCGATACAGATTCTTTTACGTCAGATCGTCATTGTATCAAGCGGGATGCAAGCAGAAAGTAGTGCCGTTGATGTGATTCCACCAGCACAAACAGTTAAAATGGCTGTTATCGTTATTGCCACAGTCCCTATGCTGATTGCTTATCCTTTTGTTCAGAAATACTTTGTCAAAGGCGCACTCGTAGGTTCTGTCAAAGGTTGATTATGTATGGAACATAAAATAGAGGTTATGAAAGAGACGTTCAGCCTTATTTTTATAAGCTGTCTCTTGAATACCGTTTATTCGCAAAAAAGGATTGTGACAAAGCTTTGGTCACAGTCCTTTTTGCGTGCTTAGCCTTGAAATTTAACTATTCATAAAGACAAATACTAAGGTTATTCTCCTTTCTTTTATTGCTTGAATCAGATCACAAGAAAAACAGCCTCTTGTTTAAACGGCGTTTGTCTTGTTGATTCTGCGGCAATAAAATCAGCCAGCCACAAAACATGAAATGCTGTTTTTCGCTGTCCTCTTTTATTGCTTGAATCAGACCACAAGAAAAACAGCCTCTTGATTCACAAATATTTTTTTCGATATTCTCCCGGAGTAATCGATTCCTTCTTTTTGAAGAAACGAATAAAATTTTGCGGATTTCGATATTGCAGTCTTTCTGCAATCTCTTTTACAGAGAGATTGGTCTCTTTCAACCACTTTTTCGCTACCTCTAGACGATGATTTTGAACGAAATCACCAAATTTTTCTCCTGTTTCCTTTTTAAATACATTGCTTAAATAATTAGGGTTATAGTGCAACCTATCAGCAATCACATCTAGAGATAGATCACGGTCATATTCTGTATAGACGATGTGCATGATATTCTCCGAAAGATTTTTAAATTCATGATCAGTGATTGCTTGAGAACATTCTGTGATTGGCAAGACTAATTGTTCTAAAACAAGTTTTTCTAGCTCTTTGGGATGATAATTGTTCAATGCTTTTACATAGATTTGTTTCATGTTATCAAAATTTTTTGAATCTACTCCCAATAACTGCCCTAATTGAACGAGCTCATTGATCAAACGGACCGAAACTACTTCTCGGCTCAGAGGATTTTTATTTTGTGCGAACAATGCATTAATTAATTCATGTACCAACTTCCTTACTTCCTGATTTCCGGAACGAATAGCTTCAAACAATCGATTCTGTTCTTCTACTGGATATCTAATAAGCGTTTTTTCATGCGCAGCAGGAACAATTTCCTGATAAAATATGATCGAACTCGGACCAGTATTTACACGATAATATAGGGCTTCTTTTGCTCGGTCAACCGATTGCTTGCTTTCATTCAGCGTTTCGAACCGGTTACTGATACCTATACTCACAGTTAATTTCAAGTATTCTTTTACACGTTTTTGAATGAGTCGGCAATACTCCATGACTTTTTTGCTTGCTTCTGCATCGTCTTTATCCATTCGATAAATAGTGGCTTGCATTTCTTCATTCAAAACGATCGGCAGCATTCGATTTTCCTTTGGCACAATTTCCGTGATCATGTTGTTGATTGCTAAAAGTAGCAAATCACGCTCTCCACCGTGACTATCTTCTAACAGATCGATTTGAACCAAGGCCGTATAATAGCAGTCAGTTTGAGAACTATAACCAAATTGCTGCAACCGCTGATCTAGTTCTCGCCTTTCTACTCGATTTCTAAATAAACTAAGTACAAATAACGTTTCTAGTTGCGGCTTTTGGGTAACTAAGTGTGCACTTAACGCTTCTTTTTCTCCTATGATCCGACTGACTGATTGAGCGACCAAATCTAGTTCTTTCCCACTGAATCCTTTTGATTTAAGATTCAAACGTTCCTGAATTTGAGAAATTGGACGGGCAAATCTATCCGAAAATAAATAGGAAAGGAGACCGATCAGTCCTACTAGCGTCAAAGACACTGCAACTAACCCGATTCTCAGATTGCGAATCGTTGCTCCAATTGCACTAGAATCAACTTCTAATCTGTAAATCCAATTATTATAATCTGATTTCAGTACGATATAGGATGTCCCATTTTCTCTTATCACTTTCAACTGGTTGTAATCTAGATCCACATCCGCTAATGCATCTGGCTGCTCTTCTTCTTTTACTTTCTGTGTAGAAAAAAGCTTTCCATCTTCGTTTTCGATAGAAAGTATATCTTCTCCACTTTCCCCAACAACTTGTTCTATTGTATGTTTCTCTATCGTAGCAATTCCCAATGCATATTTTTCTTTTTCAAACATTGGTAAAGGAATCACCATTTCGATTCCTTTATTTTTCTTTTGCCAAAATAAATTATCTTTGTTATTTATGTACTTTTGTTGATACCTTTCAACTTCCTCTTCAGTCAGTTGAGTCAACGATCCATTGATTACTCCCCATTTACCAGCTAAACTGAGTAAATCATAATTATTATCATCCATAACAATTGTTTCTATAAAGTTTAGCTCTTTCCTGATTTCAGAATAAGTGGAGTAATTTGTATATGTCAGTGGATGCTTGAATATATCCGAGAAATTTTTGGTCGAACCATACGTAGAAAACGAATATTCGATCGTTCTGATTTTCCATTCAACGTTCGTTTTGACTTGCCTGAGCAGGTTCTTTTTATCTGTTAAATAACTCGATTCGATCGACTCATAGGTATTCTGATAAATAAATAAACTAAATCCTATGACAAGTACGGCTCCTAATAAAAACATCGGTAAAAATATTTTATAAAACACTGTACTTTTCTTCATTTTCTTCCTCTCTTTCCTTTAAATAAAAGGCTTTCATTTTTCTGTAAAATTGATACTCATCTAATTAAATGAGCATTCCCCGCTTTTAAGAATAGCATAATTAAAAATAAAAAGCCAAGTAATTTTTAACGTGTGCAATCTTTTCATACCAAAGATCTATTGACTTATCGTAGTTATCGTAATATGATGAATGCGTTAACAAAAAGTGAAAAAGTAAGGAAAATGATGGAATGGTAACGATCAAAGATATCGCTAAAGCAGCTGGTGTTTCTCATACGACAGTTTCTCGTGCTTTGAATAACAGCAGTTTAATCAAAAATGAAACAAAACAAAAAATACGGCAACTAGCTAAGGAAATGAATTATTCGCCGAACTATAGTGCAAAAGGTTTAGTAAATCAAAAAAAATATCTGATCGGACTGTTTTTCTCAAGTTTGCATAAAGGAACTTCATCAAATTTCCTAGCAGATTCCATTGCAGGTATCCATTCAGTATTGGACACAAACTACAGCTTATCTGTCGAAAGTATCGATGCTGTTGATTTAACAGAAATCAATTTGCAACGTTATGATGGTCTAATCGTTATGAGTCAAAGTGATGAAGATCAGCCTTTTATCGATTATCTAAAAGAAAAAGCGTTTCCCTTCGTCGTTGTCAATCGTCACATCAATGATCCAGCGGTTATCAATGTTACTGCCGATGATGCGGCCGGTGTTATGCAGGCAGTAGATTACGGTATTGGGTGCGGACATACGAAAATCGCTTATATTGGTGGGAAAAAAAACTTTCGTTCGACAAAAGAACGAGAAAAAGGTGTATTGGACAGTCTAAAAAAAGCAAGCATCCCTGCCAATCCAGCCTATTTTTTAACAGGAGACTACAGCTTAGAAAGCGGCCTCAAAAACATGGAATACCTATTATCGCTTTCTGACCTGCCTACTCTGGTTTTTTGTGGCAACGACGATATAGCGATTGGTGCATTGAGAGCTGTACATTCAGCTGGTCTTCGTGTTCCCCAGAACATTTCTCTGATTGGGTTCGATGATTCTCCAGTCGTCTCCTATCTTAATCCACCGCTTACTACAGTACACAAACCGTTGAAAGAAATGTGTCAAGTAGGAACAAAGCTTTTATTGGATTTGATTGAAGACAGGCCGATCGAACAATCTAAAATGGAGCTCTCCACCTTACTGATGCTTCGTGAGTCGATCAATTACTTGTAAACTGCAAGTAATTTTATATAAAAATGTTAACGTGTGCATAACACAGAAAGGAATAATCTATGAATAAACTGACAAAAGAATTAGTGAAAAAAAACGAGGCTCCCGTAAAAGTTCTTCAATTCGGCGAAGGCAATTTTATGCGCGGATTTGTTGATTGGCAGATTCAGCAACTGAATAACCAACAATTGTTTAAAGGAAATGTCGCCATCATTCAGCCTTTAGAACAAGGTCTTGGGAATATGATGAACCAGCAAGACAATTTATATACGGTCATTTTACAAGGACTCAGCAATGGCGAAATCGTTGATACTTCCGAGATTATCACCATAGTAGAACAAATGATCAATCCTTATCATGAATGGGATGCTTATCTTTCTCTAGCAGAAAATGACGACTTGGCCTATATCGTCTCCAATACAACAGAGGCAGGAATCCAATTTGTGGAGACTGATGAACGAACAGATACGCCACCACAGAGCTTCCCGGGCAAACTGACAGCCTTTTTATACCGACGTTTCGAATTAAACAAAGCCGGTTTTACGATTATTCCTTGTGAATTGATTGACAGAAACGGTGAACGTCTAAAAGAAATCATTTTACGCTACGCAGAAAAATGGGATTTAGAACCTGCTTTTATTGAGTGGTTAGAAAAAGAAAATGTTTTCTGTTGTAGTTTAGTTGACCGCATCGTTCCAGGTTATCCTCGTGAGGATGCAGCTGTTTTCAATCAACGACATAACTATGAAGATCAATTGATGGTCAAAGCGGAACCATTCATGCTTTGGGTGATTGAAGGGCCTAAAGAGTTGGAGAATCAACTACCATTCAAACAGGCTGGCTTGAATGTCATCATCACAGATGATATGACTCCTTATCGTGAACGTAAGGTGCATTTGCTTAATGGACCGCACACAGCGATGGTCCCTCTTGCTTTGTTGGCGGAATTGGAAACTGTAGAAGAAGTAATGAAAGATCCTTTATTCTCCGCTTATGTTGATCAGCTATTCGATCTAGAATTGATTCCTATGCTTTCTTTACCTAAAGATGAATTAGCCATTTATGCTGATCAAATCAAAGAACGTTTCTTGAATCCTTTTGCCCATCACAAATTAGAAGCGATTTCATTAAATAGTGTTTCAAAATTCAGCACCCGTCTGCTTCCGGTCTTCAAGAAGTATATCGAAGAAAAAAATCAAGTACCACCGCTAATCTCTGTTTCACTAGCTGCGTTACTTCTTATGTATCGAGGCGATCAAGTAAAGCCCCATGATGATGAAAAGACAATAAACGAATTTGTTGATGCTTGGTCTGATAATGAAACAGCTATTCTTCGATTATTGCAAAACGCTGCGCTTTGGGGAGAAGATTTGTCTCAATTACCGAATGTGGCAGATACTGTTCAAGAAATGGCTACAAAAATCGATCAAAAAGGTGTCCGAGCAGTATTACAAGAAATGAAAGGAACGATGGTCCATGCTTGAAACCCTGCAACCAACAATGAAATTAAATCAACGAGACAGTGTTGTTGTCGCATTAACACCTATCCCAAAGCAAACACAACTGACGATTGATCAGCAAACGATCACCACTCTTGAAGATATCCCGCAAGGTCACAAGATTGCATTGAGTGATTTGAAAGCTGGAGACAACGTGATCAAATATGGCTATACAATCGGGCACGTGACGACAGACGTAACTGCCGGTCAATGGCTGCACACTCATAATGTAAAAACCAACCTTTCTGGTGAATTGGATTATCGATATGAAAAAGATGTCCATCCAAGTCATTATCCTTTTGAAAACCGAACATTTCAAGGCTACTTACGAAAAAATGGAAAAGTAGGGATTCGTAATGACTTGTTCTTAGTCCCTACCGTTGGGTGTGTGAATGGTATTGCTGAACTGATCGTCAAACAGTTCAAAGAAAAACATCCGGATCTGGGACAGTTTGATCATATTACGATTTTAAAGCATCCCTACGGCTGCTCACAGCTTGGAAAAGATCATCAAAATACTCGAGAAATCTTAGCAGACGCGGTAAACCATCCAAATGCTGGCGGAGTTTTAGTGTTTGGATTAGGTTGCGAGAACAATACCGTTCCTGAATTCAAAAAAATTTTAGGTGAATATGATGAAGAACGAGTGAAATTTCTAGTGGCTCAAGATGTCTATGATGAGATCGAACAAGGCGTAGCTCTATTAGAAGAACTTTTAACCGCGGTCGAAAACGACCAGCGCATACCAGTCCCGCTCTCTAAGTTAAATGTCGGTTTGAAATGCGGCGGTTCTGATGGTCTATCGGGAATAACTGCCAACCCTTTGCTTGGTGCATTTTCTGATTACTTGATTGCTCAAGGAGGTAGCACGATCTTAACAGAAGTGCCAGAAATGTTTGGTGCAGAACAAGTATTGATGGCACGAGCGGAAAATGAAAAAGTTTTTGATTCAATCGTTGACTTGATCAATGACTTCAAACAGTATTTCTTGTCTTACGGGGAACCAGTTTACGAAAACCCATCTCCTGGTAATAAAGCAGGTGGGATCACTACATTAGAAGATAAGTCTTTAGGCTGCACGCAAAAATCAGGAAGCTCTCCTGTCGTTGATGTACTGCAATATGGCGAAAAAATCAGAAAACCAGGACTTAGTTTATTACAAGCTCCCGGGAATGATCTTGTAGCTGCCTCTGCTCTTGCTTCATCCGATTGCCAGTTGGTCTTGTTTACCACAGGAAGAGGGACTCCATTTGGCTCATATGTCCCTACGGTCAAGGTATCTACGAACACGACTCTTTTTGAACGCAAAGGTCATTGGATGGACTTTAATGCAGGCGTCTTATTAGAACAACCAATGGAAGTGATCTTAGAATCATTTGTTCAAAAAATCATCGCTGTGGCTAGTGGAGAAGAAACGAAAAATGAACAAAATGACGTTCGAGAAATTGCCATTTTTAAAAACGGAGTAACACTTTGATTTTCATAAAATAGTATAAAAAGAAAGAAGGAAGATTTATGTTTTTATCTGATGATTTTTTATTAAAAGACGATTGGGCGAAAAAGCTTTATCATTCCTACGCAAAAAATATGCCCATTATTGATTATCACTGTCACTTAGATCCAAAAGAAATTTACGAAAACAACAATTTCAGCAATCTGACAGAAGCTTGGTTAGGAGGCGATCATTACAAATGGCGCTTGATGCGAGCTTGCGGCGTGCCTGAAGAAAAAATCACAGGAAATGCTTCTGATTTTGAAAAATTTTTAGCTTGGTGTCAAACCGTACCAAAAATTATCGGAAATCCGCTTTACAGTTGGTCACATCTTGAATTGAAGCGTTTCTTCGATATTGACTTGTTGATAAATGAAGAAAACGCAGAGAAAATTTGGACACAAGCAAATGAAATTTTGGCAACTCCTGATTTCCGTCGGCGGGAAATCGCGAAAAAATCGAATGTAGAAGTGATTTGTACGACAGATGATCCAGCAGATGACTTACACTATCATCAATTGCTTGCTCATGAAGAACCAGATTTGAAAGTTCTCCCTTCATTCCGTCCAGATAAAGCACTCAATATTGAAAAAGAAGGATTTAATGCATGGATCACACTACTGGAAGAAGCAGCTGACCAAACGATTACCACCTATCAAGAACTGATCGAAGTTTTAGGGCAGCGGATAGAATACTTCCATCAACATGGATGTCGTGTTTCCGACCACGCTTTAGACACCTTACGCTATAAAGAAGCGGATGAAACAGTATTAGAAGAGATTTTTCAAAAAGCACGAGCTAACAAACTATTATCTTCAGATGAAATCGATGCTTATCGTACAGAAACACTGATACGTTTGACCCACTTCTATCATTCTCATAATTGGACGATGCAGCTGCATATTCATGCTTATCGTAATTGTAATACACAAATGTTGGAAAAATTAGGACCCGATACCGGTTATGATGGAATGAATGATCTTTCTTTGACTATTCCTCTGCAAAAATTATTGAATCGTGCAGAAGAAACGGATCAGTTGCCAAAGACGATCCTCTATTCACTGAATCCAAATGACTACCCTGCGATTTTAGCTTTGATGGGCTGTTTCCAAAAAGAACAGAATGGAAAACTGCAGTTAGGTTCTGGATGGTGGTACAACGATACTCGAGCTGGTATGCGCGATCAATTGACACAGTTTGCTGATGGTAGTGCTTTGGGGAATTTTGTCGGCATGCTGACAGATTCAAGAAGTTTCCTTTCCTACACTAGACATGAATATTTCCGTCGTGTTCTTTGTGAATTTTTAGGCGAAATGGTCATGCGAGGAGAAGCACCTGAGGATGAACAACTTTTAGGAAGTCTCGTTCAAGCGATTAGTTATACAAATGCTAAAAATTACTTTGGCTTTTTCGCCTAATTGATTAATAGTAACAGTAACGAATCAAAAACAGGATAGCGAAATAACGGAATCCGTTTATCCACGTTTTAGAGAAGAAGACGGACCAAATTTGCTCCGTCTTCTTCTCTTGCTGTTCTGCTTCATTGCCTATAAACCCTTATGAAAGAAGAGATAACATGCCTACTATCCATATTGCCGGTGATTCTACTGCGGCAGAAAAAGATGAAAACAAGCGTCCCGAGACAGGTTGGGGAGAAAAAATCTCTGCTTATTTTTCACCTGAGATCCAGATCAATAACCAAGCAAAGAATGGACGCAGTACCAAATCATTTATCCAGGAAGGAAGATTAGCCCGTTTAGCTTCACAGTTTCAGCCAAATGATTTCTTATTTGTACAATTTGGACATAACGACCAGAAAATCCAAGAAGAAAGAGGTACGCTCCCCTTCGGTAGCTATTTAAAAAATCTGCAGATATTTTTTGAATGCGCAAAAAAAGCGAACGTCCACATGGTCTTGCTGACATCTGTGACGCGACGAGATTACTTAGAAAATGGAACATTGAATCCAGATATACTTGGAGACTATCCAAAAGCGATGCGTGCATTTGCTGAGAAACACCATATTCCACTTTTAGATGTTTTCTCACGATCACAAGAATATTTCCAGACCTTTTCAAAAGAAGAGACAAAAAAATTCTATCTGCATCTTATGCCTAATAGTTGTGAAAATTACCCAAAAGGACTAAAGGATAATACCCACTTTAGTCCAGAAGGCGCTGATAAAGTTGCCCGAATAATTGCTGAATTGATAAAAGAATCCCGTCTGCCTCTTGCTGATTATTTACAAAAAGGAGTTTGAAATGTTTCCATTAAATTTAGGCATTCGTGCCCATGATCTAGAGGTTCGAAATCGTGAAGAAATCGTTCAAAAAGTATCACAGCTTCACTTGTCCCATATCCAATTTGCACCACAAAAAGCATTTCCTGAACAACTTAAATTAAATGACATGACACTTGGGAGTGCTGCCTATTTTGGTGAATACTTCCAAAAAAACAATATCGAACTTTCCATTTTAGGTTGCTATATCAACCTATCCAGCAAAAATCAAGAAGTTCGTGCACAAGCATTAGCAACTTTCAAACAGCAAATTGCTCTGTGCTCTGCCTATCAAGCCAAGATGATTGCTACGGAAACCGGTAGTGTCTCTGTCGGTTTCACAAAAGAAAATTTTACTGAAGAAGCTTATCAGATTGCTAGAAATTCTGTCATTGAATTAGTCGCTCATGCAGAAAATTTTGGCGTAACTGTTGCTGTTGAAGCAGGGATCAATCATCCGATCTATAACTATCAGTTAGCCAAACGTTTAGTCGATGAAGTAGCTTCACCAAATTTAAAAATCATTTTAGACTGTGCGAATTTGATCCACAAAGAAAATCATGCTGATCAGGAAAAAGTGATCCGAGGTGCCTTGGACAATTTACAGGGTTGTATTACAGCGCTTCATCTCAAAGACTACATCATGGAAAATGGAAAGATCCGCATAGTTCCTGTTGGTAAAGGCTGTTTAGATTTCCGCCCGGTACTACATTATATCAAATATGAGCGTCCTCTAATGTACGCCACTCTTGAAGCTACTCCTGAGATTTATGTTCCTGAAGCAATAGAACACTTGCAGTTTTTTTACCAAGATTGTTAAGGAGAAGATTATGGAGGAACGAATACAGAAAAGTTATCAAAAATATCATGCAAATGCTTTTCAGACATTGCTGCATCTTTATCAGGGGAATTATTGGCGCTTTGCCATGTCAGGACTCTTTTTTATTATCAAACATCTTCCATCTTGGTTAATGCCGATTGCTATTGCCAATGTAATCAATGCAGCTTCATCAAAAGATTCCTCTCAATTGCAGGCGATTTATTTCAACGCTTTTTTGATGACTTGTCTGATCGGTCAAAATATATTGACGAATTATTTTCATGTAAAATACCATAGCACTTCGATCCGGCAAGTAGAAGCTGGACTAAGAGCGACTCTTATCAAGAAAATCCAAGAACTTTCTATTCCCTATCAAAAAGAATTGCAATCTGGCCGGATCCAATCAAAAATCATCCGTGATGTAGAAGCCATCCAAACGTTGTCCTCTCAAGTATTTGTCAGCGGATTGAACATTGCTGTCAATTTATTCGTGGCTTTAGGTATCACGCTTTATAGAAGTCCTGTCGTTTTCTTGTTTTTCTTATTGACTGTCCCTCTCGCCGCGTTAGTTACTCTTTTTTTCCGGAAAAGGATCAGACAGTCCAATTCAGATTTCCGGCAAGAAATGGAAGAGACTTCTGCAAAAGTGATCGAAGTGATCGAATTAGCACCGATTGCTCGAGCTCATGGGTTAGAAAAACACGAAACAACTCGCTTAAATAAGCATTTTACCCAAATCTATGAAAAAGGATTCCACTTAGATATCCTGCAATCTGTTTTCGGATCAGTCAGCTGGGCTAGTTTTCAGATATTTCAACTGATTTGTTTGATTTTCACTGGGATATTAGCTTTACAAGGGCGTATTCAACCAGGTGATGTCGTGATGTATCAGACATATTTCACAACGATCGTCAATTCCGTTTCTGGAATGATCACACTGATTCCTACGATTTCAAAAGGCATGGAATCTATTACTTCTATTGGTGAACTGTTGATTGCTGGCGATGTAGAAACTTATCACGGTAAGAAAAAAATCCAACATTTGGATGGAAATTTTCGCTTTGAGGATGTTTCTTTTCATTACCCGGACTCACTCAAGCCGATTATCGATCATTTTTCTCTAGAGGTGAAAGCTGGAGAAACAATTGCTTTTGTTGGGCCATCTGGTTCTGGAAAATCTACACTCCTTAACTTATTGATTGGATTTATCCAGCCGTCTTCAGGGAGGATTTTCCTAGATAATCAGCCTTTGGATGAATTGGATATGCGAAGTGTGCGTAATTATTTAGCCGTTGTTCCTCAAACCACTTTGTTGTTCTCCGCTTCGATCAAAGAGAACATCACTTATGGCTTGAAAAACGTATCAAAAGAACGTTTAGATGAAGTCATCGAAGCTGCGCAACTTTCTTCACTGATTGACCAGCTTCCTGATGGTCTGGATACCTTAGTAGGCGAACATGGCAACAAGCTGTCTGGTGGCCAAAAACAACGTATCTCCATTGCACGAGCATTGATACGTCAGCCGAAAATCATTTTGCTAGATGAAGCAACTTCAGCTTTAGATAACCAGTCAGAGAAAAAAATCCAGCAGGCCCTGAATTACCTGACAGAAACACCCACTACTTTTATTGTGGCTCATCGGCTTTCAACGATCAAAGAGGCAGATAAAATCGTCGTGATCGATGAAGGAAAAATCGTTGAGATGGGTACTTACGAAGAGCTGTTAGCTCAAGAGGGCTATTTTTACCGTTTGAAAAACGAATGACAAAAAAAAGGAGAGACGACAAGAGTTTTGTCGTCTCTCCTATTTCTGAATAAACGGTGTTCTCCTGCCAACTCCTCGGTCACAAATCACAATAGTCATCAAACATGAGAAGCTGTTTTTTGAAATTGTTCCTTGTAACTCAGAGTTAAACGGTAGGCTCACGTCCTTTTGGTAAACGGTGTTCAAGAGACAGTCTATCGGCAATAAGAAGCAACTTTGTCATCGCTCAAGGCTGAACGTCTCTTTCACAACCTCTGTTGTTTCATAAAATAGTTCTATTCGCTGTAAAGGTCGCGAACTGGCGTCATGATGATCCGGTTCAAGTCATTGATGATCGTACTGAACCCTTGTTCTTTTTGCATTAAATCATTGATTACTTCTTCTGATTGAATTTTCACAGCCATTTCTTGTGCTTTCATTGCATCTTCGTCGCTGAATTCTTGTCCACTCATTTGTTTTTCTTGTAATTCGATTTGCATCGCTTGGAAGTCTTTGAACAGCTTGTGTGCTTCTTCGTTTGCTTGTACTTTCTCGTACGCTTCTTTCAACGCTTTGAATTCTGGTAATTCACGGATCTCACGTTCGATCTGATTCGCGCTATCGTAGATGTTTGACATGTTATGCCCTCTTTTCTTTTAGTAGTTACTCTCTATTGTAACATGGGGTTATTCGTTTTCAAAGGGTCTACTCTCCTTGATATTTCCGCCAGAGGTCTTTAGCCGCTTCACCAATTCCCTGAACGCCTTCTTTCACCATATCGCCGAAATTCTTCAATCCTTCTTTTGCTTGTTCACCGTATTGATTCAAGTTATCTTGCCAATTTCCAGACTCTCCATTAGAATTACCTGTGTTTCCAACTTGATCTGCTGCTACCACTTGCCCTCCTGTGGCATAGGCGTCAGCTACACTAAATCCTGTTTTGGAAGTATAAGGAAGGATACCTTCTGCCGCTGATTTGAAGACTTTCCCGACAACATTTCCACTTGTCCCTTCCAAATAATGCAGCTTGCTGGATTCTTCATACCCCATCCATGTCGAAATCACTACATCTGGCGTATACCCGATCATCCATTGGTCATTTGCTTTCGTGGCATCGAAATTAGTTTCTGTGGTTCCTGTTTTACCTGCTATCGTATAACCTGCAGGGTTCGCAGCAGCTGCTGTCCCATTTGAGAATGTACCAAGAAGCATGCTGGTCATTTCATCAGCTGTTTCCTTTGATATAACCTGTTTTGGCTTTTTGTTTGTATTATCGATGATCACCGCTCCAGTTGAATCAACGATTTTCGTGATGAGATGCGGCGTATACATCTGACCTTCATTGGCAAATGCACTGTAAGCACCCGCCATGATCATTGGAGATACTCCTTTTTCTAATCCGCCAAGAGCTAAGCCATAATACTTATCAGATTTTGCTAAAGGCAGGCCGAATTCTTCTGCTTTATCATATCCTTTTTGTAAACCGATCTCATGCAAAAGCCATACAGCAGGCAAGTTCAAACTTTGTGCAACAGCCTGATACATCGGTACTTCTCCTTGGTATGTCCCGTCAAAATTATGCGCATCGTAATAACTTTGCGGTTCATCTTTCAAGACACTAGAAGGCTTGTAACCAGCTTCCAACGCTGGTGTATACACGCTTAATGGTTTGATCGTTGATCCTGGAGAACGGCGCATCTGTGTAGCAAAGCTGAATCCTCTAAAGACATGATCTCCTCTTCGTCCTACTAATGCTTGTACACCGCCTGTATTCGGATCTAAAGCTACTGAAGCAGATTGGACCATGGCACCATCTGAAGCATTTGCTGGGAATAATGCATTATTTTGATAAGTAGCTTCTAATTGCTTTTGGTAATCCTGATCTAAAGCTGTATAGATTTTATAGCCTTTATTCATGACATCTTCTTCATCAAGACCATACTCGTTAACTGCTTCATCGATCACTGCATCAAAATAATAAGGATAACGATAACCAGAATCTGAATTGTCGTATGTGTCATGAAGATAAGCACTGATGTCTGTCTGGCTTTCTGCTTGTTCTTGTTCTTTTGTGATTTTTCCGTTTTCTTCCATTACGCTTAGTACTGTGTTTTTCCGATCATTCGCATTTTCTGGGTGATCAATCGGATTATAAATACCAGGACCTTTCAGCATTCCTGCCAAAGTAGCAGCCTCAGATAGCGTAACATTCGTTGCATCTACTCCAAAATACTTTCTGGAAGCGTCTTGGACACCCCATACCCCGTTGCCAAAATAGGCATTGTTAAGATACATGGTCAAGATTTCTTCTTTGCTGTACTTCTTTTCGATCTCGATTGCCAAAAATAATTCCTTCGCTTTTCGATCAAATGTTTGATCTAATGTCAGATAAGCATTTTTGGCAAGCTGCTGAGTGATCGTACTTCCTCCGCCCCCTGATGTTCCGCCAGACAAAACCATCCGAACAGCCGCACGGGCGATTCCTTTGATATCAAATCCGTGATGTTCGTAAAAATTCCTATCTTCTGTCGAGATCACCGCATCTTGGATATAGGGAGAAATCGCGTTTAATTCTACGTATGTCCCTTTTTGGGCGTACAGTGTGCCAGCTTCTTCATTTTTCTTATCATAAATGACTGTCGATTGGCTTAATCCAGATTTTAACGTTTCGACATTTGCTTGTTTGGCTAAAATAAAAAGGTAGATACTTGTCACTAAGACACAGATCAAACCAATCAGCAAAATCAATTTGTTCACATGATATTTTTTCCAAATGCGCTTTCGCCATCGATGGAATTGTCCGAGATATGGTCTGATCCATCGCCAAAAACTGATCAAAGCAGCTTTTATCTTTCCTAAAATGCTTTGAAAATCCATTCGCTTCTTCTCCTGTCTATTCAATTCAATCGTCTTATTTTACCATAATGAAAGAGTGTTTTCTTCCTGCTTAAGTTGTAGTTCGATTTGTTTTTTTTCGTTAGTGCAAGTAGAGTAACATAAGAATGAACAGAAAAATGTAAGTTTTTTCTTAAATATGTTTTAAAAATGGTACAATTAGTCTGCAATTTTACCGAAAGGAGTACACTTGTGAAAATCACGATCACTTTACCTATGAACCATCCTGAAACAACGATTCGCGACTTGCTTGAAAAGGAATGGTTAGTTCCTAGAAAGGTTCGGCACTTTTTGCGTATACGTAAAAACGTTTGGATCAATCAACAACCTGCTTTGTTCCATCATGAAGTAAAAGGCAATGACCAGATCACATTGTTATTCGAAGAAACAGATTATAATTATCAAGAAGTCCAATTAGGAGATGCGAAGCACATCCGTGTTTTATATGAAGATGAACATTTGATTATAGTGGATAAGCCTGCAGGAATGAAGACTCATCCAAACGAACCAACAGAAAACAGTACCTTGCTCAATCACTTAGCTGCTTATCTCGATACGAAAAAACAACGACCTTACGTTGTCCACCGTTTGGACAAAGAAACAAGCGGCGCTGTTTTATTTGCAAAAAACCCATTTGTCTTGCCGATACTTGGAAGAATGTTGGAACAAAAAATGATCTATCGGAGATATCAAGCCATCGTATGGGGGGAAATCGCCAAAGATAGGACCATTACCAATAAAATCGGACGCGATCGCCATGATCGGAGAAAACGGGTCATAGATGATAAAAATGGTCAGAACGCCTTGACACATGTCACTGTCGACAAAGTACTTTCTGGAAAAACACAAGTGTATTGTGTTTTGGAAACCGGTCGTACGCACCAGATCAGAGTACACTTAGCTCATATAGGGCATCCAATCGTTGGAGACCCTCTCTACCAAAATAGACCAGCTGAACGACTGATGCTCCATGCATTAGAACTGCACATGATCCATCCATTTACTCAAGAAAAAATAGTTGGTAAAGCTTTACCCGGATTGTGGAAATAGAAAGAAGAACGTAGTCCTATCGTTATCTGCTGATAAGACTACGTTCTTTTTGTGTAACTTGTCTGCTTACTTTTGATGTTCGTGTTCTGCTAACAGCAAACTACCGATAATCCCACTTTCATTTGGCAGTCCCCAACGAACGATATATTCACTTACTTGAGGTGTTTCCATGTAGCCACCCATCAATTCAACAAATTGCTGACGGATTTTTTGAAGGAGATGATCCTGATTCATTACTCCGCCACCTAAAATAATCTTTTCAGGTGCTAACGTCAACGTATAGTTGATCAGTGCTTGAGCAATATAGAAAGCTTGAATATCCCAAATCGGATGATCTTGTGGCAGATCTTGCCCTTTGATCCCTATACGTGCCTCAATAGACGGACCTGCCGCTAATCCTTCTAAACAGTCTTTATGATAAGGACAAGTGCCTTCATATTGATCATCTGGATGGCGTTTTACCCAAATATGTCCCATTTCAGGATGTGCGATCCCTGAAAAAATTTCCTCATTGATCACGACGCCTGCACCGATTCCTGTTCCCACGGTAAGGTAAATACAACTATTTTTTCCTTGTGCTGCCCCTTGCTTCAGCTCCCCGTATGCAGCCGCATTGACATCCGTCGTCCAAGCAACAGGAATATGGTAGCGTTTCCTGATTGTGCCGAGAAAATCAAATTGTGCCCATCCTTTTTTGGGAGTTGCCAAAACATATCCGTAATTATCTTTTGTTTGGTCGATACCAATCGGGCCGAATGAGCCGATCCCGATACCCTTCAGTTCATAACGATCAAAAAATTCAAATACTTGATCCAATGTTTCTTCTGGTGTTGTGGTAGGGATACTTATTTTTTCCAAAATCTCTCCACCTTCTGAAACCGCACACACAAATTTTGTTCCGCCTGCTTCTATTCCGCCATACATTTAGTTTTCCTCCTCGAATCCGATTGTCCGAATTTCATAAGGTTGGATTATCGGAACAACCGATTGCTGCGTTGGTTCTTCAAGCAGATTCAATATGACCGTTTTTCGATTGTCTTTAGTTATTTCTAATTTTTCTAAATGACTAGACATATTGAAACCTCTCACTACTACTTTATCACTAAACTTACTCCGTTTCAAAGCTGTAATTGCAAACGTTTCACTTTTTATTGTTAAATATTGTTGTTTTGATGCCAATGTTCCTTCATGATGTTTGATTTGTTGAGTGGAAAAAGGAATCTGTGCCGCGTATGCATGCAAATAAGTAGAGAATGTTTCTTCTGGTCCATGCAGTTCAACGCTGTAATTGAATCGATGCTTACCTAAACACTGTGCTTCTGGTGTTGGAAAATACCCCCAATCTCCTAGTTCTCCCACACAGCGAAGTAGCGTCACCGCGATTTGTCCATCTGCTGTTACTTCATATTCATTCAAACCAAAGTTACCAACTGTTACACCGTACTGTTCATCATGAATATTGACAAATGCTTGTTGATGTTGCGGATTCGTGGGATTTTCCCAGCTCCTAGGCACATGGTTTGGGCGCTTTACTACTTCAAAAATACTATCTGCTTCGTGATGTTCCACATGTAACTTTGTAGGAAACAAGACACGCAATCGATGATCTTTCATTTGATTGTCAAGAGTCGTTTCAAAGTCGATTTTTTTACTATCTTTTCTGACAGTCATGATCGTTTCTATTTGAAGGATCCGTTTTTCTTTAGATCGTTCTGCTTTTCGATAACGAAATTCTACAACCATCCGTTGTTCTTTCTCTAAACGCTCGTCTGCAGAAACTGGGATCTCCATTTCCTGTAGAATACTTATTTTGGCTATTTCTGGTGTATCTACTAATACTTTTACTTCAGAGCCCTCTTGATTACTGGATAGGATTGGTTGATCATAGACAGGTTGCTTAAAGATATACTCGTTTCCTATATCACCGATATCTTCAAAAATATGCAGGTTATTCCATTTTCGTTTGTTTTTGCGATCTTCCATTGTAATGGTACCGTTTTTTTCAATCGTCAAACGCAGGTGGGCGTTTTCGACGATTCGTCCACTCTGACGGATCATTGTTTCCTTTTCTTCTGCTTTCGCTTCCCCTTCTACAAGCGCGAATGTTTCCCAAGAAAATGCTGGCATGTTTTTTATTGGTAAAGTTACCTTGATCGTTCTTGCCATATATGGCACACGGAAACGATCTTTCGGCAAATCATAACCAAACTGGACAGTTTCTTCAGATAAAATAGCTGGTATAGTGGCCCCGCTTTTTGTTTCTACGTGATACTTCTGTCTAGGCAACTGTTCTAACTCTTGATACAGTTGTTCAGGTATTCCTTCAGCAAATCTTTTTCTTGCTAATTCGATGGTTATTTCTGCTTCGCCAGTTTTATCCATTCCTGCAGTATTTACAACGACAAATGGAAAGCTGTCTTTTTGGAATCCAGTTGTATCGATCGCTGTGGCCAGTTGTTCTAAAGAATCTTGTGCAAGATACTTTCCAACTTCATCTGCTTTTTCAAAACGAGGTATCATTTCCCGATGGACAGAATCAACTGAACAACCGCAAATGCTGTCGTGAGGATGATTTTGCATTAATGTCTTCCAAGCATAATCTAATTGATCGTGGGGGTAAATCCCTGTAACTTCGTAAGCCATCGTCGCAAGTGGTTCTGTGATGTTTTCTAGCTGCCGTTGGACCTTGGTATTCCATTGCTTCAAGTAAACGCGAGCAGATGCTGTATTGGCTAAAGTATACCAACCATCCGTTTCTTGACTTGTCAATTCTCCTTCTACTGAACCTAAGTCTTCTGGCAACTCTTGTCGAACTGCTTCCAAATAGTCAGTAAAATTAGAATGGATGAACTCGTAATCTGGAAACAGCTCATTTGCGAGTTGGATTGCTTTTGATATATCTTTTTGTACTGGTTGATGATCAACACCATTCATCATTAATAGATGATCAGTAGATGCATATTGTTCTGCATCTGCTAATTTCTGCTTCCAAAAGACACGAGCAGCTTCTTTTTCTACGGGAATCTCGTTCCCATTGCTATACCAATTGGCAAATAACAGACCAAAGATTGCTGTTTGATCAGGTCCTTTCCACCACATCTCTGAGTATTGAGAAGAATAGTTTTCTACTTCCAGAACTTGATTGTCAAAGCCAATTGGTTTTACCCCGCGGCCAAACGCCGCTGCTGAAATACCAGCTTGTTTCATTAATTGAGGCGTCTGTCCCATATTTCCAAATGTATCGGGAAAATACCCTAACATGACGGGGGTTCCCCATTTACGGCTTTCTTCCATGCCAATCAGCATATTTCTCACGTTTGATTCCGAACTGATCAGAAAATCATCTTGCAAGATATAAAATGGTCCGATTCTCAATTTTCCTTCATTGATTGCTTGTTGGAGTGCCTGTCTTTTTTCTGGTCTTACTTGAAGATAGTCATCTAAAATAATCGTTTGCCCATCCAAATGAAAACTGTTGAAGGACGGATCAACTTCAAATAGCTCTAATAAATCGTCTATCAATTCAACCAACCGCATGTGATGCTGTTCGTAAGCCATGTACCATTCACGATCCCAGTGGCTATGAGAAATGATATATACTTTCTTTTTCATTTACAGTACCTCCTATTTTTCTACTCGAATATCAAAGTAATCCATAACTAATTCGCAAAACATCATATTTGCCCAAGAAAACCATTCTCTCGTATAATTTTCAGGATTGTTCACATCAAATCCTTCGTGCATAAGATGTGTTCCTGCATCAGTTGCTACAAGCAAATTCAACAGCCGTTCTTTTTCAGATTTATCTGGTGTTGTCATTCCTTCCATAGCTAACGCAATCGGCCAAACATACTCTTTTGGCGTATGGGAAGAACCAATTCCTTTTGCGTACTTTCCTTCATAAAAATATGGATTCTCTTTACTCAACAATGTTCTTCTTGTTTGAAGATAATTTTCCTCTTGTTCCGAACAGTATCCTAAATAAGGTGCCGCGATCAAATTGGGCACATTGCTGTCATCCATGACCGTCGCGTTCCCCATTCCATCTACTTCGTATGCATAAATCGTTTGCCCTTTTTGATTAACCGTCCGTCCGTGATTTTGGATACCTTCTTGGATCTCTTTCTTCAATATTTGTGCTTTCTGTACAATTTCTTTATCATCGAGTATCGTTTGGAAAATTTCTTCCACATAACCTAACACGACCACCGCAAACATATTAGATGGTACCAGATATCCGTAACGGCAAGCATCATCGCTAGGACGGAAACCAGACCATGTCATACCTGTAAAAGTTGTTTTGGCTCCTCGTCCGCCATTGATCAGTGTATCTTCTTTTCTTGTCGTATCTCGTACAAATGTATAAGGAGAGTGTTCATGATCCTGCTCTGTTTCGAACACGCCTAAGATTTTTTTGATCCCTTCAATAAAAGTTGGGTTGAATTGGTCCGTTTTTCCTGTATTTTTGTAAAGAAGATAGGCCAACTGTATCGGGTAGCATAAAGAATCAATTTCATATTTTCTTTCCCAGATCCAATCGTTCATTTTTGTGTGATCTGTTTGGTGTCCTGCACCGTTCGCTTCTTCATTGAAGGCATTCGCATATGGATCGATGTTGATATAAAAAAATTGTTTTTTGACCAACCCACTAATCATGTCAGCTAGTTCCTCATCTTCTTTTGCAATCACTAAATAAGGACGAACTTGTGCAGTAGAATCTCGCAACCACATTGCAGGAATGTCTCCTGTCAATAAAAAAGTAGTACCGTCATTTTGCTTTTTGACTGTTGTCAATAGCGTGTTGGCAAATGCTGCTGTAAAATTCGTTGCCCAGTCCGCATGGGTTTTCCCGCATTTTTGTGTGATATCATCCATAAATTTTTGCACTGACTTTGGTATATCTTTATAAACCATACAAATCCCCTCTTTTCATTTGATATATCTTTAAAGATTATACCTCTTGCAGCATTTTATGTCTACGCTTTCAAAAAAATAACTTTTTATTTACTTTTTCATCTATTATGGTATTATTTGAATATGATATATCATTAAGAGGTGTTTATATGAATCAACCATTGTACCAGACAATATTTAATGATTTGCAAACGGCTATTTTAACTGGTGAATTACCTGTGGATAGCCAACTACCAACTGAAAAGGAACTTTCCCATACTTATAAAGTAAGCAGAATCACTTCCAAACGTGCATTGACTGAATTAGAACAATTAGGGCTGATTTATCGCGTACGTGGGAAAGGCAGTTTTGTTAAATCAGCTTCTCCGGAGCAGATGCTTCCTTCTCCTACAAAAACACGGCGGATTCTGTTTCTTCTTCCATATGTCGCTGATTTATCTGTTGGTGATTTTACCAAGGGATTGAATCCTGTGATGCAGGATAAACAGATGGATGTCATGATGACGACACATGATTTTTTACAAAATAAAACGGCAAAAGAACTCATCCATGAATTTGATGGATTAATTTATTATGCCTTTGATACAGAACAGCATCTTGACTTGCTTTTTGAGCTGTCATTAAAAGAATTCCCTGTCATCATATTGGATAAAAAAATCTATGAATTGCCTTTTCCTACCGTGCTTTCCGACAACTTCCAAGGTGGTGTACTCGCTACTTCTCATTTGATCGAACAGGGACATTCAAAAATCGCTTATTTATTTGGTGCACAGACTCATCCACAATCCGTACGTCAGCGTTACCTTGGTTACCTTGAAGCATTGGACAAAGCTGGTTTGGCTTTCCACACTTCGCTGGATGACAAAATCGCGACATTCGATGAATTGCTTTCTTATATCACTAAGTATGAAGTGACCGCTTTTGTTTGCGAAAACGATGTTGTCGCTATCCAGACGATGAATTTCTTGAGACAGCATGATTATCATGTTCCTGAAGATTTTTCAATCATCGGATTTGATGATATCCAAGCAGCTGCTCTTGTTGATCCACCGCTGACAACCATTGCACAAGATTTTGAACAGTTAGGCAAGCTTGCTGGAGAGGCTTTGATCACTTGGTTAGAGACAAACGAACGTCCTTCCGACAGCAAATTTCCAGTTTCATTTATCAAAAGACAATCAACAAAGGAGAAATAAAATGAATATCGGTCAAATAGATACTAGACATGGCACAGCTAATCAGCCAAATTTCTCTAACGGGAACTGCCAGCCTTACACTGGCGTTCCTTTTGGGATGAATTATTTTGCACCGCAAACGACCGATCAAAACGGCAGCTGGTGGTTTCATCCTGAGGATCGTGTTTTTCAAGGTTATCGACTTACCCACCAGCCAAGTCCTTGGATGGGCGATTTCAGTCATATGCTGCTCACGCCAATCAATGGTAAATTACAGGAAAATACCCTTTTTCATGCGCAAAGTTCTTACCGCCCAGAAGAAAGTATATTTTGTCCGACTCATCTGTCGATCCGTCAATTGCGTTATGGCATCCGTTCTACATTGATACCCAGTATGTATGGCGGAATCTTATCTATTGATTACAGCAGAAATGATAGCGGTTTACTTTTATCCTTTCCGGGACGTCATCAGCTCTTTGTTATAGATCCTTACACAGTGGAAGGAAAAATCACACATTTTGCTGGTTCAGAAGATCCTGATTTTTCTTTTTATTTCATATTGAGATTTGAATATCCTTTAACAATTGATGAGCTAGCTGTTTCCAACAAAAATAGCGATTCGATCCCGTTGTATTTTGAACAGACAAAAAAACAAACCATCCGATTCGGGACATCTTTTATCAGCCCGGAACAAGCAGCTTATAACTTGGAACTAGAACAAAACCAAAGCAAAGAGACTTACCTTGCTAACAGCCAGAAACAATGGCAATCCTATTTTAATCGTATACAGCTCACACACCATGATCAACAACAATTGCGGACGTTTTATCATAACTTCTATCGGGTGTTTTTATTTCCGCAAACATTTTATGAAATGGATCCTAGTGGGCAAAAAATCCACTATGATACGACTAGCCGATCTGTGAAACCTGGCGTTCTCTATACAAATAATGGGTTCTGGGATACGTATAAAACGGTTTATCCTCTTTATTCTTTGATTGCTGTAGAAAAGTACGAAGAAATGCTGGAAGGTTTCTTGAACAGCTATAGAGAAACTGGTTATTTGCCAAAATGGCTGTCTCCTGACGAACGTGGACTAATGCCTGGGACATTGATTGATGCAGTCATTGCAGATGCTGCTGTAAAAGGTATTCGGCCAGACTTGATGCAGGAATTTCTAACAGCAATGAAGAAAGGCGCTACAGTTCAAAGTAATCATCCAAATTATGGACGACAAGGGACAGAGGATTACTTGACATACGGCTATGTTCCTAATCACTACCATGAATCGGTCAATCATACGCTAGATTATGCTTACAGCGACTTTTGTATTAGTCAAGTTGCCAAAGTACTAGCAGAGGATGAAACGGTGAAAAAATATCAGCAACGATCATTGAACTATCAACATATTTTTGACTATGAGACAGGATGGATGCGTTCCAAAGATAAAAATGGCAAATTCAGAGAACCATTTTCTGCTCATCGTTGGGGACAAGATTATGCAGAAGGCAGTGCTTGGCAAAGCAGCTTTGCTGTTTATCATGATTTTGCAGGGTTGATCGAAAAATATGGCGGCAGTGAGAGATTCAAAGAAAAACTCATTGATTTGTGCAATCAGTCTCCGACATTTGAAACAGGAGGATATGGTTTTGAGATTCATGAAATGAGCGAGATGGCTGCGATAGAATTTGGGCAGTTAGCTATCTCCAATCAGCCAAGTTTTCATTACCCATACTTGTTCAGCTATATTGGACAACCCGAAATGGCACAGCCATTGCTTAAACAATTGATGACTCAAACCTTCGACGATTCTTCAACGGGTTACCCTGGAGATGAGGACAACGGAAGTATGGCTGCTTGGTATATCTTCAATAGTCTGGGATTCTATCCTGTCACACCAGGGACCGGTGAATATGTTATCGGTATGCCTTTAATGGACAAGGCTGTTGTGCTTTTGTCAAATGGAAAGGAATTGACGATTGAAGCCACTCCTAATCGGCCACAACAGCAATTTATCCATAAAATCAATCGGATGGACAAAGAATATACGAAATTATATTTTACCCATCAAGATTTGCTGAAAGGCGGCAAGATCTCTTACCAATTAGGTATCGTCCCTCATCCTAAGAAGTATCGATCAAAAGATTTGCCTTTTTCTTTATCAAACGATGAATAACAAAAGGTTGTGAAATCAGCGTTTTGACCTGAGTGTTAGAGAAACAAACGGCAAAATAGTTCCTCATATTTTGCCGTTTGTTGAGCTAATACTGAGGGTTAGCTGATTCAGAGGTTGTGAAAAAGCTGCCCTGCATCAAATAATAAAAACTCTCAAAAGTTAGCTTTCTAGACAAACTTTTGAACATTGATTCATTCCATACGATCCTTCTTTTAGGATTTTCCTCTCTTTTCCCGATACTCCTTAGGGGATCTGCCGACAATCTTCTTGAATAATTTAGAGAAATACGTGGTATTGTTGTAGCCAATCTCACTTGCTATTTCATTGACGTTTTGATTACTGTGCAAAAGCAGCTGCTTTGCTTTTTCCATACGTAAATGGTTCAAATAAGCTGAAAAACTTTTTTTCGTTTCTTTTTTGAACAACTGTCCTAAATACATGACATTTAAATGCAAACTTTCTGACACTTCTTTGAGTGTAAGTGGTTCTTGATAATGCTGATGCAGGATTTCGATTACTTTTTCTACATTGCCACTGTATTTTTTCTGTCTCTGGTGCTTTTGGACGAACGACAGAAGTAGCTGGTGGAGTTCTTGCACCGTTTTTGCCTGATGAATTTTTTCGATTCCTTGTAAATATTCCTCATCTTCTAGATCAATCAATTCCCGTTGAATCTCCATAAACAGTAAAAAGCTGGAGTACCGGATGTCTTCCGGCATCATGGCTGCTAACTGAAATTGCTCGAAAAAATCAGTGATCATTTTTTGGGCATCATCTAATCGTTTATTTTGCAACACACGTCTGAAACTTGAAAACTCGATGGTTTGCCCTTTTGTTGTTGCTTGTACTGCATAAAAAACATGCTCGTCTTTATCTCCATAAAATTGATGCAACTGTAGATTGTCTTTCGCTTGTTGAAATGTTTCAGGGATCTTGTCCAATGAATCTGTCTCTTCCCCGATACTGATCAGCCATTCCTGATCAGGGATGTTTTCTTGGATAAAACAGCAGAATCCATCAACTTCGTCTGCCTCCAACAACAGCGTAATCAATATACGGTCTCCGTAATTTCTTTGATAGTAAAAGATTTGCTGGTGTTCTTTCAACCATGTATTGATAAGAGGATCATGAATTCTTGATAATTGGATCAATACTATTCTATGCTGTTTCTCACTGATTTGTCCTATTATTTCTTCTTCACTTGCTTCATCTAACTCTTCATTCAACCATTGACTGAATAATAGTTCCTGATAGATTTCTTGCTGATTTTTTTGTTCATTTTGCTGGTCTAACCGTGTTTTGATTTTCTTGAGGCTTTCAATCAATTCGAACTTATTCACGGGTTTCATCAAATAATTCACCGCACCTAATTGCATGCCTCCTTTCAAATAATCAAATTCTTGGTACCCGGACAAAATCATAAATTCAAAATTATGATGTTCTTTTTGAGCTGCTTCAATAAATTCCAGTCCGTTTATTTCTGGCATCGTCACGTCCGTTACCACTAGATCAATCCGTTGTTGTTCAAGGACAGATAGTCCTTCTTTGGCATTCTCCGCTGTTGCTACTATTTGGAACCCTAAACTTTTCCAATCAATTATCTTTTTTAACCCATTCAAAATCATATATTCATCATCTACCAATAACACCTGGTACATGTTCACCCCTCCTTGAATGTAATAGAAACAGTCAGTCCACCTGTCTCATTATTCTCAAGCGACATGTAATAACTGCTGCCGAAGTTGGCACGTAAACGTTCATTCACGTTTTGCAGACCGATTGATTCGTGAAGTTCCACTTTGGGATGAGACAGTTTTTCTTCCACCTGTTTTAGCCGTTTTTCAGTCATCCCTCTTCCATTATCTTTGACGATGATCCTTACCCGCTTGTCTTCCTGTAAGACTTTGACACTTAGGGCATTATCAAATCGAGTAAAATCAATACCATGTTTAAAATAATTTTCAACTAATGGTTGAATCACAAATTTAGGTACTTCAATCTTTTCCAAATCAGGATCGATCATAAAATGATAGGCCACTCGATTAGGATAACGCATTTGATATAAATAGACATATTTTTCGCAAAAGTCCAATTCTTCTTTCAAAGTGATCGTCTTCTCTTGATTTGTGTTGTTTCGGAGCAAGGCAGAAAAAGCATATACAACATCTGCTAATTCTTCGCTTCCTTCGCTGATTGCATACATTCGGATATATTCTAATGTATTGTATAAAAAATGCGGATTGATCTGTGCTTGAAGCGCCCGCATATGTGCATCTTGCTGTTTGATTTCTAGTTTGTAGATGTCTTCGACAAATTGATTGATGCTATCCAACATTTCGTTGATACCGATTGAAAGTTCCTTTAGTTCATATTCCGTTTTTGTTGTATCAATCCGTGTTTCTAAATTCCCTGCTGCTGTTTGCTCCATTGCCTGCATGACGACGGATATTTGCTGTGAATATCGTTTGAATGTTTTATAAAGAAAGATAAGCAATATACTGTCTAAAACAATGATACCGACAATCAGAGGGGCAAGGTTTTTCCCCGTTTCGGTTTTTACGCTTTTTTTATCTAATACAGCTAATATTCGGTAATCATCTGACAGTTCTTGATGCTGAACAAAATTATTTTTTCTCAGATTAGCAATTGGCAATTGTGAATTTTTCTGAAGACTCTCTGAGATAATCGTTTCTTGTCTTCCAAATGTTTCTTTAGCTATTTTATTATCATGGAACGTATACAAGCGATTTGTCGTACCAGAAATCATGTATAAAGAGAGTCCGTTGAATGACGTTAGATTCTCTAAAATCGTATCTAGCTCTTTCTTTTGGAAACCGATAAAAATACTGCCTGACTCAGCTCCTCCTTGGGTGATAGGCAACTTGATATAAAAGGCGTCTAGTAATTTCGGCGTTCCGGCTTTTACTTCTCCGCCTTTGTTTTCTCTAGAGGATTCATAGTACTCCGGTAGCTGATTCAACACGATATATATCGCACTTAGTTCTTCATAATTTATATAAAGATCTTTGATTTGATTTGGGAAAGAAACTAATTCGTCGGTACTGTTTTGCTGCTCATATACATACATCAAATACTGATCTATGGGTTTTGTTAAGTAGGTAGTGACATTTTCGATTTTTTCGGAATCACCTACAAGCTGGTTTTTAATGATCCTACTCAAAGTTGTTTTGTCATTCAGCATTCTGCTTGTACTTTGAACGGCATCACTTGTCATGTTTTCTGCCTGCTTTTGGTTTTGATCCCACGTATGGACACTAAAAATAACAGTAGCAGTCATCGTTACACCAATCATGATAACCGCATATTTCCGTAATAGCCGATTCAGTAAGGTTCCTTTTGAAAATAGAATACGGATCTTATTCATAACTTTCCAACTGTTTATCTAACTCTTCACGCCACTGTTTCGTCATCGTACCATTCCAAACCGTCAAAAGACCAATGACACCAAATAAAATCAATCCTTTGAATTGCCAAGTCACAGCTATAATTACACTGCTACCAATAATTATTTTTAGAAAAGACGAAAAGCTGGAAAAAACCGAAATAAAACTCAGCTTTAGCAGATTAGGAACAGAGATCGTATATTCACTGTCTAAAATCATACTGTATTGATAAGTAGCAAATAGGCAAAATAAGGCAAAAAGCAAAATAAAATCAATAGCTAAAAAAATGAGCCCTTTGATTTGAACAGATAGATATAGATTGTAGCTCAATAAAGCAGTACTAGATAAAAATAAACTAAATAGCAGATTTCCTCTTAAAAAATTTCTTTTATATATATTCCAGCCTCTTTTTAACGTGATTTCTTTATACTCGAATCCATATAAATAAAATAACTCATTGACTGTTTTCCATGCCGTACCTAATCCAAAGATGATTCCGCCGACAAACGTGTATATCCAGAAATATAAGGTTAGTTTTATAACGACCCAGATCCGGATAAACAACTCTTCCAAAACCTTCCCTAACATATCTTCTCCTCCAAACATTAAGTTTATACTTTCTCATTATACAAAAAAAGGTTGGGCAATCAGCACCATGGCCTGAGTATTAAAGGTTGTAAAAGAGCTGCCCTGCATCAAGTAATAAGAACAGCCGAACAAAAATAGCTCTCTACGTTTTTCGTTCGGTTGGGCTGATTGCCGCAGATACAAGGTTTTGAACACCATTCATTCGGAACAAGAGGTTGCGACACGTTTTTGTCACAACCTCTTTGTCTTTATTCATTATTGTTCTTGTCGAAACTCGTCATATTGTTTTTGCATTTCTTTCAATACCTTGTCATAACCAGCTTTATCTAAAGCTTCTTTTAATTTCGGCAATGTTTCATCTGGATCAACAGTTCCTGTATTCAATCCATCCAAATACTGGTTCATGACATTTGAAATATTACTTAATTCTGTTTTTACATTGTCCGTGTTGAAGCTGAATCCTAAAATCGGTGAAGTTTCTGCTTCAGCAATCGATTGGTCGCGTTTGGCAATCATGTCATCCGTAATGGACTCTTGTGTATATAGAATCTTATTGTTTCCTGTATTCCAAGCAGACATATGTGTGTTTGGCTGATAACCATCTAGCAATTTGATTTTATCCTCTGAACCATCGACTTTTTCCCATGCTTCTCCTTCGATTCCCCAAACAAGTCCATTCAATAATTCTGGATCACTGTTAAGTAGGCCTAGAAGTTCTACTGATTTTTCTTTATTTTTTGAAGTATTGGATACGACAAAATTTGCCATTTGTGCTTGAGCTGTAGATTTCAATGGAACAGTAATTGCTTTTGAAACTAGTTCTTGTTTTGCTGCATTTGTCAAAATCGTATCGCCATAATCATAGGGTCCTTGTGTTTCTCCACGCATCAGCCAAGTATTTCCTTCTAGCGGATAGTCCTTATTGCTCGTTGCAGCGTCACTTGGAATGAGTCCTTGTTTGTACCAGCTATGCATCGTACGCAACAGTCCGATATACGTTTCATTGTCGTATTGGTTGATGATTTTTGAATCATCTCCATCCAGATCAATAGCAAATGGTAAAGTGTTCCCTAAAGGATAGTCAAAGTTTCCTTGGACTTTGAATCCTTGTCCAATGGCAAAAGCGGCCGTGTTTGGTTCTTTTTCATGGAATTCCTTCAAAACTTTTTCTGCATCAGCGTAAGATTGGATTCCATCAATTGAAAGATCATATTTATCTAGTAAAGCTTTGTTAAAAGTAAGTACTTGTTGAGCAAAGACATTTCCATTTACTGGAAAGGCATATAATTTCCCATTCACCAAATTTCCTTTGATATAAGCTTCATCTAAATCATTATACGCTTTTTCAGCATACTTAGGCGCTAATTCAGTCAAATCAGCAAAGGCTCCTTTTTGAGCATTGGAAACATAGTTGTTCGCAAAGGCGATATCGTAATTTTCTCCGGAAGAAATGATGACGTTCATTTTCTTTTCGTAATCGCCCCAACCAATGTAATTGATATTGACTTTTGCACCAATCTCTTTTTCGATTCGTTTGTTTGCCACTTCCATCAATTGATCGAAATTATCCGGTTTATCACCGATTTGATACATCTGCAAAGTATCCGAATCACTAGCTTCTGCTTGCTCTTTAGAACCAGAACCTCCGCATGCCGCTAATGTACCTACCAATAATGCTGAAACACCTGTAAAGGCTAGTTTCTTCCATAACTTCATTTTTCTTCCTCCTAGTTTTATGATTTATATTTTTTTATTCTTTTACTCCACCGATCGTTAGACCTTTGACAAAATGTTTCTGGAAAAATGGATAGCTGATCGCAATAGGCAACGTAGAGATAACTACGATCGCCATTCTGGCGGATTCTCCTGGAACTGAAGCTAGCCCACCTGTCAATTGGCTTCCTGCTCCTGAATTTTGCGTCAGATATTGAATATTACTTTGGATTTTCATCAAAAGATACTGTAGTGGAACTAGCTTATCATCTTGAATGTATAGTAAAGCATTGAACCAGTCATTCCAGTAACCCAATGCGGCAAATAAGCTGATTGTCGCGATACCTGGAACAGCTAACGGTAAAACGATTTGAACGAATATTCGAAGTTCGCTAGCTCCGTCGATCCGCGCCGATTCAATAATCGAATCAGAGACCGAACGTTTAAAGAATGTGCGCATCACAATAATATTGAAGGGGCTGACAGCCATTGGCAAGATCAATGCCCAAATCGTATCTTTTAACTGGAGAAGATTTGTCATAACAAGATAATTGGCTACCATTCCTGGTGAGAACAACATCGTAATCAAACAAAAAACGGTAAAAAAACGACGGAATGGAAAGTTTGACCGCGAAATCGCATAAGCATATAAAGAAGTAGCCGTGCTATTAATCAGGGTACCTAAAACAGTAACAAGTACAGTGACGAAAAGCGCTTGCAAAATTTTATCCTGCATCTGGTCGAATAAATACGTATAACCAAATAGACTGAATTTTTCTGGCCAAAAACTGTACCCGTGCGTCGACAATATGGACTCATCGGTAACAGAGATGGCAATAACAAATATGAATGGCAAAACACAGGAAATAGCAAAGAGTGCAATCATTATATTAGAGAAAAAATTGGTCGTCTTATTGAAAGAACGGACTTGGACTCTCTCCACTTTCTTTTTTTTCATTTTTTTCCTCCTTAGAATAATGCAGAATCGCTATCAAAACGACGGGCGACCGTATTTGTGATCATCAATAAGACAAAACCGACAACTGATTGATAAAGGCCTGCAGCAGCCGTCATACCAAAATCTCCTGTGGATGTCAGCCCATTGTAGATATACGTATCCAAAACTTGAGTCACATCGTACAATGCACCGGAATTCCTAGGAATGTTATAAAACAGACCAAAATCAGCTCGAAAAATGTTTCCTACGGCTAAAATCGTTAAAATCGTCATCAATGGAATCAGTTGTGGTATCGTCACATGTTTGATTTGCTGCCATTTGCTAGCTCCATCAACCATAGCAGCTTCATAATAAGTCGGATCGATTCCCATAACAGATGCAAAGTAAATGATGCTGTTATAACCAATCCCTTTCCATGTACCGATGAACACTAAGATAAATGGCCAATATTTCGGTTCATTATACCAATTGACAGCTTCTCCTCCGTGTCCAGTAATCCACTGGTTGAATATTCCTTTGTCGGGACTTAAAAAGGCGTAAACGAAGTAACTGATAATGACCCAAGATAGAAAATAAGGGAGCAACGACATCGTTTGATAAACTTTAACAAGTCGTTTATTTCTCAACTCGCTCATAATGACTGCAAATACGACTGAAATGAGCAGATTTAAAAGGATAAATGTCACATTATATAAAATTGTATTTTTAGTGATGAGAAATGCTTGGTCCGAAGAAAATAAAAATTTGAAATTTTCCCAACCCACCCAAGGACTTTCCCTCAGGCTAGCCAGGAACCCATCTGCTGAAATATGAAAATTTTTGAATGCTACGACATTCGCCATTACAGGTATGTAAAAGAAAAAAATCATCCAAAGCATACCCGGTACAGCCATCAGGACAAGTGCTTTATAACGCCATAGATTCATAAAAAAATGATTGAACCCCTTTCGTTTTTTCATCTAAAAACCCCTTTCGATTCATTCGCAACGTTATTATAGCGCTTTCAATAATGAGAATAAATAAACAAAGTATAGGGAAAATGAAACAAAGTATAGGAGAGGTTGTGAAAACAGCGCCCTGACCTGAGTATTAGAGAAACAAACGGAAAAATAGTTTCTCATATTTTACCGTTTTTTGAGCTAATACCGAGGGTCAGCTGATTGAACACCGTTTACCAAGAGGTCGTGAGCCTGCCGTTTAACTCTGAGTCACAAGGAGTAATTTCAAAAAATAACTCCTTATATTTTATGAATATTATAACTTGTGACCGAAGAGTTGGCAGGAGAACACCGTTTATCAGAGGTTGTGAAATCAGCGTTTTGTCCTGAGTATTAGACAGATCGTGACCTTGCTATCTAACTCCGAGTCACAACGAGCAATGGGGACTGTGACAAAAGTCTTGTCACAGTCCCTTCTTCCGAACAAACGGTGTTCCAGAAGTAGCTTCTACGGAAATAAGCCGAAATTTCACAAAAAAGCCATCCAAAAGTCAGACGGATAAGTCTGCTTTTCAGATGGCGCTACAACTACGCTACTTATTCTTTTAGCTATCCATTCAATTATTTTTCTCTCACTTGTTCTAGCTCTTCTTTGGTCATGGGGCGATACTGCCCTTTATTCAAATCTTTAGGAAGACAAAAATTCCCCATACGGATTCTTTTTAAATATAAGACTTCTTTTCCTACTGCTTTGACCATTCGCTTGACTTGGTGAAACTTCCCTTCATGCAAAATCAGACGGATAATTGAAGTTTCTGACTCTTGATCTACTTGATCAATTTGGAGTTTTGCCGGCAATGTCTGCTCATCGCCATCAATAATCAGTCCTTCTGCAAATAAACGGATATCTTCTTCTGTCATTATACCGCTAACCTCAGCTAGATATTCTTTCTCCACGTGTTTTTTTGGTGATAATAACTGATGGGCAAATACCCCATCATTCGTTAAAATCAGGAGGCCTTCCGTGTCTTTATCCAATCGGCCAACTGGAAAAAGATCTTCCCGATAATCTTGATCTTCCAACAAATCGATTACGGTTTGATCATGATTATCCTGAGTAGCAGAAATGACTCCTGCAGGTTTATGCAAAATATAATAAAAATCTTTTTGATACGCAATGATTTCTCCTAAATAAGTAACCGTATCTTCAAACTCGTTTACTTGCGCTTTATCGCTTTTGACCACTTGTCCATTGACTTCAATCGTTCCTTTTTTGATCAATCCTTTGACTTCTTTGCGGCTACCAAGTCCCATATCTGCTAAAAATTTATCTAAACGCATGCGTTTCCCCCATTTCAAAAGAGCATTGATTCTGCTCTTCCCATTCACTTATTTTATTTTTAATTTGTGTCGTAAACGCGCTATTCCTGGTCCTAGTAGTCTTTCTGCCAAACGGATTTTCAAAGCTAAATAACCGTACACCAATGCCCCTATACCTGCTACTGCAAGAATCAATAATAGAGACTGGAATTTGCTATCTTCATTTAAGAAAGTCCCAAAAATCATCTTTGTGATCCACGAAGCAAAAAGCATAATCAAGGTAAGAATAAAGATCAGTAATGTCCTACGCCAGACAAAACTTGGTTTAAAGCGAGCTACTTCATGGATCCTCTTTAAGATCAAGGTACAAGACACAGCAAACCCGAGCATTGTCGCTAATAAAGGGCCATACACTTCAAATAAACGAATGGCTGGATATTGAAGAAGTAGTTTCACCAGAAACCCAACAACCAAATAACTGATTGCCGCCCTGTTTTCAAACATTCCTTGCAGCATGTTGGAAACTAGCATATATAACCCTAAGAAGAGTCCTACAAAACTTGCTTGGATCAGTACATTGCTTCCTAGAGAATCTGGTGTATAAAATAATGTGTTTAGCGGATAGGCAAGTAACATGACACCAAATGTCGCTGGAAACATAAAAAATGAAAACAGTTGTAAATTTCCGCTCGTCAATTTTGCCAGTCCTACTCGATCTTTCAACGTAACAGCTTCTGTAATCAACGGTAACCCGGTAGACGCGATCGATGTTGCCAATGCGATAACTACCATTGTCAATTTATCTGGATTGGCACTAAAAATCGAAAAAAGATCTAGCAACTGTGCATTGGAATATTCAGTGGATGCAGACATGACCTTCATAAAAGTGAATTGATCGACTAATTTGAAGATTGTTACCCCTGAACCAACGATAATAAACGGTATTGCTTCTTTAATGGTATCTAACAACAATTCCTTCGTTGCAATATTTACTTTGTTTTCGCTGTAGTGGATAAATGCAGATGTATACGCTTGATGTTTCTTCAAAAAATACAAAAGGACAAGGATACTTGCTAGCATACCGATAAATGCCGCGAAAGTTGATTGCGTGACCGCCGTCACATAATCGCCATTCATGACTTTCATGATGATGAATGTAGCCAACAGCATATAAAAAATACGTGCAACTTGTTCAACGATCTGCGACAGCGCATAAGGCATCATCTCTTGGTTCCCTTGAAAATACCCTCGTATCACACTCATACAAGGAAAAACCAATACAGCGATACTCAAAGAGCGCATCGTTGGAATCAGTTCTTCTCCGCCACCAGAAGCATGAGCTAGCCAAGGAGAGGCGATGTACATGAACAAAGCGAACAACAGACCTAACCCGCCCATCATCTGTAATGCCCGGATGAACAATCGTCGTGAAGTGCCATATTCATTCAACGAATTATATCGCGCGGTTTGTTTTGCGATCGCCGCGGGTATTCCTGCTGTAGAGATCAGTAGAAACAATGCATATATATTGTACCCCATATTGAATAATCCATTGGCAGCCTTAGCATTTTCGCCCATCCAAGCATACCAAGGAATGATATAGACAGCTCCTAGCAACCTTGAAATGATATTACTGGCGGTCATCCAAGCAGAGCCTCGTGCCATTTTTTCTTGCGGTGATAATTGATCTAATGCTGGTTTTCTTTGATTATCCATCGGTCAGATTCCAACTTTCTACAAAACATTACTATCATTTTAATTGGTAAAACAGAAACTGGCAATCGATTTTATATAACTTTTATAAGAACGATTGTTTTTTTGAATTCGGTTTCGTTTTTTTGGTAAAGTAAAGAAATATACAGCCTTTTATGGCTAACATTTATAGGAGATATCAATGACACAAGAAATAAAAAAACTACCCGTTATATTTTTAGGTCTTTTCTTTATCACAGTTGGATTGAATTGGTTCTTGCTCCCTCATGATATAGCTTCCGCCGGAGTGGGCGCAATCGGACATTTAGTTGAAACGGCCTTTTCTATCCAACGCTCAGTTACTGTTTGGAGCATCAATCTTATGATGCTGCTTCTAGCCGCTGTTCTATTAGGAAAATCAATATTTTTTAAAACTGTAGCGGGAAGTCTGCTTTTTCCTGTTGTTTTAGAAATCGTTCCAAAAGTGGAAATGCTCTCCTCTCATTTCTTCTCACTGATTTCAGGAAGTCTTTTGTTCAGTCTTGGCGTTTACACATTGTACACCGTCGGAGCCTCAAATGGCGGGATAACGATACCGCCAATTATTTTTCACAAATTTTTTCGGCTTCCAATGCCGCAAGGACTGTTACTTACGAATAGCCTTATCATCTTTTTGAATTATTATGTATTTGGATGGTTGGAGACACTGTTCGTTCTCCTATCTATTACAGTCAGTTCATTGTTTATGAAA
Source organism: Enterococcus sp. C76 (assembly GCF_040886985.1). NCBI lineage: Bacteria > Bacillati > Bacillota > Bacilli > Lactobacillales > Enterococcaceae > Enterococcus > Enterococcus sp. C76. The sequence goes on along the minus strand of NZ_JBFOEY010000010.1, from coordinate 44,648 downwards.
ATACTCATCCGCTTGTCCCCTGTGTCAAGAAAATTTGAATAAAGCTGGATTTTGTCACAGCGGAATCAAACGATATATTGAAAAGAGTGTGCTATAATAAATCAAGAAATTGAATGAAGCGAGGGATCAATCAATGAGCTTCTCTTTAGAAGACATCCGTCATTTACTATTAAAAGAACATCTATTAAAAGAATTTGTTTCAACAAAAGGCTGGCATCTTGATGTACCAGAAAAAGCTGAATTTCTTCAGTTAAGTTATGATTCAAGAAAAGCTGATGCTTCTACTCTGTTTTTCTGTAAAGGAATGAATTTCAAAGAAGAATATTTGGATTCAGCAATCGAACAAGGTATCCAATATTATGTATCAGAGCAGCCATACGAAAATTCAGCAGTAGGAATCATTGTGACGGATATCCGTAAAGCAATGGCACTTCTTGCTATGGCCTTTTACGACTATCCACAAAATAAATTGAAAGTGATTGGATTCACTGGAACAAAAGGTAAAACAACTGCTGCGTACTTTACTAAAGCAATCTTGGATCACACAACGAATAAAAAAACTGCATTGCTTTCTACGATGAATACAACGCTAGATGGCAAAACGTATTTCAAATCCCATTTAACGACGCCTGAGTCATTAGATTTATATCGTATGATGGCAGAAGCAGTTGAAAATGGTATGACTCATCTAGTGATGGAAGTTTCTTCCCAAGCTTACAAAACACAACGTGTGTACGGGTTGACTTTAGATGTAGGAATCTTCTTGAATATCTCGCCTGACCATATCAGTCCGATCGAACATCCGACATTTGATGACTATTTCTATTGCAAGCGTCAATTGATCTTAAACTCAAAAACAGTTGTTTTGAATCACGAAAGTGACTATTTTGATTTGCTTAAAGAAACCGCCGATCTATTCCAGATCCCAACGATCACTTATGGTCGTTCGGAAAAAAGCAATTATCAAGTGATCCATTCAGACAAAGGTACCCACGGGTTTACTTTATCTTCTCGTCAAGATCACTTAGCTATCTGCGATACCGCTTATGATATTTTGCTGGCCGGAGGATTCAATCAAGAAAATGCAGCCAGTGCGATCATTGCCGCAGCACTAACAGGTGCCTCCAGTCAAGATGCACAAGCCGGATTAAAAGAAGCTCGTGTACCAGGCCGAATGGATCAATTGATCCAATCAAATGGGGCGCATGTCTATGTGGACTACGCACATAATTATCTAAGTTTGAAAACATTGCTGGAATTTGCCAAAAATGAACATCCAGACGGTCGTGTAATTGTTGTATTAGGCAGCCCAGGGAACAAAGCAATCTCCCGTCGACATGATTTTGGAAAAGTGCTATCAGAAACAGCTGACGTCGCCTTTTTAACGGCAGATGACCCGGCATTTGAAGATCCGCAAAAAATCGCGGAAGAAATCAATGAAGCAATTACTAATCCAGAATTGATCGTTCATTATGAAATGGACCGTCCTGAAGCGATTCGGCGTGCTTTAGCAGAAAGTACTTCGCAAGATTCAGTCGTCATTGCGGGAAAAGGGGTTGATCCCTATCAAAAAATCAATGGTGTAGATGAACCTTATGAAGGGGATTATGCAATCGTGAAGCGGTTGATTGAAGAGTAATGTTATTTATATTCTAGTAGACGGGACGCCATGAAAAGAAAACTTTTCATAGCGTCCCGTCTATGGAATTATCAAGAAAAGTTGCCGGAACTACAATAATTTTTATTGTTTCTTTATCACGCCTCTTAAAGATAGCGCTTTAATTCTTTTGATTACTGGCTCTTCTATCGTTGCTTTTAGTTTATTATTCCTGTCTTTTCAATAATATAAAGGTGGTTATTATGAAAAAAATTTTCAACTTAGCAAACAGTATCTTTTTTCTTTCTCTTTTTTCTGTCATTTTTCTAACTTTGGATTTGCAAAGCGGCAAAATGGGGGATGTTATTTTTAGAAATCTACATTTGCCAGTTGATGCATCGATTGTTGGATGGTTACTGCTACTTTTTTCTTACTTGATGAGTCGGAAGCATCAGACTAAGTTTTTCGCGCGCTTAGGCGGAAGGGTTGCTCTATTTTTTCTAGTCGTTTATCTGATATTCACATGTCTAGGTTTGCTTCAGTCGCTCGGTATTCTGCCTTGATACTTCGTTCGAATCATATTGACTATAATAAATAGAGGCTGGGACAGAAGCGTTTAACTCCAAGAAATAAGAAGGAATTCACGAAAATTGCTTTTCAAATTTTTGTGAATTTCAGCTTATTTCCGAAGGAGTTGCTTCTGCTTCCGCCGTTTATACGTGTTTAGAGCGTGAGACAAAAGTGTTCTTTACTTTTGTCCCACGCTCTATTTTCTTAGAAATCAGTTAGCTGACTTTTCACTAGCTAATTCTGCTGCCTTTTCTCTTTCTTCATTCAATAATTTATTATCATAAAATTTAATAAATGGGAACCAGATAATGAATGCGATGATTGCACAAAAGACAGCTAGCACAGCTGCTTTCCAATCACCCCCACTGCCGACAAATGCGCCAATTCCAACTGGTGAAGGCCACGGCATCTGTGCAAGCATCGGTTTAACGATTTCCAGCCGAATGGCAAAATAAGCGAGTGTAGCAGAAGCCATCGGTGCTAAGAAAAACGGAACCGCTAAATAGGGATTGTAGACGATTGGCATCCCGAAAATAATTGGTTCGTTGATATTGAATAGTCCTGGTACAAGAGAGGCTTTTCCTAACACTTTCAGCTGATCAGATTTCGCGAGGAATGCAATAAAGATGATCAATCCTAAGGTCGCGCCTGATCCACCAACGGTTACATAAGAATTGTTGAATTCTCCTGCCAACGGATAATTTGCGCCTTGTGCGTTAGCTGCCATATTAGCTAATACGATTGGGGTCAAGAAAGAAGAGTTCTGTTACAAAGCTAAAATAGAAAACATCTTACTTCTATTAATGAGCTATTTAAGCAAGAATTCCTAATAATATCTTGATTTCAGTGCAGAACGAAAAGCCGAAGAGAGTCCCCTCTTTTCGGCTTTTCTTGTAAATACCTCGAATCGTTTCCGTGCCCTTCATTGTAGCAGAAGCTGTCCGAAGACTTTGATAAAACTTATTTCTTCGTTTAATCGGACGATGATCTTGTTCAATTAAGTTGTTTAGATACTTGACTGTTCGATGCTCTGTCCTAATATATAGACCATATTTTTGCAACTTCTTGAAAGCACTACTAATAGAAGACACTTTATCAATGACTAGAACCTTCGGCTCTCCGAACTGTTTTTTCAGCCGTTTTAGAAATGCATACACAGCTTGTGTATCGCGCTTTTTACGTAACCAAATGTCTAAAGTCAGACCATCTACATCGATTGCTCGATACAAATAGTGCCGCTTTCTTTTAATTTTGATATAAGTTTCATCCATTTTCCACGAATAAAAGGACTGTTTATTTTTCCAAATTTGATAGAAAACTTTGCTATATTCCTGAACCCAGCGTTAAGTCGTGGCATGACAGACGTGAATTCCACGGTCATACCACGATCTCTTGGACTTCTCGACAGCTGAAATTATAGCAAAGATAGTAGCCTATAGCTACAACAATCAAATCTTTCTGAAATTGTTTGCCTTTAACCTCCATGCTATCTTTTCTTTTTATTTTACACTAAATAGATTCATACAAAAACTTTGCAACAGAACCCTTTATTTTAGTTTATCTCTTAACTTAATAGTTTTTTACCTTCATAAAAATGGAAACAATGAGATAACATTCAAAAATTTTTATTAAAAGTTGCCTCATTGTTTATAAACAAAATTATCTATTTTTTCTCTATTATATTGCTTAAGACAGCTATTGAGATAAGCTTTTGAAATATCATTGTGTTCTATACTTCGAGTGACGTTCATGCCAAAAATAAGCTAAAGCTATTAAGATTTGTCCGACAGCTAGGAAAACTAGAAGAGGCCAAATTTGTCCCCATATACCAGATAGCCCGAGATTAAAAAACTTACGTAATCCCAAAACGCCATAAGTCATAGGCAGAAACTGACTAGCATTTTGAAAAATAGGATCAGATAAAATTAGCGGATAAGATCCTCCTGCCATAGAAGTCTGCAACATCAAAAGTACCAGAACAATCAGCACACCAAAATTAGGAAATAGTCGATTTAGTGCGATGATCAGGCTATCGAATGTCCATGCTAGTAGAATAAGAAAGCCGAATAACCCCACCCAACTGACAGTTGTAAAGTGAAAAATAAGAGTAGTCAGCAGTGTAACAATAGCAGCTTGGCAGATAGACATGAAAGCTGGTCCACTAAATTGCCAAAGATAAAAAGACTTGAATTTGCCTTTTTTGCTAGCAAAAAGACGCGTAAAAATTTGGTTAATAAAGATCCCACCGACAAAGAGCGTCAACGCAAAGAAGTAAGGAGCTAGACCTTCGGCGTTGTTTTTAACTGGCGTAATGTCATGAGTTTTTAAAACAACCATATTTGTAATTTTTGAAGGAATAGGCAGTGTAGCAGCTGACGCCTTAGCAAGAGCATTTGTTGCCAGTTTTTGGTTTACTTTTTCTACAATTTCAGTTGTAGCAGTAGTCAAAATTTTCTGAGCTGAAAAATTTAAACTACTTGAAGTGTAAAGTCTAATATGAGCTGGTTTATTAGTCATAATAAATTTTTCTAAGTCATCAGAAAAATTTGGTTCAAAACTAAGGATACCATAAACTTTTCCTGTCTTAAGCTCCTGTTTAGCAGTCGCGAGATCTTCTTGTTTAAAATCAAATATTTTGGTGTCCTTAATTGACTGATAAATAGAACTCCTTTGATCTTTATAATTTGCAACCAAAGCCACAGGAATCTGGTCGGTTTTTCCATAGGGATCTCGAATAGCTCCTAGAAAAAGACCTGAATAAAGAGCTGGTAGTATGGCTAAAAAAATAAATAAGAGTGTAAAAACAACCTTTTTTTTCATATTTTCTTCTTCCTTCTAATTAAATTATTTGCTATTCTTAGGTAAGAATTATCTTGAAATATATAAACCAAAATTCCACAGATAATAATTATCCTTAGATATTATATATCTAAGGAAATTAAAAAACAACCAAAAGAGGATTTTTTATGAAACTTAGTAAAGCATTTTTTCAAACTATTGGAATAGTAACCATGCTAGCCCAGCTACCAACTGGTAAATCACTAAAATCACAAGAGATGAGTACTCGCATGCAGGTATCACACAGCTATCTTTTGAAAATCGCAAAAAAACTCAAAAACAGAGGAATTATCACTTCTTCTGCTTCAAAAATAGGAGGATATTCATTAGCAAAAAATCCTGATGATATTAGTTTTCTAGACCTATTCGATGCGGTGGAATCAAACGAATCTTTTCATGAGAATTTCAGTATAGAGGTTGCTAGTGGTTTTTTTATCACACCTAAACTAGTCGAGGAAAAATCAGAAAATCTCATTAGTTATCTAAATAAAGCGGAGAATGCTTATCGTAACGTGCTTGCTAGTTATTATTTAAGTGATATTTTACCCCATGATGAAAAAAATAACTTGGTTGTTATTGATTGGCAAAAGATTTTGTCTGATACTGACAAAGATAAAAATTGAAAAAATTCTCCATAAGAGAATTGTCTAAACAGTTCACTTTCCGAGACATGCTTTGAAAGATTTTATACTCCTTCAATTTGTTTCTATAAGCTTTCATTTAATACGCTCAACCTTGATCCGAGGAATGTTCGACGATAAGAACAATCATTAGTAATCTGGACCGCTTCCACCTTTGCCCTCCAAATAATCATGAACGATCTTTAATTTAAGTTCAAAAATATATTTAATCATAAAAAATACCGACCTCCAAAAGTTAGATTTTTTGGTCTAACTTTTGGAGGTCGGTACATCGCGGTATACCATAGAGCAGGGTCTTTTGTCAAACGTCCTACTAAAGTTACATTATTGATCAGCTTTATCTCTCTATTTCTTGATTCATTTGTTGTAATCTCTTAAAATTTTGTTTTCGTTCTACTTTCTCTTGCTCTACAATTGACTGCATCAAGGAATCAACGGAAGTTAGTGTAGATTCGAAAGAAATGTCTTTGGCAAAATAGTTTTCTTGTTGGTATCTTTTCCACTTTTCCCTCAAACCCTCATCCTTCAACAATTGAGGCATTTCTTGATCATACAAATTCTTAAACACAGATTGATTATTTCTTTCCTTGAATGTTCCTTGAACACTCTTATACAAATTTTTCTCATCAATGCGTTCTAGTTTTGGAATCATATAAAGGTCATAAAAATCTTTCATACGCGAATTATCTTTTCCAAAACTAAACGTGGCATGTAATTTTTCAGCTAGAATTTGTTCCGTAGGATAAGCTGGAATATGAATCGTTTTATCTTCAAACATTAATTTGTGTTCATACATCAATACTGCTGGAATAATAGAATCACCTGAAGTAATATCTAATTTAAAAGGTACACGTGCATTTTCAAGATAAGCAATAAACTTTGCTTGAAAACCTGGGTAATAATCGGCTTCCCTCGTCTCTGTTAATCTCTTTAATTCAAAACGAATTCCATCTTTTGTGGGATCAGCTGTTAATTCAGAAAAAACAGTTTCTAACTTTTCTTTTGTGAGTTTCGAATTTCGATAAGTCGTATCAATATCAACGGTTGAACGGTTTTCTAACCCATATTTTGATCCGATCAGAAATCCCCCTTTTAATACAAAATCATCATGATAAGGCGATTCAATAATACATTCTAATAATTTTTCCATCATATAATATCTTTGGACAATTTGTGGGTTTAAATGTTTCTCGGCTGCGAAATTTCTTGTTTTCGCTTTAAATTGTGTCGGTGTCATTCATCTTTACTCCTCTCAATAAAGTGGCAACATATACAAAGTCATTTCTTTTGGTGATTTTAAAATATCCATGTATCTTCTTAGCTTATTTGTATTTCTGCTAGTACTTGTCATATATTCTTTTAATGCTTCTTGTTTTACTTCTACACTTGCTTTGTATCTTGGATTCCACATATCACATAACGTTCGCTCTAAATCATAGACTAAAATTTTATTGCCGTAAAAGCTTTCTGTTTCTGTGATTCCCAGTTCAAAGTTTTCTTTATTAGTGTAATGTGGTTGAATAGCATACTGATCTAATTTCTCTTTTGAAACATTGTATCCTTTAGGAAACATCATATTGATCTTTTTAGGGATATACGTTCCTACTTGAAAAAGATCGAGCGCAGTCTCATGAGAAAAAATCCCTCTGGAATAGATACTTTGAGCGAGATACAATTCATCCACGAACGCATCTTTTAAGGTATAGAAACCTGGTGCTACCTTTTCTATTTTATCCTTTTGGGCTAATCGATCTAACGTCATAGGCGATAATCCTTCACTTCTAGCATCCTTCAAGGATAAATTTCCATTATGTTTATCAAAAATACACTGGATTTTGTCTTTCATTGCTCTTCCCCTAAAGTTAATATAAAACTAACACAACTATAACATGTTAGTTTTATATTAACAAGAAAGAAATTTATCGATCTAATTCTATTTCTTTTTGAATTCACTGCTGGTTATTTAATTACATCACTATTTCTTCTGTTTCCTCCATATTTTTTTGGTTCTGTTACAAAGCTAAAATAGAAAACATCTTACTTCTATTAATGAGCTATTTAAGCAAGAATTCCTAATAATATCTTGATTTCAGTGCAGAACGAAAAGCCGAAGAGAGTCCCCTCTTTTCGGCTTTTCTTGTAAATACCTCGAATCGTTTCCGTGCCCTTCATTATAGCAGAAGCTGTCCGAAGACTTTGATAAAACTTATTTCTTCGTTTAATCGAACGATGATCTTGTTCAATTAAGTTGTTTAGATACTTGACTGTTCGATGCTCTGTCCTAGTATATAGACCATATTTTTGCAACTTCTTGAAAGCACTACTAATAGAAGACACTTTATCAATGACTAGAACCTTCGGCTCTCCGAACTGTTTTTTCAGCCGTTTTAGAAATGCATACACAGCTTGTGTATCGCGCTTTTTACGTAACCAAATGTCTAAAGTCAGACCATCTACATCGATTGCTCGATACAAATAGTGCCGCTTTCTTTTAATTTTGATATAAGTTTCATCCATTTTCCACGAATAAAAGGACTGTTTATTTTTCCAAATTTGATAGAAAACTTTGCAACAGAACCACTAAAAAAAAGCAAGCAGGATAAAAAATCAGTTTCTATCCTGCTTGCTTTTTATTAAACTATATTTGTTGTGTTATTTCTGTATGATGGACAGATCAATTTTGTACGACGATATTAACTAACTTGTTTGGTACCGCAATAATTTTTCTGACTGTTTTGCCTTCGATATATTCTTGCACTGTTTCATTGGCTAATGCTACTTTTTCTAGCTCATCTTTCCCTAAGTCTCGGGGAACATTGCTTTTCGCACGAACTTTACCGTTTACTTGGAAAACAACTTCTACTTCGTCTTCCACAAGTGCTGCTTCGTCATATGTTGGCCATGGTGCGTAAGAAATACCACCTTCATTTCCAAGGATTGACCATAGTTCTTCACCTATGTGAGGAGCAATCGGTGCGAGTAGTTGAACAAATCCTTCGATATATTCATAAGGCAGAGCGTCCACTTTATAGGCTTCATTGATAAAGACCATCAATTGGGAGATTGCTGTATTGAAATGAAGATTTTCATAGTCTTCTGTCACTTTTTTCACTGTTTGATGGTACACTTTATCAAGTTTGCCGTCATTCAATGTAGTGATACGATCACGCATTTTATTGTTTTCATCAACGATCAAGCGCCATACACGATCCAAGAATTTGCGGCTTCCTTCTAAGCCATTTTCGCTCCAAGCAATCGAAGCGTCTAATGGTCCCATGAACATTTCGTACATGCGCAGTGTATCTGCACCGTAAGTTTCAACCACATCATCAGGATTGACTACATTACCGCGAGATTTTGACATTTTTTCGTTGTTTTCGCCTAAGATCATTCCTTGATTGTATAGTTTTTGGAATGGTTCTTTTGTAGGAACAACACCGATATCGTATAAGAATTTATGCCAGAATCGTGCATATAGTAAATGAAGTACCGCATGTTCTGCTCCACCAATGTAGATGTCAACTGGCAGCCAACGCTTCAACTTTTCATAATCTGCTAGTTCTTTTTTGTTATGAGGGTCGATATAACGCAGGTAATACCATGAGCTTCCTGCCCATTGTGGCATTGTATTCGTTTCGCGACGGCCTTTTTTACCTGTTACAGGATCAACGACATTGACCCACTCCTCAATATTTGCTAATGGAGATTCACCAGTACCGCTTGGCTTGATATTTTTTGTCTTAGGCAAACGTAATGGTAGCTCTTCTTCTGGGACAGCTGTGACTGTTCCGTCTTCCCAGTGGATGATTGGGATTGGTTCACCCCAGTAACGTTGACGGGAGAATAGCCAGTCGCGTAAGCGATAGCTGACTTCTTTCTTCCCTACGCCATTTTCTTCTAGCCATTCATTCATTTTGTCGATTGCTTCTTGTTTGTTCATACCGTTTAAAAATTCAGAGTTGATGTGCGTACCATCTTCTGTGTAAGCAGCTTTTTGAACATCTCCACCTTCGATAACTGGAAGAATCTCTAGTCCGAAAGTTTGAGCGAATTCAAAGTCACGTTCATCATGTGCTGGAACAGCCATGATTGCTCCTGTGCCGTAAGAAGCTAATACATAATCAGCGATCCAGATTGGGATTTCTTTGCCATTGACTGGATTGATTGCGTAAGCACCAGTAAATACTCCTGTTTTTTCTTTTGCAAGATCTGTTCTCTTCAGATCTGATTTTTTAGCTGTCTCTTCGATATAAGCTTCTACAGCAGCTTTTTGTTCAGGGGTCGTAATTTCTCTAACAAGATCTAGTTCAGGTGCGAGAACCGAGTAAGTTGCACCGAATAAAGTATCTGGTCGTGTCGTAAACACGGTATAGGATTTATCCGTACCAGCCACTTTAAATTCAATATTTGCTCCCACTGAACGCCCGATCCAATTTCTTTGCATTTCCTTGATGCTTTCTGGCCAGTCAACTAGTTCTAGATCATCCAATAAGCGATCGGCATAAGCAGTGATTTTCAGCATCCATTGGCGCATTGGTTTTCTGACTACGTCATAGCCACCACGTTCACTTTTTCCATCGATCACTTCTTCATTTGAAATAACTGTTCCTAATTCAGGTACCCAGTTTACCGCTACTTCTGCTTCATAAGCCAGGCCTTTTTCATAAAGCTTCGTAAAAATCCATTGTGTCCATTTGTAATACTCTGGATCAGTTGTATTCACTTCGCGATTCCAGTCATAACTAAATCCTAAAGAATTGATTTGGCGTCGGAATGTTTCGATATTTTTTTGGGTAAATTCAGCCGGATCGTTTCCTGTATCTAACGCATATTGCTCTGCAGGTAGGCCGAATGCATCCCACCCCATTGGATGCAGTACGTTGTATCCTTGACTTCTTTTCACACGGGAAAGGATATCCGTTGCCGTATACCCTTCAGGATGCCCTACATGGAGCCCTTGTCCGGATGGATAGGGAAACATATCTAGTGCATAAAATTTTGGTTTTTCAGGATCATCATGGGTGTTGAAGGTATTCGTTTTTGCCCAGTATTTTTGCCATTTTTTCTCTATTTCTTTATGATTGTAACTCATTTTCTGTCCTCCTGTTCTATTAAAAACGCTTGTTTCTATTATAGCGAAAAAAACCGGCAGAATCTGTTTCTTTTTGTTTTCTTTTACTTTGTTTTCTCAAACTTCACAAAAGAAATAAAAAAATCCTATAAAAAGATTGCTCTTTTTATAGGACGTAATCTACGCGGTACCACCTATTTTTACCTTAATGAAAAGGCCTCGAACGTTGTAACGGCCGTCACCGCCACTTGCTTACTCGAATATTCAGCAAGGGCAACTCAAAGGCGAGTTCAAAAGCATCCGTGCACATTCTCACCAACCATGTGCTCTCTGAAACTTCAGTCTTTTTACTACTTCCTTTTCAAGTGTTGTCATATTTAAGTAGCCTTATAGTAACAAATATTTTTGTGGAATTCAATCGTTATTTCTTTGAACAGCTATTTTATTTAGCTACAATCAATGTTTGACCTGGATAAATAAAGTTGTTTTTGATATTGTTCCATTCGATTAGTTGAGCCATTGTAATACCATGGCTGTCAGCAACACCCCAAACAGATTCTCCAGATTTCACAGTATAGGTTTTCGAACCTGCAGGTGCTTGTTGGTTTGTTGTTTGAGACGAACCTTTCTTCACGATCACTTGTTGTCCAGGATAGATGAAATTATTTTTGATATTATTCCATTCGATCAACTGATCCATCGTGATATGATGTTTGTTCGCTACGCTCCAAACTGACTCGCCTGCTTTCACGGTATACATCGTATTACCAGAGGATGATGTACTTGTTGTAGCAGACGTATTCGGTGTATTTGGTTTCGCTGCCGAAGTAGTTGAACCTGTATTGGTATTTACTGAATTGCCGCCTTTAACGATCAATTGCTGTCCTGGGTAAATAAAGTTGTTTTTGATATTATTCCATTCGATCAGCTGATTCATCGTGATGCCGTTTTTATTCGCTACGCTCCAAACAGATTCACCCGCCTTGACTGTATAAGTGCCTTGAGACGAACTGCTGCCAGTATTAGCTGAGCTGCTGTTATTTGTATTGGCTGACGAACCTGTATTGCTTGATGCGCTGTTTGTTGACCCACTGTTTGAAACAGTCAGTTGTTGTCCTGGATAAATAAAGTTATTTTGGATGTTGTTCCATTGGATCAGTTGAGCCATCGTAATTCCATATTTGTTGGAGACACTCCAAACAGAGTCTCCGGCTTTCACTGTGTATTTCGTTCCTGAAGCCGTATTAGAAGAACTTGAATTAGACGAATTTGAACCACTTGTGTTGCCAGTATTTGCTCCAGTATTAGAGGAACCGCCATTTGATACGATCAGCTGTTGTCCTGGATAAACAAAATTATTCTTGATATTGTTCCATTCAATCAATTGAGCCATCGTAATTCCGTGATCATTTGAGATCTTCCAAACAGAATCGCCAGATTGAACAGTGTATTTCGCCCCAGTTGTTTGTCCTCCGTTTGATATACCAGCATTTCCTGAAGAATTGGTATTGTTACCAGAATTATTCGTCGAAGAGCCATTTTCTTGGCTACCCTTGATCGTTAGTTTTTGTCCTGGATAAATGAAATTGTTTTGGATATTGTTCCATTGAATCAATTGATCCATTGTAATACCGAATTTATTGGAGATTCCCCAAACAGAATCGCCAGATTGAACAGTATAAGTGGTCGAAGTTGCTGAACCTGAGTTTGTATTACCAGAATTGTTTGAACCGCTAGTACTACCTGTACTTCCAGTATTATTCCCACCTGTAGTAGCTCCACCGCCCGCGTTTCCGCTAGCTGGTGTATCATATTGGGTCAATCCGTAAGTCGTGATGATATTATTTAATTTGCTTGCATAACCAGGGTCAGTTGCATAACGACCTGTCAAACAAGCTGTCGCATCTGTATAGGATCTCGTGTTGCTCTTCCAAGTACCGGCATAGTAATAACCGTTGCCAAATGAAGTATTTCTAAGTACATAGGCATTGTCATTGAACGATTCAGCAAAAGAAGGATATTGTCGGAAAGGCTCCTTTTTATTTACCCATTGATTATTTAAAAATTCAAGCGTATCCATGTAGACAGTTTGTCCTTGATAGCTGCCTTTTATCCCAAAAAGATTATAATAAGGTGCTTGCGATAACGCACTACTGCCCCAACCGCTTTCTACAACTGCTTGTGCGATCATCACTGATGCATACAAATCATTAGCTTGAGCAATTGGCTGCGCATAAGTAGCAATTTCTGTGATAAATGCCGCTGTATTGATTCTTGCGCCGAACTGAACAGGTGTTTCATCCGCTTGAACAGGAACCGGCTGTACTAATGGAGCAGCGACAGAACAGCCTACCATCGCAGTTCCCACGATTGCTGCCCCTCGTTTTGCTTTTCGAAAACGTTTGGTCTGTTCTAAACGTCTCCGTTCTTTTCTTGCAATGTTTTCCATCTTCTATCCTCCAACTTCAATTTATCTATTATTAATAATTATAACTTCTCTTAATATTTATTAAAAGTTATTTAAGAGCTTTGTTGTTTTTTGTAATCATATTGTAATTTACCGTAATGAACAACTTCTGTTCATTTTTAAGTTCTTCCTACGTCTATGTTCTTATTTACAAGGATTTCGAAAAACACTGATTTTATTTTCCTAACATTTCATTTGTATTACCAAAAAATGTCTTTCCGATTACAGTTATTTTTTTTATAAGAATATTGGTTATTCAAAGAGGGATCATACATTGGTTTTATCTCTTTACCGTTTTTTTCGCTGGACCAAAAATGCTATAATAAGTCATTGCTTCAAAGGAGGAATTGTATGAAATACAAAACATCATTTCAAGTGACTGGCAGCTTCTTTCTTGTCCTGTTTTTTATTTTGGGCTGGATCGTAAAGTTTCATCTGTCGTGGCTTTCTGGTTTCGATCAGTGGTTTACAGACATTGTCAGAGCTTCTTATCCTGATCTGAACAGCTACCAACTCTTTATGACTAAATTCGGTAATCCTCTTACCGTCATCATTTTATTTGCTTGTACGGCTTTATGGATGTGGTATAAGAAAAAAAGGGCAGAAACAGTTTGGTTCGTTTCTGGATTTATTGTAATTGCTGGAATCATCAACCCGTTGATCAAACTATTTTTCATGCGAGAGCGCCCTTCATTGACACACTTAGTGGTTGAAACAAGTTACAGTTTCCCTAGTGGACATGCAGCAGGCAGTATGATTCTTTACGGCTCTTTCCTATTTCTGCTGCCAGCTTTTGTTCAAAAAAGAACCTTACGTACATTGCTTCAATTGCTGATGGTGTTTATTATAGTAAGTGTCGGGATAAGCCGCATTTATCTGGGTGTTCATTTTCCTACCGATATCATCGGCGGCTACTTACTCAGTCTTTCTTGGCTGTGCCTGACTTATCCAGTGTATAGAGAAAAAAGAAAACAAATAAGTAACTCTTACAGAAAGAAGGACTTTTAATGACTTTTCCTTATTCAGAAGGAAATAAAAGATATCATTCTTGGAATTATGCTTTACGAAATGAGTTTGGCGGGAAAATTTTCAAGGTGCCGATCGATGGAGGGTTCGACTGCCCGAATCGAGATGGGACTGTTGCCCATGGCGGTTGTACTTTTTGCAGTGTATCTGGTTCGGGTGATATGATCGTTGCACCTGAAGATCCACTTCCAATCCAATTCCAGAAAGAAATCGACATGATGCATCAAAAATGGCCTCATGTCCAACAATACATCGTTTATTTCCAAAATTTTACAAACACCCATGCGCCAGTTGAAATAATCAAAGAACGATTTGAGCAAGTAGTCAATTTACCAGGTGTCGTAGGATTATCAGTCGGTACACGACCGGACTGTCTGCCAGATGAAGTAGTTGATTACCTTGCTGAACTGAACGAGCGGATGTATTTATGGGTAGAACTTGGATTGCAAACAACTTTTGAAGAAACTTCAAAACTGATCAACCGAGCACATGATTATCAAACTTATTTAGATGGCGTGGTTAAATTACGCAAACATAATATCCGTGTTTGTACGCATTTGATCAACGGATTACCAGGCGAAAGTTTAGAAATGATGAAAGAAAATGTCAGACGCACTATTTTAGATTCCGATATCCAAGGAATCAAGCTCCATTTGATGCATCTGATGCGCAAAACGAGAATGTTGCGAGACTATCATGAAGGTCGACTTCAATTAATGAGCCGTCCTGACTATGTCAATGTCATTTGCGACCAGCTGGAAATGATACCAAAAGAGATCATCATCCATCGTTTGACAGGGGATGCGCCGTGGGATTCCTTGATTGGACCAATGTGGAGCTTGAAAAAATGGGAAGTCTTGAATGCAATTGATGAAGAACTTCTTCGCAGAGATAGCTTCCAAGGAAAATATGATGTACGGAAAAAGGTGAGTGTCTGATGTTGCAAACTGCTTTGTATTTCAGCCATACATTACTGCAAGAAATCTTGCAACCAGGAGATCACGTCGTAGATGCAACGATGGGCAATGGCCACGATACGGTTTTTCTAGCAGAACACATCGGAAAAACTGGTCATGTCTATAGTTTCGATATCCAGCAACAAGCAATCGATGCTACTCGTGAAAAGCTAGAACAGCATCAGTTAGAAGAACGTGTCTCATTGTTTCTACAAGGCCACGAAACGTTAGGAGAAGTAATAGCTGAACAACAAGATCTTAAAGCAGGGATCTTCAATCTAGGGTATCTCCCAAAAAGTGATAAAGCAATCATCACTATGCCAGAGACTACACGCACAGCTATGGAAGAAATATTGAAACGACTTGTGCCTCGCGGACGATTGATCCTTGTTGTCTACTATGGTCATGAAGGCGGAGAAAAAGAACTGGATATGGTTGATTCTTTTTGTTCCAAACTGCCACAGGAAACATATAATGTGCTGAATTATCGGTTTATCAACCAAAAGAACCAGCCGCCTATTTTATATTGTATTGAGAAAAAAAGATAAATAAAAAACGCAAAACATAAATGATATGTTTTGCGTTTTTTTCTCTAGCACTCAGGTTAGAGCGTTGATTTCACAACCTCTTTATTCCCGGTGCTCAAAAGCTTGCATCTGCGGTAATAAGTCCAACCAAATCAAAAACATGAGAAGCTGTTTTTGATTGGCTGTTCTTATTACTTGATGCAGGACAGCTTTTTCACAACCTCTTTATTCAAATACAAATTGAAATTGAATACATTTTTTTGACATATAACAGATATATAAAAGAATAACAAAAACATTGATATATAAACAATTTAAATGAATTTTATATTTTTGTATGTCATTCATATATCGCTAATTAACTTAATATCAGTCAATTTCTGCCCCTTTTTTGCCTCTAAATGCTTAAAAATAACCACCCGAAGGTGGCTGAAGAATAAGCTTTTATTTGTAAGTTTCCTTACGAATATTAACACAAGTAATCTTCTCAATCTACAGGAAATCCTATCTAATAAAATAAGCTCTCTACTTTCTTATAAACGCAGAATCTTTTGTAAAACTATTATCTATATCTGCCATATATCTTTCCACTTTCATATGCAAATCATATTTTTCTCTAAGTTCTGCAATCTGGGACATCATTGAAGATTCGTGATGTTTATCCAGTGCGTCTTGGTCTGTCCAACTATCAATCAGAAGAACAGTGTCCTCATCATCCATTGGAAAAAAGTATTCATATTTAATATTACCTTTTTCTGCACGTATATCTTCTACTATTCCAGTTGAAACCATTTCTTTCGCAAATTTTTTTGCATTCCCTTTTACGCCACTATAATAAATGTTCACAGTAATAGCCATTTCTCTATCTCCTTAAATGCATTTTTATGTACCCTGTAGGACTGACTCGAACCTACGACCGGACGGTTATGTTGCGATCAACTGAGCTAAGAATAATGAGAAGCCACCACAACTCCTGCAAACAAAAAGAATGGACATAGACTGAACAATAATGGGTTTCATTCTTTGTTGTGATGGCATATTTATTATTACACATTTATTAGAAAAAAACTACATTGTACTTATTCTTTGTAAAAGATATTATTTTATGCTATTATTTCCAAGTCATAAAAAGAAAAAAGCTTCAGATACTTATCTTTTTGGGGAAAGACTCTAGGGTGAGGGAGTATCTGAAGCTTTTTTCTATGTTCATTATCTCACATGGTTATTTTTTAGTCTATTATTTACTTAATTTTTCAAAAAATGAAAAAAGCCCTCAACTGATTATTCTAGTTGAGGGCTTTTTTAAGATATATCCACTACATATCAAGTTTTTTCAATATTCTCTAAAATCTGTTCAATCGGAATAATTAAAGGAATTCGAGCTGCCTTTTCTGTCAAATTAGCTATAAACAAACTCAACTCTGATAGTAGAGGCTTCATAAAGTAAATCTGATCATCTAAATTGAAATTTGAAAAATTATTTTTTTCGGCTTCCTCTTCCACCAGTTGATTTTTAAATATCGTTCGCATTTTTACAGATCCAATTACCTTGTCATCCGCAAGAAAATCGACAGTTCCCTTAATAATTATATCATTTGTTTTATTAAACTTTGGTTTTGCAGAATAAGAAATTTCCAAATCCTTCTTCAATATGCTTTTTTTAAAATCTACACTAATCAAGGTAGTGGCAATATATTCGTAATTTTTCCTATCCATGTGCTTTCTCCATTTCTTTTCGAACTTGTATTGTCATTAGAATGATTATTATCATACTCAAGCAAGTTAACTCTGTTTAACATGGAGTTAGTTTGCTCTTGCAGAATTGATATTAAAGAAGCGATTTCTTCTTTCAGCTCAGTTACACTTTCTTTTTCGCTAATACACAAAAGGTCTAACTGTATCAAGAAACCATCAAAATTTTCTTTGAGATATGGTTCTCTACTCTTAAAGACAGTTCTTAATGCAATTGGATCTTGTATCGCTAATAAAGCACTGTTTAATAATTTACTTTGAATGCTCCCATTTTCAATCCCACTTAAAGTACTGTAACTAGTTCCTAAAAGTTCTGCCATTTGCCTTAATGATAAATCATAGTAACGTCTAATTTCTCTCACTTTTTCGGAACTCAACAATCCTTTTAGTTCTTTATATCTATCAAAATCAAGTTTTAAATTGTAATCTGGATTATCAAACGGCTCAAATAATTCATTACACTCACTACATTTATAGTAGATATGTTCATTTTTAATTTTCAAGTCTTTGACTTCTACTTCTTCAACTAAAGTTACTTGTTCAAAAGTTGCCATATGCTCACATTCAGAACAATATTTTTTTAGTATCTTATTATCCATTTATTTCATCTCCCTTAAAGGATAGTTCATAGGTCGTTCAGCAGGGTGAAAAGACATACATCCACATTTTTCTTTATCAATTGAGATCTTGATATACAATTCCTCTCCCTCTAAATGCAAGCCAAAAACAGCGACCATGGTATCGTCTTTAAAATGATGCGGACTGGGTCCCTCGGAATAATTTGAAATATCAATATGTTCTCTTGCATATCTAGCTGCATGGGTATTGACCCAACCAATTTTTCTAAAGTACAATGAAGATTTTCTATTAAATTCATAACTTATTTTCTTTGAATCAAAAAGTTCTCTAAAACTTAACAAAAACAATTCGACTTGTGTCTTTAAATCAAGATCCATTTTGCTTCCTCCGAAATAATATATATATTTAGTTTTCGGTAAAAAGCAAATTTTGTCAACAAAGATTTTGTTACTATCTAGTAACATTATACATACAGGTTAAAAATAAAAGCAAGCAGTTTGGAAAAATTATGGAAATAAAAATATTTCCATAATTTTTCATCGTTTAGGAATCGTCAAAACATATTCAGGAAAATCTAGTTCAAGGTTTACAAAAGGAACACTCGTTCGTATACTGTTTTTGAGGTGAACTTTATATGTTAATGGAAGGAAAAACACAATTATGGTTTAAATTTGATCCTTCGAATAGATTTATCAAAGATTTTTATAAAGTATGGGATTCAGAAGTTTTCTTTTTAGCAATCGAAGATAACTTATTAATCAATCTCTACTATTCTAATAAGAACTACTTTAA
The DNA here is from genome assembly GCF_040886985.1 of Enterococcus sp. C76. NCBI lineage: Bacteria > Bacillati > Bacillota > Bacilli > Lactobacillales > Enterococcaceae > Enterococcus > Enterococcus sp. C76. The sequence goes on along the minus strand of NZ_JBFOEY010000010.1, from coordinate 25,832 downwards.
AATTCCTGCTGCGAAAACTAGAATGAAGAAAGATGTATATTTTTTGTTTGATATCGTGACTGACGTGACTGACGCACGGAGCGATCATCGGCGTTACGATTATATAAAGTATACTTTCGTTGATCCAGAAAGATATAAAGATTAAAATAAGTTACCTAAAAAGGACAAATACAAATTTTATTATCTTATTCATAGTAAGAAGATAATTTTAAGATTGCGAAATACGATACTATTTGTAATCTATAGTATCAGTCCTATAAAATAAACATCTAATTAATTACTCTAAATCCTAATTATAAGCCTTTTTTCTCACTTTTTTTCAAAAATATGGTATGCTTCTTAGTAAATTCAAATATAAAAGAGTTTAAAGCGTAATACACTTATGAGGAAGTGGTTTGGGGTGCGCTTTAAACTCTTCTTTATTATTATCTCACAGCATACTTAAAAGGTCTATGGATTAAGTTATGTAAAAAAGTGCCTCTTTAAACGTCCTAAAATCCAAAAAAGAATAGCATAATATACACTATCGTTGATCCAGAAAACAGGTAAATAAATTTTGCAAAAGCAATAAGTTAAAAACACTACAAAAAAGACAAGGATATCACATCAAGAAAAAATGTTTTGAAAATATCTTTGCCTTTTTGTATTATATCTATATTAAATACTCAACCACAAGATACTAATTAATTTATATATTTAATTTGTTGTTTTTCTATAATTGGATAACTAATTAACTTATGACTATCTAAGTCTTCTTTATTCATATCAATTGCAGTAATTTGGCTGTCTTCATATGTCCGATAATAATAGATTCCTTTGTCAACATTGCAACAAGAAGAATAAATTGTATATTCATATTTTCCATCACCAACATCACACAAACCTTTTTGTTGTTCTACTGAACCTAAGATATGGAAAAATTGACTAATACTTTCTGACTCTGAATCTCCAGATACAGAGTTCAGCTTCGTAAAAGTCGCTTTAACAAAACGAGAAACTGAGGACAAATCTCCAGGCAAGCCTATCCCTCCCATACCGCGGCTATAGGCATTCAAACTTATTTGATTTGAAAAATTATTTTTAGGAGTTTCACTCGATAAGACACGATAATTGTTTAAATTAAATAATTGATAGTCAAATGAAGGATTATTGGTAAGAACACCCACAGGGTTATCATATATATGAAGTCCATCTTTCATATTTTCAATGACAATTGATTTTTCTTTATCAGCTAATAGCCAATGTAAAGGGGATAAAGGAAGTTCGTCACTATAATTTATATTTGCTAAATTGATATTTTTTAACATTTTTTTAGCTTCTCCTACTGTTGAGCATTGTCCTAAAATCCAAGGAATAAATTCAAAAGGAGATACATTGTCTTTCCCTTCTTGTATTTCTTTATAATCAGCATACCCAGAAAAATTTAGTCCAGCCATACTCAATCCTTTTTCATTTGTCGCATCGTAATAAAGAGGGTAGTCAGCTATACCAGCGGCAATACCAATCATTGCATAATGAGTATCCAAATCATTTACCTTTCGAAAATTCAAATTATAATTTCTTGGAGTAACAGTGACTACTTCATTGTAAGATATTTCATAATCAAAATTCCTTCCAAAATAATGATCACTTGTTACATAAGTAATAGACGTACACATAGTTTATTCCTCCTAAATATTGTTCTGTCCACGTTCATATTACTCCAAAGTTTTCCTCATTCCAAAAGAAAAGCACAGAATACACGAAGAAGCGTTTTTATTTGTATAAACTATATCAAAGTTCTATACTTAAATTATCAAATAAAAAGGACGTGAAGATAAATGTCAAATTTAGAAAACAAAGAAGAAAAAGTTGTAAACAAAATTGTTTCTGTTGTCAATAAACTGGATAAAGAGTTAGACGAACTTGATACGTTATCTGAAAATCCAGAAAAAAAACATAACCTAAAAAAATGGTTAATTGAACGAAAGGCTATTCATGAAATTAAAAAAGTTCTTCATGAAGCTGATAAATATGAAAAATATGATGAAAAAGAACTTGATAAAGAATTTAAAGAAATTAACGACTTATTACTCTGATTTATTTAAACGACTCATAATGAGTCGTTTTTTTGTACAAAATCAATAGCAAAAAGACTGCTCTTTCGAGCAGCCTTGAACGGATGTCATCATCTTGTAGGTTTCAGAAAATATTCGTTTTTTTGATTGTGTTTGATGACGACATACACTATTTTGCCATATTTAAATTATTACTTTTTCTTTTTTTTACTCATTAAATCAAAATAAAAAAAGACCACCCGAAGGTGGCTGAGGAAAGCTTTTATTTGTATGATATCCTTCAAAAAAATTCTAGCATAGAACTAACTTAATTACTATATGTACCCTGTAGGACTCGAACCTACGACTGGACGGTTATGAGCCGTCTGCTCTGACCAACTGAGCTAAAGGTACGAATTGTTGCCACGAAATGTTAAAAGAAACGAGGATTCTTACATCTTCGTGACAACAACCAAAGATAGAAAAAGTCCCAAAATCTGAAGTTGTCGCATGAGTAGTTTACTAGATTGTGGTAATGATTTGAATGGACTCATACGACAACGAGAAAATATTAACATGCCTTATTCCTTAAATTGTCCATTTTTTTGTTATAAAGTTAAATAAATATTGGATATACGCACATCGTTCACCATACCTTCACCATTTAATTGATTACAACGACGGAAAATGACATCGATTTTCGTACCTTTTTTCACCCAACTTAAATCCACTGTGACATCCATTCCTAAAGCGTCACCACCTTTGTATCCATAGTTTTTCTTCACGTCAGGACGTTTGATGCCTTGCGAAGCTATACGAGTGATTTCTTTAGTTGTCCCATGCTCCATAATTAAAACTTCCGCATACTTACCTATTGGGCCTTCTGGTTTATCTGGCACTAACCAACCAGCCACGCGAAGTTTATTTTTCGCGACCAAATTAAAAAATTCAAGTTTTCCCCATGCATTTCCTTGATGAACTGCCTTGCTCGCTGCAACTGCTTCGTTATGATCAGACAGCGTCCTTTGTTTTTTTGGGATTTTAGATATTTTTGCTTTTGCATAGGCATCCCATGTAGCCTCATCCCCATAAAATACATCTAAATCTAACGAACCATTCCAATTATCTAATCTACCATTAGAAGTATATTGATACATTGCTACATTGGTTCCCCATTCTCCGCCATTTGGTGGACTAGGCTGTCGATAACCAGTCGGATTCATATTAGGATACGAAGCTAACCATAACCCATAATCTGCGTTACGAATACAACTAAAATTATGTGCTGCTAAAACACTCGTACTCATATAAATTAATGGCTTAATCCCTGTTTTTGCTTGTACATAATCTAACCATCGTTTCGCCCATGCTATATCCCCGCTATTATCGCTTTCCCAGTCTAGCATCAAAATAGCTTTACCAATATATCCTTGAATGTTATTTAAGAAAAATTCTGCTTCCTGTTCAGTGGTTCCTTGATAGCCTTGTTCATGGGCAAAATGATAAACACCTAATTTTTTCCCAGCTTTCAGTGCTTGTTGAAAAGCCCGATCACAATCAGGATTAATATATCCCGTTCCACCAGTCGCTTTGATAAAAACAAAATCTGCAGGAACAGAAGATAAGTCAATACCCGATTGAAAGCTTGATATATCAATACCGTTCAACGTCATTTTTCATCGTCTCCTTTTGAATCTATTTCTGGAAAATATTTGTCTACTTTTGCATGTAGCTCATCGTGAATCCATTTCAAAACAGGATTAAACAACCACAAAGGTATCCAACGATCCCATCCTAAAGCAATAAAATTCGCTACAACAGAACGTAAATTATGATAAATGAACGCAAATGTTAAACTAGCAAAGATGATTGAATGGCTATTCAATTCCCGATCCAGTAAAAAACCTAAAAAACAAAAAACTAATATCATCCCGTCCCTTATGACAGAATCAATCGCTACATTAGTTTGATTTCGCATTACTTTTGATTTTTTGGACAGTCTTGAACCTGCCAACCAATCCATAATCAAAACAAGCAATAGAATAACAACTAACAACGTATGCGAAATCGTCCAACAATCCGAAAATACCCAAGCAGGGATACTCACTCCAACTCCTGCAACAAGCCCTACTGTCCAACTATGATCTTCCGCCATCTTTTGTAACTGTTTATAAAACAAATCGAAAATGACATTTAAAGTATTCATTAGATTTCCTCCATTCAAAAAAGCGCACTCGAAAGAGTACGCTTTTTTACTATTTATCAAAATGATTAGACATAATAATTTTTTCATATTTTTATATAGAATTCGTATTAAACATAAAGCTAACAATTTAATTAGTTGCTCGCTTAATCAGATTCTATGATAAAGCATTCTTATGATATAATTTATACTTACCTCGACAATGAATAATGCTTCCTTTCTCAAAAGCAATCGGATTTCCTTTGCTTTGAATCAAGTCAAAATAACCTTTCCCATACGACCGATAATGCCAAGAATGTTTACCAACATTATAGAACAACCGACCAATTCCATATGTTGAATCATAACTCATCTCAAATACATCATTAATACCATCAAAAATCATTTTAGTTACTTGTGATTCTGACATATTGCTGCCATAAATATCGATATCATAATCCGAAATACGCTTCGAATAGTTCTCATCACCAATTACAATAAAAGAATCTCGAAACATGTCTGTCCGTTGAAATTGCAAGAAATAGTATTCTTCAATCGTCACATCTTCCAACATTTCTGCTTCTACTCTAACTGAAATTCCCGCATGATCAAACTCATATTGAATGATTTCTTTTAAGACTGCCCTACCTGAACCATCCTTTTTCTTTGTATTTATTGCTTGAACAAAGTTGGTAACTACGGCTCGAAACTTCTTGCAATAACGTTGCTGATTACCAAGCACTTTGATGTCGTCACAATAATACTCAACTTGTTCTGTCCACGCAGTAGGCATACCGCTGTTAGCATTATCATATGCATGCCATCCACCTGTATATCCACCTGCTCCAGGTTGATCACCGTCAATATTATTTACTGCCCGTAATCCTCCCCATGGTGCAACCATATCTGTATATTGCTCATATAAAACATCAGCATCATCTCCAAAATCATTTCCAACCGTTTCTTCTTGATTTTTCACAAGATAAAAATTACCCAGTTGAACAATCTGATTAGCAGAAATCTTTTGTAACGTTCGCTTCAAATCTTTATCAGACGAATATTTAGTCAGAATTTCAACACAATCCTCAGAAATTCGAACGTGTAGTGTATCTTGTGGTAATTGCATCTCTTCTTCCTTTTCTTTTAAGTACCTCACATTATCATTCAACTCCTGAACATCAATTGTTTCTTTCATTTCAATTAAAGGATCCGTGTTTTTTCTGCTAGTTACTGTTATAAAAGAAGTTCCTTCAGGTACTACTATTTCTTGTTGTACATATTCCTTAACCAATCCTGATACAATAGAAATCCTTTCATTCTCATTTCGCCAACAAATACATGCCCCCACATAAACGGTGTCTGCATTTGCAGAAAATACTATCCTTGCACCTGCTTGAGGAGAATTATACTTAGCTGTTTTATAATTAGAAGATGGATAAAAATTACTATCTAAACTTGAATAAAAACCGCTCAAAATTTCTGTTTCTAAATTTTTTGTATATTTTAATTGTTCAGAAATATTTTGGATACTTAACACCGTACCCATTTCCAACACAGGCTTTTCTTCATAAGAAGATATTATAAGGCTTTTAGCTTTCATAGGCACACAAAATCGAAAATCAGTAAAAGTTCCTTCACTACCAATACCTATCGAACTTAAATACTTACTATAATTATCATCTGAAAAGAAATGAACAATGGCATTATACTCACCTTTTACAATCGTATAACAACTATATATTGAATTTGGTTCAACCATTTTTTTTATAGAATAATAATTATCTGCCACATGATAGGAATTATCATATGTGGAATAGTAACCAATCGAAACAGGTAATTCTTGTTTAGTAAACTCCACCAAACTCTCTTGGATTGGTCGCTCTAATTTTAAAGCAGTAACCGAAGCATCTGTATAGTTTTCCGTTGTTACACCATTTACGCCAACAACTGCTACCTTATTTCCAGAAATTTGTTCTCTAGCATCTTGGGCTAACATCCCCCATGTAACTTGTGACGCACCACCTTTATCAACTTTATTATTTTCTAAGCCTACCATCCCAACTTCCATTTCATTTAATTTTTCTGTTGTTATAACAGCTCCCATTTCAATATTTTGTGTTTCTGTCTTGCTTTCATCATAATCTCTCCAATAATGTCTTTGATACACCACTTAATCATCACCTATTTTCTTCAAGAATTTCAATTCTTTTTTCTAAATTTTTTACAGCAGACAAAAGTACATAAATTAGTTGTGATTCTGAAACTATTCCTTCTGAATTTATTAACAAAGGATCTGCCATAAATTCTTCAGAAAAAAATACCCCTAACCCACTTTTTTTGATAGCATTATATTCAAATGAAACAATATCTGTATTCTTGATAGCTTCTATCGCCAAATCGCTATTAAATATAATCGGATTGCTTATCTCATCAATTGACTTCTTTGAAATAATTTCCCCTGAATTATGCAAAGAAATAACCCCCGTAGACAATTCTACTTTATTATTATCATCAATTTTTGTTTCCATATATTGATTATCAAAATTTATCGAAAATCTATCTCTACTATAATTACCAGTTATTTTCGATGCTTTTAATTCACTAATTTTTTCTCCAGAAATAGAATTATCATCAATTTCAGTATTATTATTGATTTTAATTTTACTTGGGTTAATTCTTAATGGTTCATTATCTGGATTTTTCTCTTCAGATAAATTGATCACCTCAATTATTTTTTCTTTGTTGATCATATTTTCTTTAATATTAGCTATTTGAGTAGCAACTGCTCTAACCCCAGAATCAGTCTTACTCCGATAAGCGGTCGCCACACTTGAAACAACTTGTGCTTCAGCCGAACTAGTAGCTTTTAATCCACCATTATACACAAGGCTATATCCAAAATTTGGAATCTTGAATTGATTTCCCTCGATATCTTCAACTATCAGCCAATCACCAGCTTCGATGGAAGGAATTCCACGCCATTCAATCGAATGAGGATAATATTCAATCACATTTAGTAAAGAAAAAATATCATTTAAATCCTTACTACTTAAAAAAGGATTATCTATTTCCACTTGATTGCCATTAACAGATCCAACTGAAATACTTTTAGAATCTCCGCTGGGAGTATTTACTAACCCATCAATTCTATATTTCAATTCGTTTTTGCTAAAGCCTTTCGAATAATATAAATCCGGATTAATAATTTTTACTGTTTTATTCCCACTCTTCAACTGGAGAACATCGTATTTAGAAAATTTGATGTATCCAGCTACATATTGGGAAATATACCCTAACATTTGCCTATTCGTTAAATTTGTTGGTTTCGAATTTATTTTTTTATTGGGTAATTGTAAAAATGATTCAACATCCATCATAATTCCCGCTTGATAACAAATATCAGCAGCAACATCAAATATTTTAGCTGGAAAAGTTATAGAAGGGCTGTATGTACCTTCTAAAAACAAAACTGAATCCATACAGTTTACAGTCGTTGTTTTCTCGTTCTCATCTACATCTACATGCTCACTCACAAAAAAAGTACCAAGTCTAACATATTCTATCGGTTTTTCATAAAATATTTTATTCAGATAACCACCTGTTCTCATTTTGTTAGTCTTAACTTCATATTTTCGAGCCTCAAAGCTTTTTTTTTGCTCCCTTTCGATACCTAACTCAACAATTACTTTATCTAATTCGTTAATCCCATAAATAATTTGGTCAAAAGTTATCGAAACATAGTCAGAAAAAACAGACCCGATTTGATAACCAGGTCCGTTTATACTTCCAGATTCGAATTTTATGTCAAAAATGTCATTTTCTGTAAAAGATTGATTATTGATAGTAACTCGTGCATATATTTTACGTCTGTTTTTCTCAAATGCCTCATTGAATTTGATACTTGATTTAAGCATACTGTCACTCCTCAATAAAACTGAGAGTCAACCCCTCCCACTTCATTTCCTGGAACTTGTCATTCCAAGAATATGAAGCGGCAGTCCTATCCCCTACATAGAATCTTTTCGTTGTATTTCCACCAACTTGTGGATCTGGATAAGAAACTGAAAAGAATTCCCCTGATATTTTTGTAAGAATTTGCGATATTTCATCATCTGACAATGGTCCCCAAGTAATATCAAGTTTGATCTTCTCTGAAACTATATCTCTTATCATTTTACCGTTAGCGTTTCGACCTGTAGAATCAGCATCAATTGTTTGGATACTTGCTGAAAATGTTTTAGGAGTTTTAACTACACTCCCATTTATACTTAAGTTTGTCATCTTATCATCTCTGTTTCCGTTCCTATTTTCCGATTACTGGATTAATACCAGTTTGCTTTTCAATTTTTTTAATTTCTTCTAAAACGACTTTGGCCAATGTAGCACGGTCTACTTTAAGATTGATTTCTGTTCGATTAGGTGTTTTATTATCCCCTCTATTGTTACTAGAATTATTCAATAACATCAATAAAATACGATAAAGTTCATCTGTTCCCATTGATTGAGAAGGTGCACTTTGATTATTGAAACCTGAAGATAGACCAGAAATTTTAGTCGCTTCAGCAAATATATTTGGCAATACAAGATTCGAACTGAATATATCCAGCCCAAGATACTCCACAGCTTGTTGTACCAATTCAGCAGCTCGTTGTGGTTTTTCAAGAGGTATGATCATTTCTTTCTTATTGCCTTCGCCCATTCGATATAAACCATCTTGAGTAATTAATCCACCATTTTCATATCCGACCCCTCGATACGCTGCAGCAAGTGATCCGTAACGACTTAATGCATATCTCATTGATGCCAATATGTTCGACAGGGGATCCCAAATGTTTTTATTATATGGGCTTTGAGCATATGCTCGAAAAGTCGGATCAATAACCTGCATTAATCCTTTCGAAGGAGTTCCATTCTTAGCATTAATATCCCAATTATTAATTGCATTGGGATTCCCATTTGATTCGGTCTTCATCTGATAGAGCGTTCTGTTGGCATTGGCAGTTGAAGCAATACCAAGTATATTCAAAGCACGATTTACAGTTGATCGCCATCTCTCAACAGATTGTCCAAAGGTTACAGATGTAGCAACTCCTCCAATAGCTCCAAAAGAGGCATTCTTGTCAATATCATTCGCTCCAAGCGATCCATTTATATGCAGATGGTCATAGTGATCATTTGCTGGCCACCTTACCCAAATTCCGCTTGCCCCAGTACCGGACATTCCTTTACGGTCTCGAACTTTACCTTGAGTGATTACGTAAGCTACTCTTGAAGCAAAGTTATCAAACACCCAGTTAGCTGGTGCAAAATACTTAGATGAACCATTCATACTTGCCGGATAAGCAATGTCAATTGCTTGATGTTTCCCATGCGAATACGGATCCCCAGATCTAAATCCAGAAGTTATACGCATGCCCGGGTATCGATTAATGACTTTTTGGGCAATTTCATAAAGATATTTATAAACACCCCATCCTCCCATGGAGCCATCGAAAGAACTATTTTGCGCCTCATAACCTGCATCAAATTTTGATTTAAACCATTTATAAGCTCCTTCTGCAATTGTACCAACAGCGCCCTTTGCCATCGATAACGCTGGTTCAACAGCATTTTTTAAATTTACGAATTTAGAAATTGCAACATTTAACAGTTTTTTTGGATTAGAAGCATACGACCAAATATCTGAAGCAATTTCTTTTGCTCCATCCCACTTCTCTTTTAGCCATTCTCCAACACCATTTGCATATCGTGGAATTGACTTTCCATACATAGCCGCTGTCTTAGGACCACTCAATACAGAAGTTCCTTTGGGCAAATTAACTAAAAGATTCCGCTGCGCTGGGAAGATACCTATTTTTCCGTCTGGTGTGCGATATGCTTCTTGATAGTTTGAGCCTAAACCATCGTTAACTAGCGCCATTCCACCTGGATGATTTCCGACACCTTGAGCATATTTAGGTATCTTCCACTTAGCTAACTTACTACTTCCTGCACCCACTTTTTCTAGTACCCAGTTAATACCATTGATTACACCATTCACACTTTTTCCAATAATACTAACCATTCCATCGAAGATCTTTCCAGCACCCTCTTTTACGGCTTCAACGCCATTACTTAACCCTTTTCCGATTTTACTTCCAAGACCACTTGCCCACTCGCCAATTTTTTCAAAAACACTCGAAGCAGTAGACTTCATCGAATTCAAAGAACCACTCATATTCGTTTTCAATGTGGAAAAAGCATTACTAGCGTTAGTCTTAGCTACTTCGGCTTGATTTGAAACTTTATTTTTAATTTCGTCCCATTTTTCAGATGTAGCTTTTTTTACATTTGCCCATTTTTCACCAACATTTGTAGCAATCTCTCTTGCCTTACCGGTAACAGTATCCTTTGCAGCACTCCATTTTTCACTAGTCCACTTAGAGACTTTTCCCCAAGATTCAGAGGTAACTCTTTTAATGTCCTCCCATTTCTCGCTAATCCATCCACCAAGTTTCCCAGCTGTTTCTTTAATTGTATCCCAATTTTTCCAGAGCAAAACGCCAACAGCGATGATAGTACCTATTGCTAAAACTGCTAGTCCGATTGGGCTCATCAAAAATCCAATAGCAGCACCTAATGCCGTTGTAACTCCTATAGCAATCCCCGCCACAACATTCCAAGCTGTTAGAGCTCCGCTAACAATAAGAAATGCCGTGCCAAACGACCCAATAATAAGCGCAAAATTAGAGACACTTTCTGAATGTTCAGATATCCAATCACCTATATCAGTGAGAATATCGCTGAGATTTTCTAAAACAGACACAGCAATACCACCAGTCCACTCAGCTATTGGTTCCAACACATTATCCCACAACCATTTAAAAGCTGGTTTTATCCCCTCAATAATACCGTTTAACAAATCCAGAGCACCACTCAGTAAATCCAAAAAGGCTGGTATTAGATCCTCAATGGTGTAAGAAGCCAATGGTAATAAAACCTTCTCGTAAAACCAAGCTAGTCCAGCTCCTATATTTTCTGTAAGAGGTTGTATAGACTGAAGCAAACCATCAATAGATTCAAGTAGCGGAGTGAAATCTAATTTCTCAGCCCATTCCACTGTTGCGCCAGTAATCTTGTTAATAGTTGTGAGTATTGTATTTACAATGCCTAAAATCCCAGACATGATTGAATCACCAGTTTTTCCTGCATCCCATGCCTTACCGAATTGTTTCGCTAAACCACCAATTACATTAAAAATATTTGTAAATATTTCTAAAAGATTCGATGCTATAGCTTCTCCTGTTCCATCATTCCATGCATTTCTAAAAGATTTAGCTATTTTATGCAAAACAACCAATATGTTGTTAAACATATCAAAAATTGATTGAATCAGCCTTGTTCCGCGTCCATCATCTTCCCATGCGCGTCTGAACGCACCGGCAATATCACCAATTATGCCAAGTACATCTGCTAATAAAATCAGGATATTTTCAATGAATAATTGACCCGTTCCGTTTGTCCAAACTTCCATAAATGACTTGCCGATAGCAGAAGCTAACCCTATCACTTCACCTAGTGCGTACTTCCAAGCATCAATCACTCGTTTGCCTTGATTTTTCCACGCATCCTGAAACGGTTTGAAGAAATTCTTCAGAATACTTTGTATTTCTTTCATCCATTTAGGCGTAGAATAAGTACCTGTTGCAGATCCAAAATCAATACTAGGAGCAGAATCTTCTTCCTTTTCATCCCCCATATCCATCGTTAACTTGTTAATTTGGTCAAATCCCATAAGAGATTTTTGTAGTTTCTTGACTTTCTCATTCGCTTTATTTGCAGAAGAGCCAGTATCATTTAACGCTTGAATATTATCATACAATCCACTAGCGCCTTGTTTAGCAGCATCATAGGTTGTTCCGAATAGCATCGAAATAAAGGAAGCCAGCTGCCCTGTGAGTTGCGCTACTGTACTCATTAAAGTATTTAATGCTGGTAAGATTGCCGTGTATATTGGATAGAATGCCGTCATAAGATTGACTTTAATCTGATTCAACGAAGCACTGAATTGATCGTTCGTTTTTAACGCTGCCATAATACCACTAGCTAGTTTGGTAATTGCGCCACCTAACAGCTGATAAACGACCAATGAAGGTAATAGATATTTCATCGACTGTGCAAAAGCATTCGTGCTTCTTGTCATTCGATTTGTTCCAGCTGTAACTTTGTTAGAATTACTAGAAAATAGACTTCCGAACTTTCCAATAAATCCAAGAGAGTTCCTCAAACTATTTCCGACGCTCCCAAATCCGTGTGAAACTGCATTGGACATACGGTTGAATACTCCGCCATATTTAGAAACAGCTCGCTCAGATTGCTTCAACCCTGTGCCTGTCATACTTGCACCGTTAAAAACATTACCAGTTTGAATTGAAGATTGTCCCAAAGCAGAGTTAACTCGTTGCAGAGCCTTTCTCAACGCATCTGCTCTGTCTTCCGTTTGTGCGTATTCCTTTTGCAAACGATCATTGTCACTTATAAGCTTATTCATCTTGATTGATTGTTTTTGAATCTCTCCAGACGTTTTCAGTGATTGGGGAGTATCTTCATAATTCTTAAATCCAGAACTAAAACTACCAGTCGGAACACGCTGATCGTTGTATTCCGCTTTTAAAGTCCGAATTCGTTTTCTCATAGCTTCAATCTGTGCTTCGTTTTGGCTCATGCCTTTAGTTATATTTTCCAAGGAAGACGGCACAGCGTCTAATTCACGCTTAATTGTATTGCCCATTCCTTTTGCCTGATTTTGGAGTTTTGTCATCTGAGCTTGCGCTCGAGCGATTTGTTCATCGTATTTAACGACTTTACCTGTATCTCCTTGACTGGATGCCGTTTGCCTTTGTGATTTCAGATAAGCAACCTTTTCTTGTGCTGCTTTTGCTTGTCCCATCTTAGCGTTGATCTCATTCACCATCGCATCGATTTCCTTGGTAACCTTCGGACGTGCTTTGCGCACCCCGGTTGCGAAGTTATCTCCAGCAGCTTCAGACGACTGCTTTGTCGATCGCTCAAAGTTTGCTAATGTTTTTTCTAGTGCTTGATTCATTTTTTCTAGTTGTTTCGTGAAATTGCTAGCGCCTTTTTCAATATCCATATTTTTCTCTGTGCGATCCATTGAGTTACCGGACATTTGTTGGATTCTACTCATTGCACCCTCAATTTTTGGCAATACACTCTCTAGGGATTGCTCAACTCGAGCAGTATTGATATCTAACAAGACTTCAAGTGTTTCTAATTCTAATCCCATGCTTTCTCACCTACCTTTCTTCTATGAGTTTTCTTCTTTCTCTTGTTGCTTTGATAGCCTGCGCTTGGGCCAAGAACATTTCTTGCTCACGCTGTATAGTTTCCTGCTTTGTTTCTTCCTCCGTTTTTGCTTCTTCAACGGCTTGTTCAATTTGTTTGAGAAATGGATAAGCATCTTCAAATTTTGGAAACTTCTTCGGATCATTAAATGCAAAAACGGCTAGCCTTTGCTGAGAATAGTCGAATAATGCTTTTTCTTTTAACTCATTCTCCTTGATTTTCTTGTTGGCTTGAACTTGTATCATGATTTCTTCAAGCGTCATTCCCCAATATTCAGTGGCAGGGATTCCTGATTCGACAGCTTGCGGGTACATGAACTCAAGCATTTCGGATAGATTATCAAAGTTTTTTATAGAAGACTGTCTTCGCTGTTCGTTTGATCCAAAGATTCCCCATCTGTCGCTTCGTTCGCCGTTTCTTTCTTTCCGAAAAAACCAGCTTCATCCAAGAAGTCATTGATTTCGCCAAATAGATCCATCGTTGTTTTTCCTGATTCAATGTATTGCTCGAACGCATCAACGATTGCTTTATCTGTCACGCCGCTTGTTTTATTGGCGCCTTGTAAGATAATCAATAAACTGTTGGCTGGTGGTAATTTGATTTCACCTTGTTTTTTAACAAACAGTCCCATGATCCCTTCATCTAAGCGCTTTTCGATTGCTAAAATCGATTTACCGTCTAAACGAAGTTGTAAATTTAGCTCTCCTAATTGAAATGATTTAGTGTTTGGCATTTGTACTACGTTGTTTTTTGACATGTATGTTTCCTCCTAATTTATAAAAATAGAGACTAAGGATTATCCCTCAGTCTCTGATTCGTCTGCATTGTCCCCTGTGATATCTTCAGGGGTTGTTACTCCCCCGGCGCTGGTGCCGGAGTAATATCTGGACCGTCACTTACAACGATACCTAAGTTAAACCCAATCGCTTGGTTAACTTCAGCTCCATCAAATTTGTAGTAAGGCTCGCCAGTGAATTCAGCTTTCAATCCGTCTGGATAAGTAATCGTCCATTCAACTGATTTGTTTGCTTCTACCAACGCATGAATATCACGGAAGTTATCTCCTTGATATACGATCGCAAATTCTAGATTGTCAGTATCTTCTATACCTTTGATATAAGCTTTCCTTTCTGATCCTAAGTGTGTTACATCCACTTTCTCCGGATCACTCCCCAATGCTGGAATAGATTTAACTGCTGCTACAGTTTTAGTTGACTCACCATCTTTGTACGTTAAGACAGTTCCTTTTGACAATAGTCCTGCAAAATCCATGTGTAATTCCTCCTATTTTTTGTATACATATTTCGTAACATTATCAACTACTGCTGTTACTTCAACAATGATTCGCTTTAAATCAGCCGTGTTAGCATCTTTAGCGGTACCAGAAAAACCAATACTACCGAATGTGCTTAAAACACTTTCAGCAATACTGGTCTGGCTTTTGTCTCCGTATAATTCAACCGTGATTGTCCAATCTGTTTGTAACTCATTACCTAACGAATCAATTTGATGTGGCTTGTTGGCCGTTCTGTAAATGGCTAGCGGAAAAGTATTCCAAGTTGAAGGATAGTCCGTCGCAATCTTTTTGATGTCAGTGACGGCTTGTAATACTTCAACAGTGACCGTCTTCATATTCACTCGTTCCATCACTTCAACTCCCTTAACTTGCGTTGTACATGTTCTTTGTAGATTTCTGGTGCTTCACCGATCAAATCTACTAAAGAAGGATACAAGAACGGTCGTGCTGGCTGTCCTTTGGTAATGTAGAAGTCTGTACCTTGAACAGTCACACGAGGAATACCGTATATAGCTTCCAAATCAACCGCAACATCTTTCACAGGGATGAACCATGCTGTTTGCGAGTAAACTGGTGTAAATCCTTCTGGTAAATCTTTTTGACTAGCTTCACCGACAGGACCAGTACCAACTTCACGAAATAGCGCTTCTTGCTTGTCAGACCAGACACGTCCAACAATTTGGTTTTGCGCATTAATAACAACTTCATTCTTCAAACTACCCAATAATTCTCCACTAGAATATTTCATGCTAGACGACACTCGCAATTCGGCAGCTTGTTTTATCAATTCGGTGATTTCAAAAGTCGCGTCCCACATCGCATCATCCAAGATTTGCGGTATTGCTTTGACTTTTCGTCGTAAACTTTCAAAACCTTTGATCTCAACTCCCAAGATTATCATTCCTTTCTAGCATAATATTCTTGTGCGTGGAAAATGTTTGGATAGATTTGATTGTGAAGTCTGGTTCTTCATCTTTGCCAACGTATACGCAAACACCATCTAATTCGTTTTGTGTTTCGTTGATTTTGTCACCTTGGTATTTACATGCTTTCATTGTTTCAAGCTTGCTACCATAGATTTTGGCATTTACCGTACCGCTTGCCGCTTGTATATTCATTCGTAACTCAATCGGATCATACGGGTATGTGATTATTTCTTCTGCTTCTTCGTCAAAAGTTACTTTTCGCTTTTTTAGATAGACAGTTTGTAAATCTCGTTCTCTAAGTCTCATTTGAACGACCTCACTTTCGCCACTCTATAACGGTTGAGTTTCGATTTAATTTTGGCAGGAATACCAATTTCGAATGATTGAGACACCCCGCCTTCAGTCCTTGAAGTTTCACCTTCATTCCCTTCAATATTCCTGCGAAAAATATATAAATCTTTAACAGAAGAAGACATATTGCCCACAAGCACATCACGATTGCAATAATCTAACGCATCATACATGGCATCTTTGATATCATCTTTTAATACATCGATTGCCATGGGATCCGTAATAGAAAACTTACGCCCTAGTTCGATCGCAAGCTTATCTAAGGCGATTTGATTTTGTTCGTTCATAAACTATCACTCCTTTGAGTTAGCTTTTTTCTTCTGTTGTACTTCTTCAAAGAGAGTTGAGTTAAAATACTTCTTGTCGATTTGAAGTGTTTCTCCTGATTTATACCGGTGTCCATCATAGAACACCGGGGTATCTTTAACTTTTACCTTCATAAGCTAGACCTAAATCGGTTGTGCTTGGAACACTTCATCAGCAGCTGCAAATGAAGGCAATGCAGTTGCAACAGCTTTTGTCCAAGTTCCAACTGGGTCACGTGTTTCGTCATATACCGAAGCTAGTACATTTCCTACTAAGCTTGTATCAACAGATGGATCACGAGTTAACCGAGTTTCTTCTGCAGTTGGCCCATATAATGTTTCACCTAGTAAGTCGTCATTGAACATTGCAAATTTGTTTTCCGGGAAGTATTTCTTAGTAGTATAGGTTCCATTAGTTTCCTGCACTTTGTATTTTTCATCGTAGGTACGAATCACTGGATAACCATGAGTTTCCATAAATGCATCCAGATCAGCTTGAGAAACTACCCGACCAGAATCTTTGCCAAAGATTGCAGCAATGATTTTAGGATGTGTAGCAAGCGCCCGATATATTTTCCGAGAGGTTAATGCACGAGTTGGCTTAGTATCCAATGCATCAATCCAACGTTCGATATCTGCCAATGGATCAGATTTTTCATCAGTCCAAACGTTTGTACCAGTCAAAGCTTCTTTGTGTTCAACAGGTACGTGATAATCAAGTGTAAAGTTCAAGCCGTTTTCTTTAACGGTGATTTGCCCGGAAGCTAAAACCTCCATGCGCATTGCTTCGATACGAGCACGCACGCCTGCAACTAAATTGTCAATATCATTGTAGACTTGCCCTATAAGATAATCCTGTTCTGCTTGTGTACGTGGATTTTCCAAAGCAATGATATCTGTTTCTGTTAATTGCATTTTACGTTTGATCAGCGTAAGTTCTAACTCAGATTTAGAAGCAATACGGCTGCCAATTTCCGCTTCAGTATCGAAGTCGTGAATAGATGCTGCGACAGGGATACGACTACCACCACTTAATTGATCTAATTTTAAAGAAGGTTGTTTACGTTCTGGGAAAAGTGTTTCGCCTAGTAAAGGTTTATATTCGCGATCACGAATATAGTTTAAAACTTCATTCTGTGTAAATAATTCCATAATTGTTGGCATATTTGGTTCCTCCTACTTTCTTTTATTCTCCGCCACCAGCGGCTACTTTTGGTTTTTTATTCGCATCTAAGAAAGTAATATTCTTCAATGCAGTGATTGCAGCATCCGTAGGTGCTTCTGGTAAACGATCAGCCAATACATAACCATCTACAAGGATTGCTACTGGTTGTGAGCCTGTTTCAGCATCCACAGTTACTGAATTAAAAACAACTCCTAAAGCTGTGTCGTCATTGGCAGGATAGATTTCACCAGCTTTGAAAGATTTATCAGCTTGATAAGTAAAGTTTTGAAACTTTGCACTTGCTAAAAAGTTGATATGTTCAGCTGTTTTATTTGGTTTTACATACATGTGTGATTCCTCCTATTTTCATTTCCAAAAATCGTTATTTTCTGTTTTTGTACGACTGTTTGCATTTTTCGCAAATTGACTACCGATAGATTCATTTGTAGAACCGCTATTATTTCCTGCAGGATTGTCCGCTGAATCAGCAAGACGAATATTTACAGCTTGTTCAACTGCATTACGGAATGCCTTAGATATACTACCATAAGCTTCTTCCAGATTATTTTCATCACCACCGAACAAAGGTGCCAAAACAGTTGAGAGCGAATCAGGCAATTTATCGGCAGCTAAGCGTTTGATTACTCCCGCTTCATCTTTATCACGCTTCAAAGCCAAACGATCAGCTTCTATCTGTTCACGCTCTTGTTGTAACTCATATTGCGCTTTTTCTTCAGCGGACATCTGACCTTTTTTTTCAGCATCTTTAATCTTTTTATCTGCTTCTACTTGCCATTTAGCCTGTGCAGTTTCAATAGCTTTAGAAATACGCTTATCGACTACAGAATCAAATTCAGATTGGCTAGCGAAAGAAATCGGCTTGCTTTCACCATCTTGACTACCGTCTGCACCGTCACCCTCGCCACCATCAGCAAAGAACTGCAAATTCATCTCAATCAATCGATTTCTACATGACTGTCCTACAAATTGGTTCATTAACAATTTATTCTCTTGCATAAACTTTTCTCCTTTACCCATGCACATTCAAAACAGACATAACAAAAAGCACCCCATCCACGTTTTCGCCCAGACACAGTGCTTTACCTTTGATATTCCATTTTGAACCCACACACGTTATTAGATTTACTTAGCTTTTAATGTCTTCGAAGTGTTGGACATTATAAAAATTTTAGTAGGTGCTAAGCTTTAATGCATTTGTTTTCAAATTTCTTATACGCATCAAAATAAAACTCTTCTTTGTCGCCATTGTATGTGATTTCGTAATACATTCCGTCAAAAAGTGTAGTACTCAGCAACGCTTTATTATTTTGCAACGTTTTGCATGACCAAACCACGAAAATATCAAATTCTTTAACCTTATCACTTTTGTCTAAGTGATCTAGCGCGTATTCCTTAACCAATTGTTCGCATCGACTAATAAATTTTTGATTGTCCATACTTATCTCACTCCTATTATTTTTCTCTTTTGCTCTTTAATCTCTTCTTCTGAATACTTTTCTATCAGCTTATCCATCCATTCGTTATAGGTTGTGTCACCTCTGATAGGAATGACTTTACCACTGATAGGATCTAAAGCATTCCTCGGTAGCTTAAGAGTGCGTTTGCTGTACATAACCGCTATTGTTCTACACCAAGGATGAAACGGCGGATACGTTCCGCTTGCACCGTTTACCTTAGCTTCAGAAACTGGATAAATTTTGTGATCTTTGCCTTTGCAGATTTCAGACGTTCGCAAGTCCAACACAGCTACTAGCATGTACTCTTTTATGCCGTTATCTTGCCAAGCTTTGAGTTTCGCTTGGTTAGCCATGTAATTAGCTTCTGTACGAATCAAACGCCTAGTGACACCAATAGAGCGGTCAAATTCACTAGCTATTGCCTTAGCCATTTCAAACTCCGACATGCCAGTCATAGATTCAACAGTGAACAGTTCTTCTAACCTTGTTGCTAAAGCTTCAGTATCACCCCAGATCCGTTTAGAATAATTCGATCCATGCCAGTGGCTATCGAGGATGTTCTTTGTATACCTGGTCGATAGTTTCTTAAACTGATAATCCTTCTTGTTCCATACCTCAATGACTACGCCATTCTTGGCATTCTCTTGTGCCTTTCGGATAACTGATTCAGCCGTTGCCTCACGATACGATTCGTGTATAGCATCTACATAAAATTCCGTCTGTTTTTCTAACTGAACGTCTGCAACTTGCTTAGAAACTAAAAAAGACTTGGCTTTCAATTCTTCTGCACGAGTGATACGCTCTTTAAATGCTAATGCTTGCAATCTGTTCTTTGCTGCAACTTGTAATTCAGGATCTTTAATCTGTTTAGATAGCTTTCTCAATTCTGCTAACTCTTCAACTGATGTTGTTTGGTTCAGTATCCGTTTAGCTTCATCCTCAGACAGCCCAGATCGTTGTTGAGAGCGAGCAAACAACTTCCTGACCTTTTGGGTTAAATATGTTTGTGCTTGCCTGTAAGCCTTGGCTACGGCTTCCTCAACCTTAATTGCACCATCATTTATCTTTTGCTCTGCGTCGAGATTGCGGCGTTCCCAATAGGATAGCTTACGCTTCTTTTGAGCCATTTAATCAGCTCCTAGTCTTCCTGAACATCATCTTCAGGTTGATCATCCAAATCTGAATGACTGTCTTCAGCTTGAACACCCAATGCTTTTGCTTGTAGCTTCATACTTTCTACTTTTTGCTGATTCAACATATCAACCACTTCCTGAGGATTGTCGATATCATCCAACCAACCCAAACTTATTAATAGAGGAATAAACTCTTGTGATTCTTTAATTTGATTGATGATATCTGAACGATTAATCGGCAAATTAGGTTTAAACTTGATCGTGGTTCCTTCGACATCAACATTATGACCTTTTACATTCAAAATATTCTGCAACAATTCCAAACGTTGCATGATACCATCTTCAAAATATCCAATTTTGATTGATAACACAAGCAACAAACCGAATAACTTGTATTTCATTGCTTCTCCGGATTGTGTACCGGCAAAGTTTTCATCATTGAGATTCGGTACATAAGTAGTTTTGTGAAAATCATCTAGTAAAGAATCTGCTAGTGTTTGAACTTGAGTTTCATCAAACGTATTAGTAGCATACTGGAAATCTCCACCATCTGATTTCGATGGCGCTTCAATGGCCATTGTTCCATTTATCTCATCTGGCTTTTCGTCAGGCAAACCAAATCCGAACATTATCATAATAGCTTTGACGAAGTTCTTCTTATCTTTGATACGATCAGTCTGCAGAATGTTATATCCATCAATCTGAGACAGTTGTTGCTCATAGTCGCCTTGTTTTTCTTCGTTATTTCTAAATTCAACCACAGGAACATCCTTGTAATAATGTGGTTTAAAGTTTGGATTGAGATTCCTCTTTATTAAACTACTCTTATCTAGACGTTTTGTTTTAGAGTAGTAAGTAATTACTCCTTTTCTAGTATAAACTGATATTTCCCAGAATATCTTACGGTTCAAATCACGCTTCTTGACCATACGAACAGCAAATAATTTAGTTCGATCAATGGTGTCATCAACTACTAAAAACATCCCTCTTGGATCAATCCACGCAATCTTAGGAATGGTTTCAGGAACATCACTATTCTCAGTGCCAGGCTTAATTGCTAAATAATGCAATTCAAGACCTACACCCATTACTGACAAGCCTTTTTCCAATTCTTTATCATGTTTTTTAATTTTCATTTTTTCTAACGCATCCGTAACTGGAGTAATGTCTTTCCCCTTTGCACTAGCATATGAGATAGGTGCGCCTACAGTAAAACCCACCATCATATCCGTTACATATTTAGCATTGTTTACGAAAATTTCATCCATGTCGTGTGGCGTTCGAATCTTCTTTTGTCCAATTTTATGCGGTTTCCCTTCATAGTAATCAAACAACATATCAAGCCTCGGGATTTCTTTTTTATGCTCATCTATGCAGAAATTGATTACTTCCATACTAGGATTGTTAATATCACCAACTAACTCACGATCAATAGCAATTGCCATTCTTTCACCTTCTTTATTCCATCCATGAAGGACGATTAGTAATTTTAACTTTGTTGCTCTTAAAGATAATTGTATATACGAAATATCTCACTGCATCCATAGCGTGGTCATTTTGCTTTATTGGTTTATCTTCTCCACGGTCCATTGCTTTAGAATCCCAGATATAAGAACTAAATTCCTTGAATGTATTCACGCAAGAGGAATTAAATGCTATTTTCTCTTCGTTAAGTAAAGTACTCACAAATCGAATACCATCCAATACATCATTTTTTGCTTTCCTGATTTTGAAGTTGCGTTTCTTCAACTCGGCAATAAAAGAAGCAGCGGACGGATCCACAATCACTTCTTTAATGCGGATGCCTTCTGTAAACCCCTCTAATTCATCAGCGAATTCACAGTCAGTCTTTTGTTTCTTGCTATCACGTCCAGAATAATAGAATTCTTTTGTGCAATACCATATACCATCTTTACCCCTTTGCCACAATAAAAATACGGTAGCATTCTGCGTACCGTAGTCAATGCTTATATAATTATCACCGAAGATGAAATCAACTAATGTATTGTAGACATGTTTTGATTGATCAAACATATCGTAAATGATACCTTCAGCAACTGTCCATAAACCAAGAATATACCGTTTATAGAAGACACCTGAATACATGTTACGATATCTCTTCTTAATCGATTCATCTAAACTAAGGTTGTCATCCATCGTAAAGTGAAGATACACCAGATTCTTTTCCTTAATCTTATCAATCCAATTAAGCTTGAACCAATGATACGGACCGTCTGGGTTGCAATTAAACCAAAACTTGGAACCTTTCTCGGAACAACGCCCAGTTGCTTGGTTAACAAACGATTCAGGCATAAGCGCTACCTCATCAAAGAACATACCAGCTAATGTAATACCTTGAATTAAGTCTTGCGAACGTTCATCTTTACCGCCGAAAATATAGAAGTAATTGGTCTTACCTTTTTTTGTGACTTCCAACATATTATCAGCACGATGATCTTTATATCGATAACCTCGTGATAGAAGCATAAGTTTGAGCCAAAACAGTACGTTTCGCCGAAACGAGCCGATCGTTTTACCTGCCATCCCAAGATTCTTGCTATTGAATGTAAACATTGCCCACATAACATAAGACAAGCACATTGAAATAGTCTTACCGGAACGAATAGCGCCATCGGCTATAATTCCGTCTTTATTTTTAACGGCAGATTTTTTAGTCCACCAAGTAAGAATCATCTTTTGTTTTTTGCTGAAAGGTTTGAACTTAAATACTGTCTGCTTTACTCTTCTGGCCATAATTCTTCACCTTCAGCTTCCAATGCTGCTAAGAATCCGTCATCATCTATTTCTTCTGGATCCAAATCTCCGGTTTGCATCTTAAGACGACATACTTCTAACTGTGATTTTTCAATCTGATTACTCATTAAATCTAGTTTTATTCTTCTTTCATCCTGTTCATCAGCAATAGCTACAAACTGCTTTATCAAATTAGACAACGTACCCATCGCTCTTGACTGCGCATTTAAAAAGTTTGCTTGTTTATCCCATGCATATTGAATAGCATATTCTTCTGAGCTACCAATATCACTTGATGACCATTTAGAAACCTCTTTTGATAAGCTATCATCATAAGCCACATACATAATTTTTTGTGCTCTAATAATAGCTGTATACTGAATCATGATGTTATTCCAGATAATCTCTTCTGGTTTAGAGGTTGCAACCTCATTCATGATTTCTAACGTTTCAGAAGGTAACCAATTGGCGAAAAGCCCATGTTTTATAGCGTTTTTATTTCTATCAGGCGCTCCCCTGTTATTAGGTATGGTTGCGTCCTTGATTGCAACCTTTTCTTGCGACCAATAACGAGATTTCCATGACTTTACTGTACTAACTGATACGCCATATTTATCAGCTATTTCCCTGTATTTTAAGCCTTTTTCATAATCTTCTTTGGCTAATTCGTATTTTTTCACATGTGACACCACCTCGCTTGTTTGCAACATTTGTTTTGTAATCTATATACTTTGAAAGTTTTTCCTCTATGTGTTTATCTGAATAGAAACCATGACCGCAATAACAAGTTTGCATTTATCAATCTCTTTCAGTGTAGATTCTCTAGTCATTTCAACAACGGAATACTTCTTTTAATAGATACTAACCACATTTTTTTATATAAAAAAATAAAAAAATCTGGACAACCTGTAAAAATAGATTTGTTATGATTTTAGTTGGGTAATGGTTCTCCTTTTAGAATGATGAATAGGATAATTAATAATCGTTTTTTATCACAACTCTTGCATATATTAAAATGTACACAATCAAATTACATTACCCAGCCCATGAAGTTACCCACCATTTCTTCATGGGTCTTTTCATATCAAAAACTACTTCATTGAATAATCTATAATACAGTTAAGAAAGGAAATACAATGCCTAATTATGTTATTGATACACTCTCAACAAAAGAAGAAATCAAATTATTGCATGAATCAGACTGTCCTTATGCGCCACTTAAAGCATATTCCATTAAATTAGGGTTCTTTACAGAATGTACCTCCGCTCTTCGATACATTCGTTTAAAAGATTCAATGTCTAATTTTTATGGATGTAAATATTGTTGTCGTTCTTGCTCGAATAAAAAGCGTTAATATTAATTAACTCAGCTAACTAATACTAATATTCTTCATTTTTCCATTAAATAAATTTATTAGCAGTGTTTTGAATAATAAAAAAGAATGATATGGAGGTATAAACATTGCCGTATTACATTATTAATGCCAATCCTAATAAAAACGGTTTTCATGAATTACACATTAAAGATGATTGTAAATATATCCCCAATGAAAAAGAACAAATAAAAGTTGGGTATTTTTTTGAATGTTCTGCTGCAATTCGACATCTACAGATACTATATCCAGGAATAAATTTTGATAGTTGTGATTACTGTTGCAATACATATCACAGAGACTAATAATCATGAGAAGCAGTTCTATCTGCTTCTCTATTTTTTGCACAACTGATCCATACTTTTTACTGAATAACACTCAATAACTGTCTCTAATAATTTTGGTAAACTTTTAAAGTCTCTTTCAGATGCTTATTTTATTCTAGCAAGATTGGTTTTCTTATTCCAACTCCATATCATTACCTCCAAATACATAAAAATAGACAGCAACCAATCGAAAGAAAAACGTTGAACAATTCATAGGAGCTTTTACACATCCTTTTCGTTTATTTTTTGTTTAGTTGCTGTCTATCTGAGAAGAAGTTTAAAACGATGAGAGAGATTGCCTCCCTTCGTTTATTTGTCGAAGTCCTGTTTCCTAATCTTTCGACACTATCATAATAACTCGTTTTTTAGTCCATTTTCCCTACTAAATCCCTAAAAAAACCCTATTTTTTTAGAGCAATCAGAATCCCTCCAGAATATGCTTCGGCAAATTCAATTAAAGCTTGGGATTTCAGCCTCTCAATATTTTTTTCGCTGTATATTACTCTTTCATATTTTCCATCGCTGTTACGCTGATAAATATCAAGCTTATATGCAATATCACGAACAGTTAATTTATTAGGCTCACAATAACTCAACTGAATGATCTTCTTTGAAATATTCGAGAGACTTTCAATCGCTTTGTCGATTTGTTGAATTTCTCTTGAGTAAAGTTCTATTTGACTTACATTTCTTAATTTATGAGCCATCATTTTTTCTACGCCATTGACATTGCTATGGTATACAGGTCCATCTGTTATCTCCGAAGAACGGACTAAAGAATAAGGGTCAACACTTGCACCAACAATCCGTCGTTTTATTCTTCTATATGTGGATAGTAATTTTCTCGCATTTGCTCGTGTCTTATTTTCATCAATTTCGGGTACTAATAACATCAAACCGTCCACCTAGCCTTCCTCGTATGATATAATAAAGTGTCAAATTTATTATGCGAGGTCGGAGAAATCCGGCTTTTTTTATTTTCTGTAATCATTTACAAATCACTTCAAGACATGTTAGACTGATGATAGCGTTTATTGTTACGACACAATATTCTATGTACAAGACAGCCTATCTCGGCTGTCTATTTTTATGTTCTAAATAACTGTTCGTGTCGAGTTAACTGATGGATTTCCAATCTCACAACTGAATCAATCTCATAAC
>NZ_JBFOEY010000009.1:0-133770 GCF_040886985.1 Enterococcus sp. C76 | reverse complement strand
CCGGGTAATATTTTTGTCACAGGAACTTACACGGGTGATGTTACAAGAGCTGAACTTAGAGTAAATGATACTTTTATTAATACAGGTGGTATCTTTATAGATGGTTCATTCGAATACTATGTTGGAGGATACATCCACAAAGGAGATCATGCAAAATTGACAGCATACGCTAAAAACGGTAAAAAATTAGACGAAAAAACAATTGAAATTAAAGTAAACTAACGAACGGAGATTGATGATGAAAAATATATTATTGAGCATTATTGCAATTGTTTCAGCCTGTGTCCTTCTAGCTGGGTGTAGCTTCGCGGGAAAGAAAGCAACAGATAAAAGTAAAGACACTACTACTGGTGAAGTGAGTGAAGTTACATTAAAGGACGAACTGAATACTCCATTTACAGCTGATGGAATAGAAATGAAAATCACAAATGTGGCTGCTAGTGAAGCGGCAAGTAAAGAAGGAAAGGATAAGCAGCTAGTTGTTTTCCAAATTGAAGCTAAAAATATAGGTACACAAGATAATGGAATAGGGGCAATTGACTTTCAATTGAAGACAGATAAAAAGGACAAAGTTTATGAAGTAACAGAAGAAATGGAAGCTTTTGGCGAAGCATTGAAGCCAGATGAAACTTCAAAAGATAAATTATACTATTTGATTGAGCCGGGAGAAAAAGCAACCGAGTTACAATATAAACCGTCAGATAAAGTTCTTAAAACATGGAAACTAAAATAATAGCATTTTTCATTGATCGTTCGTGAAATATAAAATCATTGAAAAAAACAAGGTTTCCTATTCCATTTTGAATCTTGTTTACTGAATGCCTTGAAGGAAATATTTTTTTCCTTCAAGGTTTCATTATAAAAAGGAGATAGTTGATATATGCCTAAAAAAGTATTGTCTATTTTTGGTACACGACCAGAGGCAATTAAAATGGCGCCCGTCATAAAAGCTTTGGAAAGTAACTCGTATTTTGAGTCAAAAATAGTTGTAACTGGACAGCACAGAGCAATGCTTGATCAAGTATTAGCTTATTTTAAAATCACACCGGATTATGATTTGGACATCATGAAGTCAAAGCAGACATTAAGCGATATAACTGTCAGTATAATGCAGAAACTTGATCCACTACTAAAAGCAGAAATGCCAGATATAGTTCTAGTCCATGGAGATACATCCACAACTTTGGCAGGAGCTTTATCTGCTTATTATCAAAAAATTACTCTTGGACATGTTGAATCTGGATTGCGCACAGGGTTGAAATTTTCTCCTTTCCCAGAAGAAATGAATCGACAATTAGTAGACGCATTGTCCGATTTTTGTTTTGCACCAACTCCAGAAAGTGCGATTAATTTAATGAAAGAAAATCATCCGAAAGAACAAATTTTTATTACCGGAAATACAGCAATCGATGCTATGAAGTATACGATTAGTGAAGATTATTTCCATCCTAACCTATCTAATGACAATGGAAAAAAGAAGATATTGGTAACCATGCATCGCAGAGAAAATTTAGGAAAGCCAATGTTAGAAGTGTTTCAAGCCATTTCTCTACTAGCACGAGAAAGAAAAGATATCGAAATCATCTTTCCTATGCATAAAAATCCTGCTGTGCGTCAATTGGCAGAAAAGGAGTTGGGAAGAATAGAAAACATCCAACTGATCGAACCATTAGATATATTTGATTTTCATAATTTTGCTAAACGTTGTTACTTGATTCTGACGGATTCTGGAGGCGTACAAGAAGAAGCTCCTTCATTAGGTGTTCCAGTATTAGTATTACGAGATACGACTGAACGACCTGAAGGAGTAAAAGCTGGTACATTAAAATTGATTGGAACAAAAAAAGAAAAAGTTTATCAGGAAATAACGATCTTATTAGACGATCCAACTGCTTATCAAAAAATGGCTAAGGCAATAAATCCGTATGGGGATGGAAATGCTAGTGATCGAATTATCAATATTCTGAAACAGAAGCTTTAATGTAAATTTGTTTAGCGACTCTATAAAAGCTAAACAAAATAATGAGGTGAATACATGAAAAAACACCAGAGAAAGAATCTTTCCCATACAAAGCAACATCAAAAAAATATTTTTCATGCGTTTTTGAGTATAGTACTGGTTTTATTGTTCATAATCATGGCTATTGGTGTGATGATAGTCCACGATATAAAAAGAACCAATGAGAAAATCTATGAGCCAATCCCAGAAACAGTAGCTTCAAGCCAAGTCAAATTAAATCAAAAAGAGCCCTTCAGTGTCTTGCTTTTAGGTATTGATACAGGGGCTTTAGGGCGTACAGATCAAGGACGTTCCGATACAATTATTGTGGCCACTGTCAATCCAATGAAGAAA
Organism: Enterococcus sp. C76; assembly: GCF_040886985.1. Lineage (NCBI taxonomy): Bacteria > Bacillati > Bacillota > Bacilli > Lactobacillales > Enterococcaceae > Enterococcus > Enterococcus sp. C76. The sequence continues at coordinate 131,417 of NZ_JBFOEY010000009.1, read as the reverse complement.
AAGACTGTATTGGTAAGTTTACCTAGGGATAGTTACGTTGATATCGTTGGACATAATACACAAGATAAACTCAACCATGCTTATGCATTTGGCGGTATCCCAATGATTATTCACACAGTTGAAAATCTCTTAGATATTCCAATCGATTACTATCTAGCTATTAATATGAAGGGAATTGAATCTCTTGTCGATACAGTAGGTGGAGTCAAGGTAAACAATCCTTTTACATTTACATATGGAGGAGAAAAATTTCCAATTGGTATTCAGTATTTAGATGGGCAAGAAGCATTGAAATATACTCGAATGCGCTACGACGACCCACAAGGAGATTATGGCCGGCAAGATCGACAACGTCAAGTCGTCACAGCAATACTAAAAAAAGTCATTAGCATAAAAGGAATCGTTCATTATCAAAAAATCATGGACAGTTTAGATAACAATGTAAAAACAGATATTTCTACTGAAAATATTGAGACACTAATCAAGGGATATCGGAGTGCCTTTACTAAAATAGAATCAAAACAGGTAAAAGGAGAAGAATTTGTGCAGGACGGGATATCTTATCAGCGTATTTTACCAAATGAGTTAAAAAGCATACAAACTTTGATTAAGGAACAACTTAATAAAGGAACAACATAGTTTTATGAGATTTTTTTAAATAAGAGCATTTTTTGATACAAGGTTAGCTTAATTACCATCAGAGTATAGAAAAAATGATTCTGTAAAAGGAGAGATTACTATGTGTGTAAAAGACAAAGATATACTATCGATTGGGGATCAAGTTACAGCAGAAACGGTTGATGGCGAAATCCGAACGGGAGTAGTCGCCGCTTTTGAAGAACATGTGGTCATAATCGCCTGTGGTGTCTATAGATACGTTATCAAAAATCACACATTAGAAGAACAAGGTTATCAAGTACCTAGTTGTAAAAAAATGTACAAATTTTAAAATTAGCGAGCCATCATTTATTCAAAAAGTGTATGGATCTATTCAATAATCAGAAGAACTACGGAGATTGCTTGGTATTAGTAGAAAATCGTAGTAATTAGTGAAAAAAGTAAGCTTGAGGTTGTGACAGAAGTGGTCAGCTTCAAGAAATAAGAAGGAATTTACGAAAATTACTTCTCAAATTTTTGTGAAATTTCGGCTTATTTCCGAAGAAGCTACTTTTGGAACACCGTTTATTCGAAAAAAGGAACTGTGACAAGACTTTTGTCACAATCCCAAGGCTTTATTTAAACGTTAAAATAAACGTTAAAAACCATTGATGCTTAAATATTCAGTAATTTCACTTTGATATTTAAAAAGAATTTTTTGTAACAGTTATTCTATCAATACTCAGAATTAAAGGAGAAACCGATACATTGAGCAAAATTGAAACCTCTATAATAATTCCTTGTTATAACGTGGAAGACTATATCGCCTCCGTTGTTAATAATTTGCAAGAACAAACCTATCAGAATTTTGAAGTAATTTTTATAAACGACGGATCTACAGATCGTACAAAAGATCAAATTGAAACTAGGATAAATAATCTAACAAATTACTCCATATATACTACAAAAAATAGAGGAGCTGCTAATGCAAGAAATTTAGGCATAAAAAAAGCAGTAGGGGAATATATCTATTTTTTTGACGCGGATGATAAAATAGATCCTTTTTTATTAGAAAAAGTTCTGCGGCAAATAAAAACAGATGGAGCCGATATGCTTATATTTGGTTATTATGCTAAAAGTACAAAAGGAAAAATAGTGTATCAAGGAGGATATAAAAATAAAATTTTTCTAGAAGATAATGATACATTTTTTTCTTTTATTAATAATCATTTTTATGAAAATAATTTGCTTTCGCCTTGGAATAAACTATATCGAAGACAATTTTTAAAAGAAAAAGGATTATATTTTCCACCTGTTTCTTCTTCAGAAGATGCTTTATTTAATCTGGAGTTGTTCAATCATGTTCAGAAAGTCTCTATTAGTGACGAAATATTGTATGAATACACAGTAGGAAGAAAAGGATCTCTTCAAAACGATCAATCAAATAAAAAATTTAAGGAAGACTACGAAGTATGCGTAAAATTAAAGAAATTAGCTTCTAAAAAAAATCTAGATGAGAGTATCTATTATTCTTATCTGATCAATATTATATACAAATACTTTAATAAAGACCTTGTTTCATTAATAAATGAACGAACTGAACTAAGAGAAATAGTAGAAAAAAAAGTAATGGTTAATCTATCCCCAAAAACAAAGATTAAACTTTACATTTTAAAAATGAAATGGAAGTGCTACAAATGAAGAAAAAAAATGCCATCTTAACGTTTCATGAGGCACCGAATTATGGAGCCTTTTTACAAGCTTATGCTTTACAAAAGGCTGCTTCTCAGTTCGATCCAGATATTGAAATCATCGATTACAGAGCTGACTTTATTAAGAAAAATTATAGTCCGTACCGAATTAAAAATGGCTATCTAAAATCATTGCTTCGAATCCTCTTATATTCTTCTAATGAAAAAAAGCATAATCATTTATTTGAGCAATATCGATTGAAGTATTTAAATTTATCAAAAGAACAAGTATATACACAAGCCGAACTAAAAGATTTATGTACGCAATATAGCAATATTCTATGCGGAAGTGATCAAATATGGAATACTGCAATAACTGAGGGTGATCTTTCATATTTTTTACCGTTTCCTTTAGTAGATACAAAAAAAAATTCGTATGCAGCTAGTATGGGAAATCTAGAAATCGAAAAAAATAAATCAATAAAAGATTATTTGATGGATTTTGAAAACGTAGCAGTACGGGAGAAAGATACAGCTGAAAAATTAAATAGATTATACTCTATCCCTGCTAAAGCTTATGTTGATCCCACTTTATTATTATCAAAAGACCAATGGAATAACTTTGCAGAAGAAAAGATAAGTATCAGTGAACCTTATATTTTAATTTATACTGTAAAACAGCCAAAGAAACTGATTGAAGAAGCTTTAGAGTTAGGCAAACAAAAAGGATTAAAAGTAATACAAATTACTAATAGAAAACAGAATAAGGGGGTTATAAGTATGAAGTACCAATCACCTTGTCAATTTGTCTCACTTTTTCGAGAAGCCTCCTATGTCTTTACAAATTCGTTTCATGGTTCTGTGTTTAGTATAATTTATCAAAAAAAATTTGTTGTTGAATTAGAAGCGTTAGATGGAAGTGTGAACAATCGAACAGAATCATTGTTTAAAGATTTAGAGATTCCATTAGAATTTGTTAAAAACGTGGAAAACATTGATTGTCGCATTCATTGGGAAAATATTGAAAAGAAGTTAGTTGATCGCAAAGAACAGAGTCTTTCTTTTTTACGTGAGATATTAACATAATATGAAAAAAGAGGTTAAAAATATTGAAAAAGATTATTTCTAGAGAGAAAAAAATAATCATGTTTATTGCGGTGGAAAATATTCCTCAAGCTGTAAAGACATCTAAATCTCGTAGAGTTTCTATAGAAAGTGTGTTAACAAAAATCCAATGATATCTGATAAAAATAAACGATTAATAAATAATTCTATTATTTTCACTATAGGAAATTTAGGAAGTAAATTAATAACATTTATCATGTTACCATTTTATACGGCCAGGCTAAGTGAAAGTGGTTATGGTATAGCAGATTTAATTACAACGACTGTTTCTTTACTGATACCAATCGTTTCGTTGAGTATTTTTGATGCTGTATTAAGATTTAATATGGAAGAAAAGTATGATTCCAAAAAGGTTATTTCCAATGCCCTAGGGGTCACTTTTGTGAGTAGTATGGTATTACTAATATGTTTGCCCTTAATGTACCTCTTTCATATTAATTACGGATTTTACATTGTTTTAATTTTAATTGGTCAAATTATTCAAAGTTTATTTTCTCAATATGCTAAATCAATGAACCATACAGAAACATATGCCAAAAATGGTATTCTTCTTTCTTTTTTAACAGCCAGTTTGAATATCTTATTCATGTACGTTTTTAAGTTTGGCGTAGAGGGGTACTTACTTTCAACCGTGCTCGCTTTAGCATTTGCTAATTCTTGGTTATTTTTTTCATTAAATATTAAATCTGAGTTTTCCTTCTCTTTAATAGATAAAGCTTTTATAAGAGAGATGCTAGAGTATAGTATTCCTTTGATTCCTAATTCTGTAGCATTATGGATCAATAATGCTGCAAACCGTTATTTTATTTTATATTTTTTAGGACGAAAAGCGAATGGTATTTTTGCAATAGCAAATAAAATCCCTATGTTAATTGGCATTGTAAATACGATATTTTTTCAAGCTTGGCAGATTTCTGTTATTGAAGAGTATGAGAGTAAAGATAAAGACTCTTTCTATTCTTCGACCTTTTCGGTATATGCACAAATTTTATTTATTGGTGTTAGTGGAATTCTTCTATGCTTAAAACCGATGATGTCTTTATTAACTTCTAGCAACTTTTTATCTGCGTGGAGATACGTTCCTTTCTTATTATTCAGTGTCCTTTATTCTAGTTTTTCTGGTTTTTTTGGGCAATATTATATTGCTTCAAAGCAAACAAAAGGGATATTTAATACCACAGTTATTGGCGCCATTGTAAATCTCATACTAAACTTTTTACTAATTCCAGTATTATCTCTTACTGGTGCAAGTATCAGTTCCGCGATGAGCTTTTTAGTGGTTTGGATTATCCGAGTAAAAGATACCAAACGCTTTGTAAACATGCATATTGAATTAAAAAAAATACTTGTAAATCATTTCTTCTTGTTTTTACAAATTACGTTGTTGTTTTCAATCACTGGAAATCTAATAACAATTTTCATTACGCAACTGCCAATTTTCATTACGATGTTATTGTATAATAGTAAAAACAACAAGTTGTTCACCTTATTAGCGAGCAAATTAAAAAAATAAGTTATCGTATCCAAAAATTTTTTAAATCATTAAATCAATGTGAAAATCGGAGGTACGTATTTAAAAGAATGGAAGAAAACAAAGAACCATCATGAGAGATGTCTTTAGCCTAGTAGACTGTGAGTATCGAGAAAAAATTTTCTAAACAAAAGAAACTATCAGGCTCTTTTTTCCTTTAGAAGTTAAGAGCCTGATAGTTTTGTTGTTTCGATTATAAATAGCATATTTTTATGATAAATGATCTAAAACAAATTGATAATATTCATCATTTATTTTTGTACCAAAATTATTTTTACTACCGCCGGTTGTATGGACAGCGATAATCTCATTTTTTTCATTATAGACTGGGGAACCGGATTGTCCGCCCTTTGTGTCCATATCATAATAGACTCTAGTATTCGTTTGTCCTGTTACTTTTCCTTGTGCTGTCCACATCGTTCCCCATGTTTTATCACCAGGAAAGCCAGTAGTAGTTAAACTAACACCGTTTTCAATAGAATTAGATAGCTTAAGAGGCAATACTGGAACTACTTCACCGATGCTCTTACTGTTCAAACTATCTACAGTGATTACTGCTATGTCTGTATCAACACCAGCATGATCAATATAACTCTGAGGAATATGCACAGACTTGATTTTGAATTTACCGTACGGAAGTTTAGCTCCATTTCTTCCAGGAATGACATAAATACTGTCCTTATTCGTATTTTCAAGTATCTTCTTTACAACATGTGCAGCGGTCAATACGGTATTCTTTCCAATAACTGCGCCGCTACCCGCATTGCCGTCTGCTGCTACGAAAACCATACTATTGTAAGGAGCAGCTTTTGTATCCGTGGTTTGAATGCGTTCATCTGTTCCTATGATGGAACGAGGCCGAATATTTAAATTACTAGTACCTGTAAGAGCATCCGCAACTCCTCCGCCTATTAATCCACTGAATAACCCACCAACCAACATAATCAATAACAAACGATTCTTTTTCATAAATAACCTCCTTTATGTTTGATATGATCAGTTTATAACGTAGTGATTTTTTTTCACAAAAGAAATGCACTTTTATTTTTCCAAGCAAAAGAATCGTTTTCTTGTCAAAGTTTTTATTTATTCCAAGAATTTCAGTTATTACGGAATCATTTTGTGCTTAATAAAAAGAAACCGTTTTTATATACTGTAAGTGTAGAAAGAAAGGCGGTAGGAAAATGAAAAAAATTATTGCAATTACATCCTGTCCAGTTGGCATTGCCCATACATACATGGCAGCAGAAAACTTAGAGAAAGCGGGGAAAGCAGTTGGTGCCGAGGTAAAAGTCGAAACACATGGTTCTATCGGTATCGAAAATGAATTGACTGCAAAAGATATCGAAGAAGCAGCTGGTGTAATCATCGCAGCGGACACTAAAATAGATAAATCACGATTTGGCGGCAAACCATTGATAACCGTAGGCGTGCAAGAAGGAATTCATCATGCAGATGAATTGGTAGGAGAGATTTTAGCAGGAAAAGCGCCAATCTATAAAAGTACAGAGACCACTATTTCTGCCGAAAATAAAAGTGAATCAGAAAATTTAGGTAAGAAAATCTATAAGAGTTTGATGAATGGTGTTTCATATATGGTGCCATTCGTAGTTACAGGAGGATTATTGATCGCGATTTCATTAACATTGGGTGGAACAGCGACACCTGAAGGAATCAAGATACCAGAAGGAACGATTTGGGCAACGATGAATAGTATCGGAAGTATTGCTATGGGGTTGATGGTTCCAATCTTGTCTGCATTTATTGCGCAAAGCATTGCAGATCGTCCAGGACTTGTTCCTGGATTTGTTGGTGGGATGTTAGCAGCAAATGGCGCATTATATGGTAGTGATGCGAATGCGGGGTTCTTAGGCGGAATCATCACTGGATTTTTAGCAGGTTTCATTGCTTTAGGAATCAAGAAAGTACGAGTACCGAAAGCTTTACAATCGATTATGCCAATCATTGTTATCCCAATTTTAGGATCATTGGCAGTTGGTTTTGTGTTTATCTACGTTATTGGAGAACCAGTAGCTCTTTTATTTAGTTCGTTGACTCACTTTTTAGCAGGGATGCAAGGAGGAAGTGAAATTGTTTTAGCTATGATCTTAGGAGCAATGATTGCTTTTGATATGGGTGGACCGTTCAATAAAGTAGCCTTTCTGTTCGGATCTGGCTTGATTGCAGAAGGAAATTATTCCATCATGGGTCCAATTGCTGTAGCTATCTGTATTCCTCCGTTAGCATTAGGGTTGGCATCACTGATTTTGAAAACCAAATTCACAAAAACAGAACGAGAAGCTGGTAAGGCATCCTTAGCAATGGGGCTGTTCGGGATCACAGAAGGTGCGATTCCGTTTGCTTCAACAGATCCATTACGAGTGATTCCAAGCATTGTAGTCGGAGCGATGACAGGAAGTGTCATCGCAATGCTTTCAGGAGTGACAGATCATGTCGCTCATGGCGGTCCAATCGTAGCAGTTTTAGGAGCAGTCGATCATGTAGCTATGTTTTTTGTAGCAGTGGTTGCAGGTATTGCTGTCACCGTGTTAATGTTAAGAATTTTGAAACCAACATTACAACATACTGCAGTTGCTGCAGCAAATGGGGTAGCGGTAGCGGATTTATCAGAATCTGAAACAAGCGGTGTTTATACAAAACCTGAAACTTTTGATTCTATTACGGATATTATGTCAGATGAAGCCATCGTTCTAGGAGAAACAGCAACAACAAAAGACGGAGTAATCGAAGATTTAGTCCAACGTTTAGAAAAAACAGCGGCGATCACAGATAAAAACGGGTTTAAAGAAGTCATCTATGATAGAGAAAAGGAAAGTACGACGGGAATCGGCATGGGCATCGCTATTCCACACGGAAAATCAGCTTATGTTCGTAAACCAACAGTGGCTTTTGCCAGAAGTCAAGATGGAGTAGAGTGGCATTCTTTAGATGGAAAACTTGCACATATGATCTTTATGATTGCTGTACCTGAAAACAGCCAAGGAGATATGCACTTGAAAATACTGCAACGTCTTTCACGTAAACTGATGGATGATGATTTCCGTCAAGCATTGATGGATGCGCCAGATAAAGCAGCGGTTCACCAATTATTAAGTGAAATGTAATAACATAAGATGAAAAATCGACCGTGATGAGACATAATAGATGTGTTATCATGATCGATTTTTTATTTGGAAGGGAGTTTCTGCTTATTATGAATCAGCGTCAGCAATCTTTGATTTACCAATTAATTGAAACGAATAATTATATCACAATAAAAAAGCTAGCAGAGCATTACCATGTGTCGGAAAGAACGGTTCATAGCGATTTGAATGTCATTGAAACTTGGTTCAGAGACAAACAGCTGCCTTTGATGATTGAAAGAAAAAAGGGTACAGGGATCTTGTTGAATGGTCTGCCTCACGAAAAGGAACAATTGAAACGAGCGCTTAATGAAGAGGCACAAACAGAAATGGATAAAAACCAGCTTCGTCAATTATTGATTTTCCATCTGCTAGTAGCAAAAGACGGATTTAGTCTTGAAGAGCTTTCAGAAAAACTATATGTTGGAAAACGTACGATTCGTAAAGAATTGACAGAGCTGAAAAGCTTTTTTGAGTACCATCATTTACAGCTAGTATCCAAAACAAAACTTGGCACTTTTCTTAAAGGCGATGAACAAGAAAAAAGACAGCTGCTTGTTAAGACGCTACGCAATATGCAGAAAGAAGATCCGCAAAGTCCTTCGTTGAAAGAGTTTTTTGCCAAAGATACATTAAAAGTCATCCAACATACATTAAAAGAAGTTTTCTATGAAAATCATCTAGAACAGCCAGGAGGACTGGCTAGTGTGGAGATTCATATCTATTTTATGCTTGAGCGAATGAAACAGTACCAGAAAGTGAAATTAAGTAAAGACGAAAATGAAGTCGTTGAGCATACCCAAGCACAGCAGTTAAGTAGTCAGATCTTAGCAAAATTAGCTACTATTTACCCAATTGAATTTTCTCCTGATGAAATCAATTATCTGGCTTTGCGTATCGCCAATCTTTTTACAAACTCACAAGCAGCCACACGATTTCAAAAGGAATCTAGTACACTTGCTGATCATTTGATTGTACAAGTGGAGCAGTTTTTAGGTTATTCATTGAAAGAAGATCAGTTACTGAAACAAAACTTAAGGTCTCATTTATCTTCGACCTATTTTCGACTCCATTATGGCTTGCAGATTTCTAATCCATTGACGAAAAGTGTGTTTAGTACGTACACACAACTTTTTTTAGTTTTACAGTTGATTCTAGAAGATTATTTTGAGAAAGAAAATTTTTATGTTCCGCAAGATGAGACAGCTTATTTAACGATCCATTTCCAAGCGGCGATCGAGCGACACAAACATCAGAAAAGTAAAAGATACCAAACCGTTTTAGTTAGTGAATATTCAAAAGCTATGGCTACTTTTCTTGAAGCACGGCTGAACAGAGAACTTCCGGAATTAACGATTATAGATTTAATTGAATATAAGCCAGAACTAGAGAGGGAAGATTTTCCACCTGTTGATTTTATTTTGACTACATTACCGTTTAAATATGAAAATATTCCAGTAATCGAGATTTCACCAATGATCACAGAAACTGATCTGGCCTATTTGACAAAATATATGCTGGAACATGTACCTATCAAGAAGAAAAAAACGTTTGATCTAGCAAGCTTTACTCATCCATTTTTGATCTTTCCTCAGCTTGAATGGACTGACCCAGTAGATATTTTAAATTTTATGGGGAATGTCTTAGTAGAACATCATTATGTGGAGCCGGAATTCGTCGATTCTGTCTTGGAACGAGACCGTCACGCCAGTACTAGAGTGGCACCATTTGTAACGATTCCTCACGGTAATCCGCTGTATGTAAAACATTCGATGATTTCTATTGCTACAATGAAAGAACCAGTCCTATGGCATGGGGAAAAGATACGTATCGTACTGCTGTTAGCAATAAAGAGAAAGGATTTGAAACATGCAGAGTTCAAAAAAATTTTTTCTGTTATTCACTATTTAGAAAAGCAGCCAGAACAAATGGCACAGTTGATGCAATCCAATCATCCACTAGAGATTTTAACCTTGTTGTCTAGTTATGAATAAGTAGATATTAAAAAACTGCCTTTATATCTATAATAATTCTATCTATTTATTTGAAGTTGAAAAACTAAATACAAAGGGACTGTAACAAAAGTCTTGTTACAGTTCCTTCTTCCGAATAACGGTGTTCAAAAGCTTGCACCTGCGGTAATAAGTCCAGCCAATTCAAAAACCTGAAACGCTGTTTTTGTTTGGCTGGACTTATTACTTGATGCAGAACAGCTTCTCCACAACCTCTATTTAATGAAATGGATTATAGAATCGTCCGTCATTTAGGATCACTAATAAAATCCCTATTGAACAAAAGAGGACAACGAGAAATAGTGCAAGATAATCATTCCGTTGCAATGGTTTTGCCGACAGCCATGTCCGTCCTTTTTTCTTTCCAAAACGCCGAAGTTCCATGGCAGAAGAAATCGTCTCAATACGTTCTAAACTAGAAAAAATCAATGGGATCGCAATCGTCAAATTTCCTCGTACCCGTTTCATGAGAGAGGCTTTACCAGAGAGTTCATTTCCTCGTGCTTGCTGGGCTTTGGAAATCGTTCGAAAATCCTCTTGGATATCTGGAATGTAGCGTAGCGCTAAAGAAAAGGAATAAGCAATTTTATAAGAGCCACCGATTCGATGGATACTAGAAGCTAATTCACTTGGATTCGTCGTTAAAATAAAAATCAAACCTGGAGGAATGGTAACGAAATATTTAATCAGTAAATTGAATTCATAAAAAACCTGTTCTTGAGTGAGCGTATATCTACCGATTCCATCAAAGATGACATGGCGAGTACCATAGATAGCTACTCCGTATTCTGGGGCAAATAAATAAACAGTCAATAAATTCAAAATGGAGAAAAAAGCAATGAACTTCAATACAAAAGAGATCTCAGAATAACTAATTCTGGCTATCCGAAAAATGAGAACCGAAAACACAGCAAGGCAAAGCAAAAATCGTGTGTCATAAGAGACCATCCCAATAATCGAAAGTAATAGAAAACAAAAAAGTTTGGTAAAACCGCTGAGTTGATGGATGATTGTTTTTTTCGGTACATAACCGATGAGATTATTCTCTGTCATAAGGGTCCCCCTTATGCTGAATAAAAGCCGAAACGAATCCGCTAGCATCTGTCAGCTGATTACTTTTTGCCAAATGATACAAACTAGTTTTCCGCAAGCTTGCCGAGGTAACTAAATCGGTTGAAGATAGTACCTTCGAAGGTATTTCATCTGCAATAATTTGTCCTTCTTTCAAAACAATCGTCCGTTCTGTATATTCCAGCATCAAGTGCATATCATGAGTGATCATCAAAATCGTGAGGCCTTGCTGATTCAATTTTTTCAAAAATTTCATCATTTTAGTGTAGTGATAGTAATCTTGTCCAGCTGTCGGTTCATCAAGAATCAGCAATTCTGGTTCGAGTACCAATATAGATGCAACTGCTACCCGTCGTTTTTGTCCATAGCTCAGCGCTGAAATCGGCCAGTTACGAAATTCATACAATCCGCATACTTTCAAAGTTTCCAAGACTTTTTCTTGGATGTTTATCGGATCTTCACCGCGATTTTCTAAAGCCAAAGCAACTTCTTCAAAAACTATGTTTTTAGAAAGCATTTGGTTACTGTTTTGCAGTACATAGCCAATTTTGTCTGCGCGCTCTTTGATGCTTTCAGATATGATTGATTGGTCTTTCCACAATAGTTCTCCTTGTTGGAAAGGTTGGAAACCGGTGATGAGATTGGACAATGTGGATTTTCCTGCTCCATTATGTCCGACTAAACTAACCATCTCTCCTTGATGAAGAGTTAAATCGATTCCTTTGATGATTGGTTCCTTACCGAAGTGGAAGGATGCATCTTTCAATGTCAATAGCGGCGTTTTCTTTTTAGAAGGAGAACAAAAAGTCCCTTGTTGTTTTGCTAAAGCATCAGCAATCTCTGGGGAAACCAGCTGATCGACTTGTGTTAAATCTGGGAATTCTGTCAATGAGAGTCCAGAACGTTTTAATGCTGTGATGTATAAGGGTTCACGAATTCCGCACTTCGACAATAAATCACTTTTCAGCAATTCAGTAGGAGCTATATCCGCAATGATCTTTCCCTCATCAATCAAGATGACGCGATCGACTGGTGCAGCTAACACTTCCTCCAAACGATGTTCAATAATGATCGTCGTAAATTGTTGCGATTGATAGAGACGGTCAATCATCTGGATTGCTTCATAGCCTGTCTGTGGATCAAGATTAGCTAATGGTTCATCAAACAAGAGAATAGGTGTTTCATCGATCAAAACACCAGCCATTGCTACCCGCTGCTTTTGTCCGCCAGATAGATCTTGCGGACGTTTGTCTAATTGGGCCAGTAAATTCGTCTTTTTTGCCCAGAAATTGACTGCTTCTTGCATTTCTTTTTGTTCGATCATCTCATTTTCAAGAGAAAAAGCGATATCTTCAGCTACTGTTAATCCGACAAATTGGCTGTCAGTATCTTGTAAAACGGTGCCTACTTCTAATGAAAGATCATAGATAGAAGATTCACTGAAATTTTTACCATTGATCGTTAATTGACCAGTAAAACTTCCTTTTTCATTTTGTGGGATGATGCCATTCAAACATTTTCCCAAAGTTGATTTTCCTGAGCCGCTAGCTCCTATGATCAAAATTTTTTCCCCAGGATGGATAATCAAATCGATATTTTTTAATGTTGCTTCAGCTTGGCTGTCATATTGAAATGTAAAATTACGAAACTCAATCATTTTAGTTCCTCACGTTCTAAGCTTCTTTGTTCAAACTTCCTTTTTTGACTTTTGTCTGTGCATAAGCTTTCAATAAAATAATGCCGATAATCCCTGTCACAATAGCATTTGTGATTCCAGCAACGATTCCTTGCGTGAAGACTTTACTTGGGGCCTCTGCATAAATCAAAATATCTCCCACAGGCGCAATAATCACCCATGTCACTAAATTGGCAATCGTTTCACCCACGAGGAAGAGCGTGATTTCTTTTTTACCAAATATGCCTTCTTCAATTGGGATACGTTTGGTCAGTAAACCAAAAAACACACCTAAAATCCCAGATGCAATGATCCATGACCACCAAGCACCATAAGTAGTTAAATCACCCAGTGCATGGCCAATAAAACCAGCTAATCCTGCAACGACTGGCCCGTAAACTACGCCTAGCAGCGCTAGAAAAGGGTAAGCGGTCGCGATATCCGTATTTGGAACACCTGTTGGAATGGTGACGAAACGTTTTAAGATAAAGAAGACAGCTGCTCCGATACCGATAGCTACAATATGCTTTACTGTAAATTTTTTATTCATTCTATTTTCCCCCAATTGTTTATTTATGAATACGCATTTCCAATTTTTGACCACATCATGTCAAAATTTTGTTGGATGATTCGAAATTTTCCGAAAATTCACTTCCTTTCGATAGTATCCAAGGTCAAGTAGTGGATGGACTTTATTAGTATCGATAGTCGATTCAAAAGTGGGTACAAAAAAATGCCCTAGCAAAAAATTGCTAAGGGCATAGATATGCGTTACCACCTTTGGTTATAAAATCCTCACAGACTTTACCTCGATCAGTACCCAAAAAAATCATCTTTTGGAAACTGTGCCTTGTTAACGGTAGACATCCGTATTTCCTTAAATATTCGGGAAATCCGCTCAAAAGCCATTTTCAAGTAACAGATACGCATTCCTTTTCACCAAGCAGGAACTCTCTTTGGCGTCTAACATTACTTTACTTTCTTTGTCATCGCGTTTCATTGATTGCTAATAAAATAGCAGAGAAGTATCCATTTGTCAACGGGAGGAACGATTGATCTAGCAAAAAGAAGAGAAGAAGTTTTTGCTAGAGAACAATTCTATTTATCAGTTAATTGTAAAAACATTTTTGAGAATTCCTTTATAAACTTGGAGCATATTGATTTAAGTCAGAAACCTTTGTTTTGATTACTTCTCTGACTTTTCTGAATTCCGCTAATATTTCTTCTTCGCTCCCGACAGCTTGTGCAGGATCTTTTAGGTCCCAGTGAAGGTGTTCGTGATTGTTTGGAACGGCAGGGCACTTGTCTTTGGCATCACCACAAAGTGTAATAATCAAGTCTGCCTGAGCAAAGTAATCTCTATCAATCAAATCAGACGTTTGTTTGGAAATATCGATGCCGTCTTCTGCCATGATTTTTACAGCTCTTGGATTCAAACCATGTGTCTCGATCCCCGCACTTCTGATCTCAAACTTTGAAGGAGACAGATATTTACGCGCGTAGCCTTCTGCTATTTGACTGCGGCAAGAATTGCCCGTACATAAAAAATAGATTTTTTTCATTTGATTTCCTCCGTTATGGATTAGTAAATGTAACTGTTTATCTAAAGAAAACTCTATATAATGGAGCGAAAAAAACAATGGGTTTCTTAGTTTATATGTTTCTTGTTGTTCAGCGTATAAATTGATGTGTACAAAGAACTCATCCTGTCTTTTTTACCATAAATACACGTTAGAAACAATCATTTTGAGTCAAAAAACAACGATGGGAAAGACTATTAAAAGAGATTAAGACATGGCAGATGATGAAGGAAGTAGGGGTATAGTCAGCCGATAGATTTCTTGAATATGACGCGAGAACAATTATTCGTCTTTTAAGAAAAAAAGTAGTAGAATCAGTTCATATTAAAAATAAAAAACCTTCCATTTTTGTAGGGTTGGAGGAGGTCATTACCTTGAAAAAAATCGGCTTTTTAAGCTTTGGACATTGGATGGAGCAAGGATCGCTCGTGAAAACAGCTCAAGATGCTTATTTGCAATCCATCGATTTAGCAGTGGAAGCAGAAAAAATTGGAGTAGACGGAGCGTTTTTCCGCGTACATCATTTTGCCCCTCAGATTGGGTCGCCGTTTCCTTTGCTAGCGGCAATCGGCGCAAAGACGAGTAAGATCGAAATCGGCACAGGACTTATCGATATGCGCTATGAAAATCCTTATTATATGGCAGAAAATGCCGGATTGACAGATATCATCACGCAAGGAAGAGTGCAACTAGGAGTGGGGCGTGGTTCACCTGAACAAGTCCTAGATGGCTGGAAATACTTTGGGTATGATTACAGTGAAGAAGAAATCAAAGAGGTAACACGGGAACGCACCCTTGAATTCTTGGAATTACTTGAAGGAAAACCATTTGCAGAACCAAATCCTCAACCAATGTTCCCACAAGGATCAGGAAAATTACGGATCGAGCCTTATTCAGAAGGATTACGACAAAGAATCTGGTGGGGAGCTGGTTCGCAGCAAACGGCAATCTGGGCAGCACAACATGGAATGAATCTGCAATCATCTACATTAGTCAATTACGAATCCCATGAGCCGTTCCATATCCAACAAGCAAACCAATTACGTACGTATAAAGAAGCGTGGAAGCAAGCAGGTCATGATTTTGAACCAAGAACATTGGTCACTCGCTCGATCCAGCCAATCACCACTGATTTGGATCGACGCTTATTTGGACAAGACGGTAGTCCGCAACAAGATGCTGTCGGCTATCTTGCTTATCACCGGAACCCGACGATTTTTGGAAAAACTTTTGCTGGTGAACCTGATCAATTAATCAAGGAGCTAGCTGAAGATGAAGCAATCAAAGAAGCAGACACAGTACTTGTCACGATTCCTAATACTTTGGGGGTAGAATATAACATGCACTTGCTTGAAACAATCGTAAAAGATATCGCTCCAGAATTAGGATGGCGGTAAAAAGGATATTTCTGTAAGTGCAGGATACTTGAGTGAAAAAATAAACGCTTCTAACAATCAGTTAGAGGTGTTTATTCATGTTTTCATGAAGTTCATAGAGAAGAAAAGTGAGTTATCCGTTTGTTCAGTGAGATTGTTCATAAGCTTCTTTTACATGTTGGGGTAAATCATCAGGAATCAGTGTCAATACGGCTTCTTCATTGCCGGCTTTTATTGCTTCTTCATAGTACCAGCTTTTGTAATTTAGCATAGCGAGTACTCTTTCTAATTTCGTTATTTCTTCTTCTACAACTTCTTTTTGCTTTTCAAATAGTTCTTTACGAACCGCAAATGTCTTACTGCCTTCTTTGCTCCATTCCATGAATTGCTTGATGTCTTTTATTTCTAAACCAGATTTTTTCAAACAATCAATGACTCTCAAAGCCTCTAATTCACTCTCTGAAAATTTTCTAATACCGGAAACACGCTGGATATCAGGAAATAATCCCTCTTTGTCGTAATAACGTAAAGTAGAAACAGGCAATCCAAACATTTCAGACACTTGTCCAATGGAATACATAAAAAAATCCTCCTAAATTAAAATTTTATCCTTGACCTAAAGTCAGGTTTAAGTTTTATCATGATAATACATTCAAAAACAAATGTCAATTTTGATCAAAGGAGCGTTTAGAATATGAGTAAAGAATTAAATATCACCCAAGAATGGGACAAAGTATTTCCAAAAAGCGAGCAAGTCAATCATCGAAAGGTGACCTTCCCAAATCGTTTCGGTATCACATTAGTCGCTGATTTATATGAACCAAAAGAAGTAAGTGAAGAGAAATTGCCAGCAATTGCTGTGAGCGGACCATTTGGCGCAGTAAAGGAACAATCGTCTGGTCTATATGCGCAGACGATGGCTGAAAGAGGCTTTTTAACGATTGCGTTTGACCCATCGTTTACAGGAGAAAGCGGAGGAGTACCACGATATGTTGCTTCGCCTGATATCAATACGGAAGATTTTCAAGCGGCAGTAGACTTTTTATCTGTACAAAAAAATGTAAACCCTGAGAGAATCGGAATCATCGGTATTTGTGGATGGGGAGGTATGGCATTGAATGCGGCAGCGATCGATACACGGGTCAAAGCAACAGTCGTCTCAACAATGTACGATATGACTCGAGTAACAGCAAATGGCTACTTCGATGCTATGGATGAAGATGCCCGATATAAAATGCGTGAAGAATTAAATGCACAACGTATCATTGATTTCAAACAAGGGGACTACGCACGTGCTGGAGGAGTGGTTGACCCATTGCCTGAAGATGCTCCTCAGTTTGTTAAAGATTACCATGCGTATTATAAAACAGATCGCGGATACCATGTTCGTTCTTTAAATTCTAACGACGGTTGGAATAGGACATCAGGGTTATCACTTATGAATGCGAAACTATTGCATTATATTCCAGAAATCCGTCATGCAGTATTAGTCATTCACGGGGAAAAAGCTCACTCACGTTACTTTGGGGAGGATGCTTTCAATGAGCTGAAAGGCGATAACAAGGAACTCATGATCATTCCAGGAGCTTCCCATACAGATCTATACGACCAGACAGATATCATTCCATTTGAAAAAATGGCAACATTCTTTGAAGAGAACCTTGTGTAACCAAAAGAGGTTGTGAAAAAGCTGCCCTGCATCAAGTAATAAGGCCAGCCAAAAAAGCTCCTCATTTTTGACTTGGTTGAACTCATTACCGCAGATGCAAGCTTTTGAACACCGTTTATTCGACAAAAAAACTACGACTTTCACACACTATGATCCAGATTGATGTCTGCTTCAGGTTGTGTCATGTAAGTCGTAGTTCTTTTCTTTTATTTAGTTAGAAGATGCTCTGACCATTCCCTCGCTTGCTCGATTTCGTCCATTGTCAACTGATGACCTGTCACAGTTAGCTGAATCGTCACATTTGCTTGGCGTGTTTCGAATTGATCGGCCAATTCTTTAAAGGAAGCAGGGGAAACGATTGGATCGTTATCACCATAAGAAAGCCAGACGGTTTTATCCTCTAATGTGGAACGGCTTTGATGGACACCTAGAGACATTGGATGGAAAAACAACCCTTTATTTAGCTTGGTCTCACGCTCCAATAATAAATGAGCAGCGATGTTTGCGCCATTTGAATAGCCGACAAGCAGCCAATCGCTTAAAGCTATCTGTTCTTTTTCGCTGATTTCTTTGATTTTTTCATGGAGTTTATCTGTTTCTTTTTCCAAACTGTCCAGGTCGAATTGATTCAATCCATTACGCTTGAAAAAACGATTCATCCCATCTTCTTGGACCGTGCCGCGAAAAGAAAGCAACGTACTGTTTGGTGCAAGAAAGTGAGCGATATCCAGTAAAGAATGTTCGTCGCCACCTGTGCCATGAAGTAAGATCAAATGCTTGCCACTTGTTCCTTTTTCAAAAATGTAGGTCATTTTGTTCCCTCTTTTCTGTTTCTATAGATACAAAAAATGAAGTAGCATGAAGAGATTATTCACGTTTTTTATTTGCATCACTTGTATCGAAAGGACGGACATAGGCTTCAATGGCTTCACGACGTTCTTCTAAGAATGGAGGAAGAGATAGTTTTTCTCCTGCTGATTCTGCTGGTTCATCTTCAAGGAATCCAGGACCATCAGTTGCTAATTCAAACAGTACGTGATGCGCGGCTAGGAAGTACTCAGATTGGAAATAGAAACGATCGACGAAACCAGAATTTGGCAATTCGATCTTATTGATTACTTGAATCCAGTATTCCAATGCTTCTTTGTCTGCTACACGCAATGCTAAGTGATGGATATTTCCAAATCCTTCGATTGCTTTTGGCAAGTCTGTCCGATGTTCAATAATGATGCTTGCACCATTTCCGCCTTCACCGATTTCAAATAAGTAGAAATCTCCTGAATGGTCTGTTTCTTTGAATCCTAAGATTTTTTCAAGAATCAACCGAATATGCTCTAATTGACTGACACGGACAAAGACAGGTCCAAGTCCTGTGATTGCAAATTCTGTCGGTACATTGCTGTTTTTCCAAGGAATGCCAGCTGCTACACCTTGATTATTTTCGTCAGAGATCAATTGATAATATTGATTATCGAAATCTTCAAATTCGATATATTTTTTGCCGAAACGTTCACTGATTGCTGAATGAGCGACATCATATTTTTCAAATCGTTCCAACCAAAAGTCTAATGCAGCGTCACTTGGCACACGGAAAGAAGCACGAGAGATCGTATCTGTTCCTTTTTTTCCTTTTGGCTGATTTGGAAAATCAAAGAAAGTCATATCTGTTCCCGGCGCACCAGTATCATCTGTAAAGTAAAGATGGTAAGTTTCGATGTCATCTTGGTTAACGGTTTTTTTGATTAAGCGCATTCCTAAAATATCTGTAAAAAAGCGGTAGATTTTTGTTGCGCTAGATGTCATTGCTGTGACGTGGTGAATTCCTCTGATTTGTGTATCCATGATAAATTTCCTCCTGTTAACTTACAAAAAGTAAGTAGTTGATTTAGACATAGTATAGAGGGTGCATCTCTATTTTGCAATTAATTTGTCTTCTAAAGTATTATAAAGGAGTCAAGAATGGAAAAGAGAAGGAGCAGATCAATAAAATAAAAAGACTTACGACTAGTTGCATCGATTTCAAAAAAATTAGCTTTAAAAAGCTAACTTTAGAATCATTGCGAGTGGTCATAAGTCTTTTTATGATTAGATAGAAACGAGCTTCTGAAAGTACTTGGTAAATGTTATTCAAAAGATTGTATCTGTGACAATCAATCGACTCGAAACTAAGCGGCTTTTCCACAACCTCTTTGGTTAAGTTGAACGCACATCCAGCACAGAATAGTTCCGAACATCAAATCGGTTTCGGCTGGAAGAATATTCAATCGGCTGGCCATCTTTGAGATAGACGACTTGCTGAACTTCCAGTACAGGATCGTTTTCTGCACAGTTCAAATATTGCTGATCATATTCATCACTTTTATCTGCAGAAATAGCACGATAAGCCCCTGCAAAATGGACATTCAATTCTTGATGAAGATGATCATAGATAGAGGCTAACAAATGTTCTTTTTTTAAACCCGGCACAAGATGGACTGGCATAAAGGTATGCTCTAAAACATAAGGCTCGCCATCTAAGATCCTTAACCGGTGAATATTGTAGACAGGTTGCTCGGCATCGATCATCAATCGTTCTTGGATATATTGATCAGGGAATTCAACATCAAAATGAATGATTTGACTCTTCAAAGAGCGATGTCTGCGTTTCATTTGGAGACTCAAACCTTCATACTCGTTAGCGGGCGATGTGTCTTTTTGCATGAATGGATGATTCAAGATTTTCGTTCCTGATCCTCGCTGCGAATAGACAAGTCCTTCCATTGCTAAGATATTGATGGCTTTTTTGATTGTCATCCGGCTCGCACCAAATTCTTTTACCAAGTCCACTTGATTAGGCAAAAAACTATCGGGAGGATACTCTTTTGAACGGATTCGTTCCCTTAAAATATTTGCGATTTCTTCGTATTTTGGCACGTTATTCACCTCTTCTAGAGTATAACGAAAGATTATGCTTCCGACAACTCGAAGTAGCATCTGGAACATTGTTTATTCGAAAAAAGAGGATATGACAAGTTTCTTGTCACATCCCCTTAATGATCCATTAAGCAATATCTAGGTCTGGTTGTTTATCTAATACTTTCAAGAACGGGTACCAGATAAAGGCAACGATGACAAAGTCGATGACTTGCAGCATACCGCCAAGCCATGAATTTGTTGCTAAGACACCGCTTGCAATGATTGGCACAGTCCATGGAACAGAGACGCCAGTTGGTGCAGGGACAAGTCCAGCAGCCATTACCAAATAATTGAACGTCGTTACGATTAGAGGTGCCACGACCCAAGGAATAAGGATTGTTGCATTCAATACGATTGGAAGACCAAAGATCGCTGGTTCATTTACATTGAAAATACCAGGTGCTAAAGCTAATCGACCAACATCACGATACTGTTTCTTTTTAAGAACAAAGGCCATCAATAAAACGACAGCTAAAGTCATTCCAGAGCCACCAATACCAACAGTGAAGGTTTCCATGAATGGTTTTGTGATGATGTGTGGTAATTCTTTTCCATGTTGATAAGCTTCTAAGTTATCAAGCATCAGTGTATTCCAGATTGGGTCCATTACAGAGTTGACGATGATTTGTCCGTGAAGTCCGAAGAACCATAAGAATTGGACAAAGAACAAAGCAATCAATGTTGCAGGCAAACTACTTCCCAAACCAGTTAATGGTTTTTGGATCACTTCATAAACGACATCATGTAAGTTAGCATTGAAAATACCAGTCATAACAGCGTTGATTACTAAGAAAATAGTTAGTGTCACTACAGCAGGGATCAAAGCGGCAAATGATTTTGTTACTGCAGGTGGAACTCCATCAGGCATTTTGATCTGCCAGCCGCGTTTCGTGATTCTGCAGTAAATTTCTCCAGCCAAGAAAGCAGCAATCATTCCAATGAACATTCCTTTTGCGCCAAGACGATCAAGTGAAAGAACACCAGTTACATCTTCACCACCAACGGTTTTCATTGCAAAAGGCGTAAGAATCAAGAAGCTGGCAAAAGACACGGCACCACCGAAAATACCTTCAACGTCATAAGATTTTGATAAATAATAGCCGATACCAAAAGTAACAAAAACCGACATGATGCTCATTGTTGCATTTTGCCCATTACCGAATAAGTTCGATAAAGTTCCCTTTGTTGCGTCACTGAAAAAAGGCAAGTTATTGATAACGACAACGATCGAACCGAACATCGTTAAAGGGAAGGAAAGCATAAACGCATCCCGTAAAACTGTAAGGTAACGATTTTGCCCTAATAAATTAGCTAAGGGCATGATTTTCTCAGAAAGCTTGTCCATAAAACCGTTCATTTTTATTCACCTCAAATTTATTTGCAATCGATTACATACAAAGTATAACGCCGAATATTTTAAATGTCTAGTCATTTTTATAAAAAGTATTGATTTATTTTTTTAGGTTCGTTATGATTACGATATCAAGAAGAAAAGAGAGGAAGTAAAAAAATGAAAACCTACACATTTCCAGAAAATTTTTGGTGGGGTTCTGCTGCTAGCGGACCGCAAACAGAAGGAAGAGTAAGTAATGACGGGAAAGGAGAAAATATTTGGGATCATTGGTATGCATTAGAGCCTGAAAAATTCTTCGATCAAGTAGGACCTGAAAAAACTTCGCAAGTTTACACAAAATACAAAGAAGATGTTCAGTTAATGAAAGAAACTGGCCATAACACATTTCGTACATCTATCCAATGGAGTCGTTTGATTCCGGAAGGGACAGGTGAAATCAATCAAAAAGCTGTTTCTTTTTATCGAGATTATTTTACTGAATTGCTGAACAATGGTATCGAGCCTTTTGTAAATCTTTACCATTTTGATATGCCACTGTCCTTGCAAGAAAAAGGCGGATGGTTATCAAGAGAAACGGTTGACGCTTATGTTTCTTATGCAGCCGCGTGTTTTGAATTGTTTGGAGACCTAGTCAAAAAATGGTTTACTCATAATGAGCCAATCGTACCTGTAGAAGGAGGCTACTTGTATCAATTCCACTATCCAAATCATATCAATATGAAAGAAGCGGTCCAAGTAGGCTATCATGAGAATCTAGCAAGTGCAAAGGCAATCAAAGCCTACCATGAAGGCGGTCATGATGGTGAGATCGGAATCATCTTGAATCTGACACCAAGTTATCCGAGAGATGAAACAAACCAAGATGATGTAAAAGCAGCGCAAATCGCGGATGCATTCTTCAACAGATCATTCCTTGATCCTGCAGTGAAAGGCGAGTTTCCACAAGAGTTGATCGAGATTGTCAAAACATTGGGTATAATGCCTGACATTCATGAAGGAGACTTAGAACTCATCAGAGAAAACACGATTGACCTGTTAGGAATCAATTATTATCAGCCTCGTCGGATCAAAGCAAAAGAAACACCGATCGATCACGAACATAGCCCCATGCCAGATGATTATTTTGATAATTACGACATGCCCAATAAAAAAATGAATCCATATCGTGGATGGGAAATTTACGAAAAAGGCATCTATGATATTTTAACGAATACAAGAGAGAATTATGGTAATATCAAATGCTATATTTCTGAAAATGGGATGGGGGTCGAAGGAGAAGAACGATTTGTTAACAGCGAAGGCATGATTGAAGATGATTATCGGATCGAATTTGTGACGGATCATTTGAAATATGTCCATCAAGCAATCCAAGAAGGAACGAATTGTGTGGGGTACCACATGTGGACATGTATGGACAACTGGTCATGGACAAATGCCTACAAAAATCGCTATGGCTTTATCGCTGTTGATTTGGCACAAGACGGCAAACGCACGATCAAAAAATCAGGTCGCTGGTTTAAAACGGTCTCCGAAAAAAACGGCTTTGATGCTTGATATTTTTTGATAAAACGTTCACAAAATGTTTGTCCTAACACTGTAATCGTGCTACACTAACAGTGAAGGAGGCGTTTACAATGGTAGACACTTATCGTAATATTTTAGTAGCAATTGATGGTTCTGAAAAGGCAGAAAAAGCATTTCTTGAGGCAATCACGATTGCCAAACGAAATCAAGCAACGTTGCACATCCTGTATGTCAATGAAGTAACAGGCAATTACTTTGGTGATTTTGCATTTGTTACAACAAGCCTGCAGGAAGAATTGGATGAGGTTGCGGAAAACCAGATGAAAGAACATCGAAACTTGGCAATCGAAAAAGGCCTGACAGATATCGAGACATATGTTCTTTACGGTTATCCAAAGACACTGATTGCTAATTTCCATGAATCGAAAGAACCAATCGATCTGATTGTCATGGGGGCGACAGGTCTGAATGCGGTAGAACGTGCGCTAGTAGGTTCCACTACTTCCTATGTAGTCAACCACGCATCATGTAACGTCATGGTTGTAAAATAAATAAATTAAAGGAACAGAAAGCAAAAAAGCATAACGCTTCTCTTGCTTTCTGTTCCTTTTTATTTTTTGCAAAAAATTACTTTACCTGATGAAGTAATCATGCTATGCTGATTACAACGACAGATGGAGTAATATGGAGGAGAGAACATGATTTCAAGTGATGGAATACGCGGATACAATGATGCGATTATTTTATCGATCCTTAACAAAAACGATTCTTATGGATACGAAATTTCTAAAACGATCCGTGAGAGGACAAATGATTCCTATGTAATCAAAGAGACGACACTTTACTCCGTTTTTGCCCGTTTAGAAAAGAATCAATTGATTGTTTCGTACCCTGGTGAAGTGACCCATGGAAAAAAACGGACCTATTATAAAATCACTGAAATAGGACGTAATCTTTTAGAAGAAAAAAAGCAAGAGTGGCTGACGACGAAAGACGTGGTCGATCAATTTTTGGAGGGAAAGTAAATGGATACAATCCGTAATTATTTAGAAAGTCTTTTTATCGGAGTACCCCGAAGTAACGAGATAGAAAAGCTGAAAGCTGATTTGTTGGCAAATATGGAAGATCATTATCATGAATTAATGGGAGAAGGGAAAAATGAACAAGAGGCCATTGGTACAGTCATCTCGACATTTGGTTCAATCGACGAATTATTAGAAGAATTAGATGTCAAAAAAGAAAATCCAAGTCCCGAGACGGAATCAAATCCAGCTTCGATTTATTTAAGCGAAGCAGAAAATTATTGGAAAGAATACAGAGCAGCAAGTCTTCAAGTAGCGTCAGGTGTCCTATTCACTTGTTTATCCTTTGCAGGATTTCTGTTCTTCTGTTCAACAGGCTATGCATTCATGGGTGTTTCTTGTCTGATTTTCGGTATAGCATTAGCTGTCGGTTTTTTCATCGCTTCTGGTATGAAAATCACCCGCTTAAATCACTTTTTGTATAATAGAAAAATACCTGAAAAAGTATTAGCAGAAGCAAAAGAAAAAGAAGAAGCATATCAGCGAAGTTTTGGCTTCTCGTTGATTGCAGGAATCGGATTATGTATTTTTTCACTTTTCCCACTTTTTGCTTCGATTTTGTGGTATATGGATGGTAGTATCGGTGCTTCTGGATTTTTTGTTACAGTAGGAACGGGTGTCTTTTTGATTATTTATGGCAGTCTTGTTCGTCATTCTTATCGTCAGTTCACTCAAAGCACTTATTCGTGGTAAGTGTGCACAAATTTGAACGCCATGAATCAGAGGTTGTGACAGAAGTAGTTATCTTCAAGAATTAGCTTCAAGAAATTTCGGCTTATTTTTCGTAGAAGCTACTTCTGGAACACTAGTTATTCGGAAAAAAGGACGGTGACACTTTTTTGTCACCGTCCTTTTTATATATAATAATTTAAAAATTCATCATCTAATTCCATAGAATTGTCTAGATCGCTTACCCACGTGAAATCGTTATAGACAGATTTGAGCTGGCTTCTGCGCCATTGTACAGGGATAAAAAGACGCATACTATCTTCATTGAACCCGACTAATAATTTTTTTCCGTCAGTAATGATGGGACGTTGCAACAAAGTAAAATGAGACACGATTAAATCGACAAGTTCTGAGGTCGTACATTGGTCAATTTGATCTTTCAAATTTTTATAATCAATCGAGCGTTTAGCTAATAGATCGTCAAATCCGTTTTCTGTTAATGATAATAAATAAAAGATTTCTTTTCTGGTTAAAGGCTGTTTAGGTGTGAAAATTCGTTCTCTGTAAGGCATTTGGTGGTCTTTCAGCCAATTTGCCATCAGATGGTAACTATGTGTACGAGAAGAATAGATCGTAAGCATAACAAAACTCCTTAAATTTTCCATTAATTTGTTCGATCTGTTGAGATAAATAATAGGTAAGGAGCTGTGTATAAGCGTGAAACAACCCAAACATCAATAGAAATAACTTTCTAAAGTCTTAAATTTGCGACGAGAAACAACTAGACTAATAGAAGGAATGTCTCAGCCATTTGGCTTCCTGTTTGTTTTTCTTGCTTATGCTGCAGCTCCTCGGGAAAGGGTTCTAACAATTTGAAGAAGGTTGATGATTGATCTAGTTTCAATTGTGTGAAATTTGAAATCTGGTGTTTTTACTAGATGAATCATCTAACAACTATGATTATAACTTATAGAACCGTCGTTTTGTATTCTGTTTTGTTATAGTTGTTATAAAGTTTTATTTTATTACAGAGCATATTTAATTAAGAGCGTATAGTTAAAAGTTAAAATTGCTGATGCACATAGAGTTTATGACTTCTTGGAAATTCTTTTTCAATCAGTTTTTTCATCTGTTTATGAAATTCTTTTTTTTCAGTAAACATAAAGGTTTGGGTATCGTAACCTTCTTCATTTAGGAAATAGATTATTCCTTTTTCTGTGTTTTGCGTATAAGCTTTTATACTCCTGTCTTTTTTGAAAGAACAGATCGTATAGTTTTCTATTTGGTCTGGGAGACGTTTGATTTTCTTCAAAATGACTTTTTTATCCTCAAGTTTCATTTTTTCACCTGACTTTATTTTTTATCATATGGAAATCATAGCGCCATTGGTTATATGAAAACAAGAAGGATACTGAAATATATACAAATCGAATAGCAGGTATTTGTTATTAGAATAACTAGTTCAAATAAATGACAACTATTTTCTGATTTATTACAAATGTTTTTTCAAATAAATTTGATTACCAAGAAAAGGTAGTGGTATATTTACTGAGGGATACTTTGAAAAACATATAATAGAAACAGTAACAGCATCATGAAAAAATTTTTTTATAAAAATGGAGGGATCGATTTGATGGAAGAGCAGTATGTACAAGCAATGACGATCGCAGGATCAGATAGCGATGGAAGCGCAGGGATGCAAGCAGATATGCATACATTCTTTACAAGAAGTGTTTACGGTGTTTCTGTCATGACCGCATGTGTTGCAGGAAATTCTTACGGAATCGGAGCAAGTGTGACCTTGCCAACCGATTTTATCGATAAAGAATTTGAACTGATTGCAGAGGACTTTCAAATACGTGCAGCTAAAACAGGTATGCTAGCAGATTCAAATTTGATTGAGACAGTTGTAAAAAATTATCAAAAATATGATTTTGGACCATTAGTCGTGGACCCCGTGATCGTAACGAAACATGGAAATCTTTTACTAGAAGAATCTGCTTTGCAAAGCTTGAAAGAAAAACTTGTCCCTTTGGCCGAAGTACTGACACCTAATTTTTACGAAGCAGAAAAGCTGACTGGACGGACATTAGCAACTGAAGAAGATTTTGTGCAAGCAGCAAAAGAACTGCAAGAGATGGGTGCGAAAAACGTCATGATCAAAGGACATCATGCAAAAGATGCGCAACAAGAAACAGTCAACGACTACGTATTGCTTGAATCAGGAAAATCATTTTGGCTGAATGCGCCATTTTATCCTACTGACCGGATCAATGGAACTGGCGATTCGTTATCTGCATGTATTGCAGCCGAATTAGCTAAAGGAAAAACAGTAGAACAAGCGATCCGATTGGCAAAAGACTATGTAAACCGTGCGATTCGTGAAGAAATAAACGTAGGGCATAAATATGGACCAATCAATCATTGGGCAGCCAGTGAATTAGAGTAAAAGAAAGAGGTTGTGAAATCAGCGTCCTGTCCTGAGTATTAGAGAAACAAACGGAAAAATAGTTCCTCATATTTTGCCGTTTGTTGAGCTAATACCGAAGGTCAGCTGATTGAACACCGTTTATTCAGAAAAAGAGGTTGTGACACGTTTTGTCACAGCCTCTTTTCTCTACTTGAATGGAAAAATTATAAGATTGGAGAAAATAATCGAGAAATTTGTTGTTTGAATAACAGCCAGTTAGACATTTCCTTCACTGTTTCAGTCGTCATTGGTGAACAATGTGTCTCATCTTCTTTAAACTGAGTAGCAAGTTCTTCTAAAAACTCAGGATCGTAGATGACAGCACTTGTTTCAAAATTCAATCGGTAGCTACGAATATCTTGATTTGCTGAACCTACCATGCAGATTTCATCATCCATTATCAATGTTTTTGCATGGAGGAAGCCATTCTCATAGACAAGGATTTGTACGTTTTCCTTGATGAGCTGACGAGCATAATATTGTGTTGCTCGATAAATAAAAGGATGATCCGGTTTATTGGGGATCATGATTTTCACATCGACACCAGAAGCAGTTGCGATTTTCAAAGCAGCAATGACACTTTCATCAGGAACGAGGTAAGGTGTCTGTATCCAAACACGTTTTTTAGCAGAAGTAATCAATTTGATAAACGAAAGCTTGATTTGTTCGCGTTCGTTATTTGGTCCGCTTGAGACAAGCTGGATGGACGTATCAGCAAGTTTGGATTCGTCTTGATCTGCTTTTTTAAAGAAATAATTCAAATGATAGCCGACCTTTTTTTCTTCAGGTACTGAGACGTTCCAGTCTGTTAAAAAACGAAGTTGAAGCAAAGAAGAAGCGGCACCGAAAATCCGTATATGCGTATCACGCCAATAGCCGAATTTTTTTGTCGTATTTACATACTGATTGGCAATGTTGAAGCCACCGGTGTAACTGATCTTTCCATCGATCACAACGATTTTCCGGTGATCATGGTAATTCAATCGGAACCGAAGCAATGCTTTTTGCGAGGTAACAAATGTATGGACATGTCCACCATTTTTGATTAGACGATTGAAATCTTTTGCTTTTGTGCCATGGGAGCCAAATGCATCATATAATATACGAACTTCTACGCCTTCTGCGGCTTTTTCTTCTAAAACGCGTAAGACTTGCTGACCGATAGTATCTGTCACAAATGCGTAATATTCGATATGGATCGAATGTTTGGCTTTTTTTAGATCTTGAAGCAGTGAATCTAATTTCTTTTGTCCGTCTGTGAGAAGAGTGACAGAATTCATTCTTGTCAGCGGCATACGATTTAATGAAGAGAAGAAGTCGACAAATTGTTGTTTGTCTTTGTCGCCCATGTCAGGATCGTAATGTTCAATGGTATCTCCTCTAAAAGACTGAAAGTTTTCTAATTCTTTCAAGTCACTTTGTCGGAGATAGAATTTTTTCTTATCCGTTAATCCACGTCCGAAAAATAAATATAATACAAAACCCACCCCAGGAAGGGCAAATAATACTAAGAGCCATGCCCAAATAGCTGCTACATCTCGGGGTTTGATCAAGATAGCCACTAAAGCAATAAGTGCATTCAATAGATAAAGGGCGGTTATAATACTAGATACCACAAAAATGTTCCTCCTTACATACAATAACATTAGTATAGCATGATAGAAGAAAGAAGCCTACCAAGGTGAATATACTTTTCACTCTTTTCATGAAAATGTAGGTAAATCGGGCTAAAGTAGTTGCTTTTTGTAGTTTAATAAGGTAGGATATTAGTACAGTTGAATATCTCCTTAGGGGAGTAACCGGCAACATTTTGTTGCGATAATATCAACAGTAAGTTAACCAAATGGTTTTCTGGTATTGTATGAAATGGTGAGACCTAAGACAAATGCGTATTTGTCTTAGGTCTCTTTTTTTTCAGACAGGACTAGGACCGAGATCAAAAAATGGGGGATGAAATTTGGAAAACAAGGAACAAGCACAACAAGCGGTCTATAAAGAAACGATCGATTCGTTGATGCAGCAAACGCAGAGCTCAACCGATGGATTGAGCACCACGCAAGCGAAGGAAAAATTAGAAAGAGATGGCTTGAACCAGCTAAAAGAAAAGCCGAAGAAGCCAACTTGGAAATTGTTCTTAGAAACCTTCAAAGATGCAATGGTTATCGTATTGCTGATTGTCGCACTGATTCAGATGGTCATGGGAGACTACATCGAATTCTTAGTTATTTTTGCAGTGTTGATGTTGAATTCTATCATCAGTGTTGTCCAAACAAAAAAAGCAGAAGGTTCTTTAGAGGCATTGAAAAATCTTTCAGCACCTGATGCTCGAGTGATTCGTGACGGTAAAGAAAAAACGATTCCGGCAAACGAACTTGTCGTAGGGGATATCGTGTTGTTAGACGCAGGCGATTATGTACCTGCTGATGGACGATTACTAGATGCGGGTTCATTAAAAGTAGATGAAGGCATGCTGACAGGAGAGTCGACTTCCGCAGAAAAAGAAGTAATGGATATTACAAGTACTGTTCCAATCGGTGATCGTACGAATATGGTATTCAGTGGAACGATCGTAACTTACGGACGCGGTAAATTCTTAGTGACTTCAACTGGGAACAATACGGAGATCGGACAAGTTGCTGGTCTTTTGGAATCAACAACTGAGCAAGTCACTCCGTTACAACGAGGTCTGGATAAATTCAGTAAAAAATTAAGTCTGGCTATTTTGGCATTATCTCTACTGATTTTAGGTATCCAATTGTTCCGTATTTATCTTGGAGAAGGTACAGGAGATATGACTGCAGATATCGTCAGCGCAGTGATGTTTGCCGTAGCCGTAGCCGTAGCTGCTATTCCAGAAGCATTACAGTCTATCGTAACAATCGTGTTATCTTTGGGAACGAATAAAATGGCGAAACGTCATGCCATTATCCGAAAACTTCCAGCAGTTGAGACACTTGGTTCGACAAGCATCATCTGTACAGATAAAACGGGTACATTGACACAAAACAAAATGACAGTTGTTGACTACTTTTTAGGAAATGGCGATACTGGAGATTTCACAAACGATCCTTCAAAGTGGACAGCTGACGAACGTCGTTTGATTGAAATCAGTGTCTTAGCGAATGATGCATCAATCAGTGAAGATGGGACTAAATTGGGCGACCCTACGGAAGTAGCGTTTATCGATTTTAGTGAAAAACTAAACCAGCCTTATCAGGAAATTCGAAACAACTACCCAAGACAAGCAGAACTTCCTTTTGACTCAGATCGAAAATTGATGTCTACTGGACACACGATCGATAACGAAAATTACTTATTTGTCAAAGGGGGACCAGATATCGTCTTTCAACGCAGTAAAAAGGTATTATTGAATGGCGAAGTTGTTCCGATGACGGATGAATTGATGAAAAAATTCCAAGAGCAAAATGAAGTTTTTTCAACACGAGCATTACGTGTACTAGCTTTTGCTTACCGTCCACTTGATAATTTTGATTTGTCATTTGAAGATGAAGATGATTTGATCCTTGTTGGTTTGCTTGCTATGATCGATCCTCCACGTGCTGAAGTCACTCAAGCGGTGACAGAAGCAAGAAGTGCAGGAATCAAAACGATCATGATTACTGGTGACCACAAAACAACAGCTGTTGCTATCGCAAAACAAATCGGAATTTTTGAAGAAGGAAACTTAGCTCTGACTGGAACGGAATTAGATGAATTAACAGAAGAGCAACTAAACGAAGTGTTAGAAAAAGTCACCGTTTATGCACGTGTTTCTCCTGAAAATAAAATCCGTATCGTTCGTGCTTGGCAAAATAAAGGTCATATCTCCGCTATGACAGGTGACGGCGTAAATGATGCACCAGCATTGAAACAAGCAGACATTGGGATTGCTATGGGAACTGGTACAGATGTGGCAAAAGATGCAGCAGCGATGGTATTGACAGATGACAACTTTGCTTCTATTGTCAGCGCAGTAGAAGTAGGACGTAATGTGTTTGACAATATCAAAAAAGCTATTTCTTATCTATTTGCCGGAAACTTAGGTGCGATCATTGCGATCATCTTTGCCTTAGTTGCTGACTGGTCCAATCCATTTACAGCATTACAACTGCTGTTCATCAATTTAGTCAATGACTCACTGCCAGCGATTGCATTAGGTACAGAAAAAGCAGAACCCGCTACGATGAACCGTCCGCCAAGAGATCCAAATTCAGGAATCTTTACGGACAAAACATTGATTTCTGTAACGTATCGTGGTGTGCTGATTGGGATTGCTGTTATCTTCGCTCAATGGCTTGGCATGCAGCATTCACCTGAATTCGGTGTAGCTATGTCATTTTCAACATTGATTTGGTGTCGGACATTGCAAACATTCCCAGCACGTTCAAATACACAAACAGCTATCCAAGCAGGGTTCTTCTCTAACAGAAGTGTCTTACTAGCTGTAGTTGTATGTAGCGCGCTTTACTGCTTAACAATGATTCCAGGACTGAAAGAAGTCTTCTCTATCCCATCAGCATTTGGATTGACAGAAGTCTTTACATGTATGGGAATCGCCCTTGTGACAATCATCTTGATGGAAATCACGAAATTGATCATTATACGAGTACAAGGAAATAAATAAAACGAATCAAGGAGGTTGTGAAATCAGCGTTCTGAGCTAATACCGAAGGTCAGCTGATTGAACACCGTTTATTCGGAATAAGGGACTGTGACACGACGTTTGTCACAGTCTTTTTTTATTTATAATAGACGGAAAGCAAAACATTTTTTTATTCATCAAAAGAGATATAATAGATAAAAGAGGAGAATTATTTATTCCGAAAAGTGAAAATATCTAACAAAAATCAAAAAGTAAGAGGGATTCAAATGAATGAAAAAGAATGGGATGATTTTGCGGAAGAATATTATGAAATCCAGCAAGAATCACAAACAACTATTGCAGAAGATGTAAGAAAATATCTGAAGTCGGAGAAAGTCCTGCCTGCTGAAATAGTAGCAGACGTTGCCGGAGGATCTGGCAGATTTCTTTCTTTAGCAAAAGAAGTTAATCACTACGATTTGATTGATTTTTCTTCAGGAATGTTAGCAAATGCAAAAAAAGAAGCAGAAAAAATTGACTTATCAAATGTTTTCTTTATCAAACGATCATTAGAAGAATTTATCCAATCCAGTGAGACATATGAAGTGGTTTTTACAGCAGCAAACCCAGCTTTGACACATCCCAATCAATTAGAAAAACTGATGAAAAAGTCAAGCAAATGGTGCGTGATAATGAGAGTAGTGGAATCAATCGATGATGTTTTTTATCCTATCGAAAAGCAACTAGGAATGATAGAAGAAGATCCTAATACAACCCCATTTATCATGGATCAATTTGAATCATATTTAATTGATAAAGGATTCAAAGTAAAGAAAAAAGATTTTACTTATTTTGCACAGGAATCAATTACTGAAGAGTGGATGAAGATGTACTATGAAGAGTACGCAAAAGATCCTGTTATGACTAGATATATTCGCAAACTATTCAGTGAAAAACAAGAAATCATCAGTACGACTAGGTTGACCTATCGATTGCTTCTCTGGTCCAAGGACAAAAAAAGATCCCTTCACATTTCGTGAAGGGATCTTTTTTATGCGTGTATTATATTTTGTAATAACGAATATCATTTTCAATTTTTGTAATCGAGAAAGGTACGTCTGATGTATATTCTGCGCTTTCTCCATGTTCAGGAAGCGATTCGCTGAAAATCGTTTCATATTCGTCAACAGAGATTCGTTTTCGAGAATCCAGCATCTCTTGATGAGATTGCGCGAAGAGATATTCTTGATAGTTTTCCTCCAGATAACCTGTAAAAAATTCACTTACTGCACCAGAACCGTAGCTGAATAAACCAATGCGGTCTCCTGGCTGCAATGATTTCGAATTTTCCAGTAGAGAAGTTAGTCCAAGGTATAATGAACCAGTGTAAAGATTACCGATTCGTCGGCTGTAACGAATGCTTTCTTCATAGCGAGCCAGTAGCCGTTCTTGATTTCCTTCATCTGTTTGGTCTAATACGCTTTGCAATGCCTTTTTTCCCATCTTCGTATATGGGATATGGAAAGCAATCGCTTGATAATCTTCGAGTCCTCGACCCGATAATTCTTTATGTCGATTCCAAACTTTTTGGAACGATTCGATATACGTAGAATTAGATAAAGGTCCATCGACAACAGGAAATTCACTGTAATCTGGACGCCAGAAATCATAGATATCTTCTGTCAGAAATACGCTGTCGTCTTCAATCGATAAAATACGCGGATTTTGAGTGATCATCATCGCAACAGCACCGACACCTTGTGTCACTTCACCCCCGCTTGCCAAGCCGTAACGAGCAATATCACTTGCTATGACTAGTACTTTTCGTTCTGGATGATTTTTGACATATTCTTTTGCCATGTGTAAAGCTGCGGTGCCACCGTAGCAAGCTTCTTTTACTTCAAAAGAACGAGCAAAAGATTGGATTTTTAGTAAATGGTGGATAATTACCGCACTCGCTTTTGAATGGTCAATCCCGGATTCTGTTCCGACGATGACCATGTCGATTTGCTCACGGTCTTTTTCTGTCACGATCTTGCTGGCAGCATTTGCCCCTAGTGTAATGATATCTTCATTCGCACGATTGACTGCCATTTGGTCTTGACCAATACCGATATGATATTTTGCAGGGTCATCTCCACGGCTTTCTGCTAATTCTGTCATATCTAAATATAAATTAGGAATAAAAAAGGAAAGACGATCAATCCCTATTTTCATTTCAACACCTCTTTACTCATGATAAAAAACTTACTTTACTAAAGTATCATAAAAAGATTAAAAGAAATATAAAAAAGCGAATATTTAAGGATTGTTAAAATTTAATCTTAGAAAAAACTAACTGGAACAAGAGCTATTTGTTTTTATAGCAAAGAATGGTATATTTTTGTAGGAGGTGGCTTACTTGAAAGAAGTCGTAATGATAGATGCTGCAAGAACGCCGATAGGAAAGTATCGCGGAAGTTTAAGTCCATTTACTGCAGTTGAATTAGGCACACTTGTGACCAAAGAATTATTAGATAAAACAAAACTGAAAAAAGATAAAATAGATCAAGTAATATTCGGGAATGTCCTGCAGGCTGGTAATGGTCAAAATGTTGCTAGACAAATTGCTTTGAACAGCGGTATCCCAGTGGATGTCCCTGCAATGACAATCAATGAAGTTTGTGGATCTGGTATGAAAGCAGTGATTTTAGCACGTCAACTGATCCAATTAGGTGAAGCAGAGCTTGTGGTAGCAGGCGGAACAGAGAGTATGTCACAAGCACCTATGCTGAAACCCTATCAGTCAGAAACAAATGAATATGGCGAACCAATTTCCAGTATGGTCAACGACGGATTGACTGACGCATTTTCAAATGCACATATGGGATTAACCGCAGAGAATGTGGCAACCCAATTTTCTGTGAGCAGAGAAGAACAGGATCGTTATGCCTTGGCATCCCAATTGAAAGCAGCTCAAGCTGTTGAAGCTGGCATGTTTTCTGAGGAGATCATTCCGCTCAAGATTTCTGCTGAAGACGTGTTATCTGAGGATGAAGCAGTTCGTGGAAATAGTACATTGGAAAAATTGGGTACATTACGTACAGTATTCTCGGAAGAAGGAACAGTAACAGCAGGCAATGCTTCTCCATTGAATGACGGTGCCTCAGTGGTGATCCTTGCATCCAAAGAATACGCAGAGAATAATAATCTGCCTTATTTGGCAACCATCAAAGAAGTAGCGGAAGTTGGTATTGATCCAAGCATCATGGGAATCGCTCCAATCACAGCCATTCAAAAATTGACAGATAAAGCAGGAATAGCTTTACCAACGATCGATCTTTTTGAAATCAATGAAGCATTTGCGGCTTCATCTATCGTGGTCAATCGAGAACTACAGTTAGATGAAGAAAAGGTCAATATCTATGGAGGAGCAATCGCATTAGGACATCCAATTGGGGCAAGCGGTGCACGGATTTTGACCACGTTAGCTTACGGATTGCTTCGTGAGCAGAAGAGATACGGGATTGCTTCATTATGTGTTGGCGGAGGTTTAGGCTTGGCAGTCTTGTTAGAAGCGAATACGGAGCAAACACGTGAGGATTTGCAAAAAAAAAAGTTCTATCAGCTCACGCCATCTGAACGGCGCAGTCAATTAGTTGAAAAAGGTGTATTGACACAGGAAAATGCACTGATTTTTGAGGAACAAACACTTTCTGAAGAGCTCTCAGATCATATGATTGAAAACCAAGTGAGCGAAGTGGAAATCCCAATGGGCATTGCACAAAATTTCCAAATCAATGGCAAGAAAAAATGGATCCCGATGGCTACAGAAGAACCATCTGTTATTGCAGCTGCAAGCAATGGCGCAAAAATCTGCGGAAATATCTGTGCAGAAACACCTCAACGGCTGATGCGCGGACAAATCGTTCTATCAGGAAA
This sequence comes from Enterococcus sp. C76, assembly GCF_040886985.1. Taxonomy (NCBI): domain Bacteria; kingdom Bacillati; phylum Bacillota; class Bacilli; order Lactobacillales; family Enterococcaceae; genus Enterococcus; species Enterococcus sp. C76. The sequence goes on along the minus strand of NZ_JBFOEY010000009.1, from coordinate 95,390 downwards.
ATCGGAGTATCAAGCAGTGATCAATGCAGTGAATCATCGAAAAGAAGAACTGATTCTTTGTGCAAATGAAAGCTATCCTTCCATCGTGAAACGCGGGGGCGGTGTTCAAGATATCTCTACACGGGAATTTATGGGAAGTTTCCATGCCTACCTATCTATTGATTTTTTAGTGGATGTAAAAGATGCAATGGGTGCCAACATGATCAACTCGATTCTTGAGAGCGTAGCAAACAAATTACGGGAATGGTTCCCTGAGGAGGAGATTCTATTCAGTATTTTAAGTAATTTTGCTACAGAATCGTTGGCTTCTGCCTGTTGTGAAATCCCCTTTGAACGCTTAGGAAGAAGTAAAGAAATTGGTGAACAAATTGCTAAAAAAATCCAGCAAGCAGGGGAATACGCGAAGCTTGATCCGTATCGTGCAGCGACGCATAATAAAGGAATCATGAATGGTATAGAAGCTGTAGTAGCAGCTACAGGAAATGATACACGTGCGGTAAGTGCTTCGATCCATGCCTATGCGGCAAGAAACGGATTATACCAAGGATTAACAGACTGGCAGATTAAAGAAAATAAACTAGTTGGGAAGTTAACAGTGCCTTTGGCTGTGGCTACAGTGGGCGGAGCTTCTAATATCCTGCCAAAAGCTAAAGTATCCTTAGCTATGCTAGATGTCGATTCAGCCAAGGAACTAGCGCAAGTAATGGCTGCTGTAGGGTTAGCTCAAAATCTTGCTGCTTTGCGAGCATTAGTTACGGAAGGAATCCAAAAAGGACACATGGGGCTTCAAGCTCGTTCATTAGCGATCTCAATTGGGGCAGTTGGTGAGGAAATCGAGCAAGTTGCGCAAAAATTACGTGAAGCAGAAAAGATGAATCAGCAGACAGCTATACAGCTATTGGAAAAAATCCGAGAAAAATAAAAAAGTATCTTTAGAGGAAGAAAGCAAGATTTGCAGTTATTTTATTTACTGCAGATCTTGCCTTTTTTTCTTTTACGAGAAAAATGCGTTCATTGTTAGAATATTTTTCTAGCTATAATTAAGTGTGCGCACAAAATAAAAAAGAATGGAGAACTTATGAATAAGAAAAAACTTACCGTACTACTGAGCATCTGTTTTGGGGTGTTTTTACTAGGTTATAAAGTCCCAATCTCTTATGCCAATATGACTACCGAATCTTGGACAGCTCGTACATATAATCGGAATTGGATGAGTCAGTTAAGAGATGATGTACGTCTATCAGAATTATCTATTCCAGGGACACACAATTCAGCGACAGCAACTTATAGAGGAGGACTCAGTGATTATGTGAGAACACAAAGTATCGACATCCGCAAGCAACTTGACAATGGAATACGTTTTTTAGATATACGTGCCATTGATGGTGTTTTTACGATGCATCACGACAGGTACTATCTAAACCAGAATTTCGGTGATGTACTTAATAAAACAGTGGCCTTTCTTCGTGACAATCCTGAAGAAGTAGTCTATATGAGATTGAAACAAGAATACAGTAGTAAAAATGACCATACATTCAACCATATTCTTAATACACGATATTTACAAGATAGTCGCTGGAGAGATTACTTTTATTATGGAAACGCTAATCCGACTCTTAGCGAGACACGAGGAAAAATCGTCATTTTTCGTAATTTCTTGGGAAATAATGTCGGAATCCCTTATCCGTCAAGTTTTGATATACAAGACTATTGGAATCCAGTGAATCCAAATGATAAACGATGGGCTGTCGAGCAGCAAATTGATAGAGCAAATCAAAGTAGAGGGACGAATGGTGTTAAATATATCAATTTTTTAAGTGTAAACGGATTTTGGAGCGGCGTACAGGGGTAGGCAGCAGTAACCAATCCTTTTACCTATCGTCGTATATTACATAGAAATATCAGACACATAGGAATCGTTCCTAACGATTACCCAAGCGAAAAGCTCGTCAATGCGATTATTGACATCAATCATCGCTTATTAAAAGATACTGAAAGCAGAGGCAAATACCATGGCTATATCGCTTCTATTCAATGTCAAGCAGATGTTTGGAGAGTAGTAGACTAGAATCGGGGAAACAACACAGGGGTTATTTACCATAACCATGGAGGAAGCAATCAAAAGTGGTTCCTAGATTATGATGTTGTGAGTAAATCATATGTGTTGAAAAGTCATCTTGATAGAAATCGCGTGTTATCAGAAAATAATTCTTTCACTGTAGATGTAATGAATCAGGCAAGTATAAATAACCGTGCAAGGTGGCGATTGATACCAACTGGGAAGAGCATGTAAATGGGGATGTTTATTATCTACAAAGTGTTCGGAGCCAACGAGTCTTAACTGTGCAAAACGACATATATTTAGATAATCGTCCTTTGCGTATGCAACCTTTGGAACATGCGCAAAGACAACGCTTTGTCATTCACAGAGAGGACATGCAATAGACAAGAAAAACAAATTGAAAAAAGCACGAATCTATTGTTATATTCGGATATATATTTTTAATATTAACTATTTATTATATGACTAAAAAGGCTGGAATCTTCGATTCCAGCCTTTTGTGACAAATAGAATTTTTATCTATCGGTAATCGCTGTCGCTGCAAATTGTTCAATTAAAGGAATCAAAGTCAATTTGACTTTGTATTTTCGTTCAAGTGCTTTTTCGATGACAAATTCATTTTCAGCAGTCATAGAAATAGTTGCTAACTTACGAGGTTCATCCGCATTTTTTTCATAAATAACTACTTCTTGTTCATTTTGTTCTGTGTAAAATTTAGGATACTCAGCAACAGCTTTTGAAAAATCAGCAAAACTTAAAGCGGCATTCGTATCAGTTGAGCGTGTATTTTCAGTTGTGTCCGCTTTTGGTTCTTCCACTTTTTCTTCTGGCACACTGACTGTTTCTTCTGTCACTGGTGTTGCAACGGTTTGTGCAGTTGGTTCATCGTTTTTCAATCGTTGATCATTCCAGTAAGATACGATCTCAATAAGAAGATTGTCACGGAATCGTTCGAAAATACCGTTTTCTCCCGAACGGATCCGCTTTAATACAGTATTGAAATTATCATCGATAGGCACGTTGATTCGTGTATCTTCATTTGTTTTTCCAGCTAATCCGATCGTTAAGATTTGACGGTTTTTGGGATCAAGCATGACTTGTAATGGCAAACCATAACGTCTCAAGCTTTCATCTTCTAGAGAACGGAATAACTGTCCTCTTACACCATCCAATGAAGGACGGAATTGATTTAATAATTTTTGTTTCTGTTTTTTCTTCATATGTTCTCTCCTTCGCTCATACCCTTTCGATTATAAGAAAAAAAAAGCCAAATGAAAAGGAGTAATGCAAAAAAACTTGCGTATACGCAAATTACAACAGAAAAATTTGCTTATTTTTCCATTTTTTGAAAGAAAAATAAAAAAAAGGAACAGGTTATCTATTCACATAACCTGTTCCAATCTTTTTATCTTTTCGGTATCAAGGCAAAAACAGGTAACTCAGGTGAATAAATGACTTCGTGTTCGTGCCAAGTTGTGACCATTAGTGAATGATCGAACCGTTTTTTTAGCTCTTCGATAATTTGATCATGTGTCCAGTTTCTTGCAGGAAAATGTTGGATCTTCTCTGCATCGATCAAAAAGACAAAATCGGAATGAAAAGTCTGAATGACTTCTTCCGAGAGAGAATTCAAGCGTTCGATTGGATCCATAAAATCACCTTTCGACTTAGAATTGGGTAGTATCTGGGTCTTTTGCCTTGCCAACTACACCATCTAATTGATCAATTTGTTTCATTTCTTCTTCTGTCAATTCAAAATCAAACAGTTCAGTATTTTCTTTGATTCTGCTTGGTGTGACTGACTTAGGAAGAGGAAGGAATCCGTGTTGCAATGACCAACGTAAAGCAACTTGTGCGATCGTCTTGTCATGCGCTTCAGCGATTTGTTTCATTTCAGGTACATCGAAGATTTTCCCAGTGCCTAATGGGCTGTATGCTTCAAGGATCATCTCATGTTTTTTTGCATACTCAACTACAGCTGGCTGTAATTCACCTGGTGCAAGGAAAACTTGATTGACCATTGGCATGATTTTTGCTGTTTTAGCAAGTGTATCTAGATGGTGGGGCAAGAAATTGCTGACACCAATTGCTTTGATTTTACCTGCTTCATACAGTTCTTCAAATGCTCGCCATGTATCTGCGTTTGCTTGTTCCCAATTATCACGAAAAGCAACTGGATTTGGCCAGTGAATCAAGAACAGATCTACGTAATCTGTTTGGAGTTTCTTTAATGATTCCTCAAAAGAAGACATCACAAGTTCATAACTGTGATTGGCATTCCATAACTTTGTTGTTAGGAAGATCTCTTCTCTAGGAATGCCACTTTCCTTAATCGCTTGGCCGACACTTTCTTCATTCTTGTATCCTTGGGCAGTATCGATATGGCGATAACCTGCAGCCAGTGCTTCTTTAACAGAGGAAACAGCGACATCCCCGTCAGGTGTTTGCCATGTGCCGAATCCTACTACTGGAATTTCGTAACCATTTGATAGACGATACGTGCTTGTTAATGAATTCATACTTTCAGCTCCTTTTTTATTCGTTCATCTATAAGTTTAGCGCATTTTCCAAAAAAAAGAATCCATTTTGTTTCTACTATTGAAATTTTTGTTTAAAAGAAAATGATTTTGATTCTGGCATTTTTGATTTTTTTTCCGTAAACTAGGACAGAAGGGAATGAGGAAATGGATATCTATTTAAAAAAAGCAATCCTGCATATTATTGACAGAGAAACGGGTTCGCCGGTCTTTTCACAAAAAGAGCTGGATCTGACAAAAGAATATATTCGTGATTTTCTTCAAAAGAAAATCCAAAAAATCTCTTCTGCCCAAACGAAAACTGGACAATTGGCAGAAGAAAGCATGATCGTTGAATCACTTAAAATCGCTCAAGAAAATTTTGTGGAAGCAAGTGAAGCAATCGTTCAGCGATGGTTCGATATTTACCAAGAAAGTGAAGAGGCGCCAAGTGCAGATGTATTTGTTGTTTTGTATGAATTAGATACAGTGATGTACCTATCTTTATTGAAAGTCAATTATCGTGAGGCTTATACGCATTTTGTTGAAGCAGACGAAGTAGGGATTGACAACCGTTTGATTTTGAACCGAGCAATACTAGGCGCGAAAACACAAAAAGCAGATGAAGCCTTCGCGGTGAACTTGTCCGATTGGACCTACGAATTGATTGAAAAAAAATATGAGTTTTCCGGTAAAAAAGAGCTTTATTTTTCTGGAAGAGTGATCGAAAGTGTTCCTGCACCTTCTTTAGAGGAAAACGTAAAAGTGATCCAAAAAGTAGCCAAGCATCTCGGAAAAAAATTCGAGACAGAAGAATTTGATATCATGGCTGATTTAAAAGAAGCTGTCTATGATACGATAGAAGAAAAAGGACGGTTGGATCATGAGATGATCGCAGAAAAAGTCTTCAAGGAAAACATTACGGCAAAACTGGCTTTTAAAGAAGAAGTACAGGAGCAAGGGTTTGTCCCAGAAGCACCCCCTGTAAAAGAAGTACAAGAAATTTCTGAGAAAAAATTTGGAAAACAAAAATTTAAACTATCAAACGGAATCGAACTGATTGTACCAGTCGATGTATATCGCAACCCAGATTTGATTGAATTTGTGAATAATCCGGATGGTACGATATCTGTGATGATCAAAAATGTGGATGAAGTATTGAATCGTTTATAAAAGAGACTGGAACATTAGATGTTCAACTACCGATGTTTAGTTGAATGAATGGTCCATGAGAAGGATCTGAAAAGACGAATATAACAAAAAAAGAGCGTGAGACAAAAGTAAAGAACACTTTTGTCTCACGCTCTAAACATGTATAAACGGCGGAAGCAGAAGCAACTCCTTCGGAAATAAGTTGAAATTCACAAGAATTTGAAAAGCAAGTTTCATGAATTTCTTCTTATTTCTTGGAGTTAAACGCTCCTGTCCCAGCCTCTTTTTATCTAATAAAATTTTAAGACCACCGATTATTGATCGATTTTTTCTGCCGCATTTTTAGGGACTTCAGAAGCTTTTATTTCTTCCCAGCTTAATACACCTTTACGAGGATTGACTTTGAGTTGGAGATACGCATTCATTTTTAATGGATGTTCTCTTACTTCATGAAGCGTCACTTGTTTTTTTTCTCCATCTTTGTTATAAGCCGCTTGCTTGTAGGTATAAGTCGTAAATTTTTCTCCATTATCTGTTCGGAAAGCTGACATTTCGCCATTCGTCGTGATTTTTGTATAATAGGCTTCGCCGCCGTAAAAATAATGATAGGCTGCAAAACTTCCGCCGAGAAAGATGCCTAAAACGACAAGTACGCCAATTAATTTTTTCATGTACTTCACCTCTCTTCTTATTATTAACGAAATAGAAGATTTCGTCTATTGAAAGTTGTTGGCGACAGCTGAATTTTAAACTTTTCCTCATTTTGTTCTTATTGCTTCAAAAGAAAGTTAAGGAAGAGCTTGAAGTTTTTCTCAAAAAACATAATTTTTTATTTATAAAAGGTACTTTTTTCGCGTATAAGACAGGCGAGTGCTCTTAGTTGACTTTGACCAAATTTGACGTATAATAAGCTTAGTTCGAATCTTACAAAAAGTAAGCCGGACGTATTCTTTTTGATTTATTCAAAAAAAGACTATAATAAAAAAGTGAGAGCTGAAATCCTTCAGTGATCTATATTATTTAGGAGGTTTGTAAATTATGGCAAAAGAACATTACGACAGAAGTAAACCACACGTTAACATTGGTACAATTGGACACGTTGACCATGGGAAAACTACTTTAACTGCTGCGATCACTACAGTATTAGGCAAAAAAGGCCTAGCAAATCCTCAAGACTATGCTAGTATTGATGCAGCTCCAGAAGAACGTGAACGCGGGATTACGATCAATACCGCACACGTAGAATATGAAACAGAAAAACGCCACTATGCGCATATCGATGCACCAGGACACGCGGACTATGTGAAAAACATGATTACAGGGGCAGCCCAAATGGATGGTGCCATCTTAGTCGTTTCTGCCACTGATGGTCCGATGCCTCAAACACGTGAACACATTTTGTTGTCACGTCAAGTTGGTGTAAAATACCTAATTGTTTTCTTGAACAAAGTAGATTTAGTCGATGATGAAGAATTGATCGATTTGGTAGAAATGGAAGTTCGCGAGTTATTGAGCGAATATGGTTTCCCAGGCGATGATACTCCTGTGATCAAAGGTTCCGCATTAAAAGCATTGCAAGGCGATCCAGATGCTGAAGCTGCTATTATGGAACTGATGGATACAGTGGATGAATATATCCCAACACCAGAACGTGATACAGATAAACCATTACTATTACCAGTGGAAGATGTTTTCTCCATTACAGGACGAGGAACTGTTGCCTCAGGTCGTATTGACCGCGGTGCTGTTCGTGTCGGTGATGAAGTAGAGATCGTAGGGATCAAACCTGAAACACAAAAAGCAGTTGTCACAGGTGTAGAAATGTTCCGTAAAACGTTAGATTACGGGGAAGCTGGGGATAACGTAGGCGTACTGTTACGTGGTATCCAACGTGACGATATCGAACGTGGACAAGTACTTGCTAAACCAGGTTCCATTACTCCACATACAAAATTCAAAGCTGAAGTGTACGTGTTGACAAAAGAAGAAGGTGGACGTCATACACCATTCTTTAACAACTACCGCCCACAATTCTACTTCCGTACAACTGACGTTACTGGAACAATCACGTTACCAGAAGATACAGAAATGGTCATGCCTGGTGACAATGTGACGATTGATGTTGACTTGATCCACCCAATCGCTGTTGAAAACGGAACGACCTTCTCCATTCGTGAAGGTGGCCGTACAGTAGGTTCAGGTATCGTTACAGAAATCGAAGCATAAGAAACGTGACTCGAATATTTTGGTAATGAAAAATGTTTAAAATGAAAAGCGGTCAAAACAGAAATCTTGTTTTGACCGCTTTTTTTGTTCTTCAATTGTACAATAAGAGAGGGCAGGAGCCGTACCTCACGCTTTGGTTCAGTCTCTTTTATTTATATTGTGAGTGTTTCCTTACTAACTACGCAGTTTTTAGTACTTTCTTCGTATCCATTTTTTCAAACCATTTATTCTACCTTGTGTCTGCTCAACTGGCGCATTATCAATAATCAGCAAAGCAATCATAACATATGCAATCCAACTATCTCGCGAATATAGGGTGTAGCGTGAGACCCAGTTCGTAGCGTACTTGCTTTTGTATTCTCTTAATCCATGGAAAGAATAAAAATGAGAGCCAAACTCGTAAACCAAGTAAGCAATTCTTTCCTGTAAAAAACTCTTTCTGGAAGTTCCAACATTTGAAAGAGGTGCCATCCCTAAATTGAACCATTGGATATGTTCTTCTTTCATATAAGCAAATAAATGCAGGAACAAGAAATCCATACTGCCGGAAGGGGCTTTTTTGGGATCATATCGCATCAAATCGATCGTTCCTACTTTGTTGTTCGTGTAAGTAGGCATGATCGTCGCAAAAGCGACAATTTCTTCTTGAGTATTTTTGACTACAGCAATAGGCGCTCTTTGTAAATAATCTTCCGAGAAAAAGCCTAAAGAAAAACCTTTTTCTTTTCGTGAACCCAACCAATTATCAGAAATATTTTTGAAAATACTCATTTGCTCAGCAGAAAACGGCGGTTGTAAGACATCAAATGTAAATCCTTCTCGTTCAATTCGGTTCAAGACAGCCCGAGTGCCCTTCATTTTTTTCCCTGATGTTGTAAAACTATTCAGGTCTACATAAGCTTCTTCCCCCATTTTAATGAAGTCATAGCCGAATTCATGCAAAATCATAACGATCTCTTCGCTTGTTTCGTAGAAAACAGGTAAATAACATAATCGGTCTGTCTCTTCGATGAAAGCTTCAATTGCTTCTGGAAAATCTTCTTTCTTACCAGAAGGATCGCCCATTACGATGCATTTATTATTGAAGCAAGCGAATTGGAGAAGCACAGTTGGTTCACCGTCTTTTTCGTAGGCAAACATCCGCTTGTCTTTTAAGAAGATCAATTGACTGTCGGAGTTTCCTCCATAAGTTGTGAGGATCTTCAGTGCCTTTTCTTCATTAAAGGCTTCGCCAATCTGTTTCTTTTCTCCTTGAAGAAAATGGACAAATAGAACGATCATGAAGCTAACGGCGATAATGGCCAACAACCCTGAAAACCAAATCTTTTCAGAAGGGAATAAGAAAAAGGAAATAAAATGGTGACGCCGATGTGGAAAGTCAGGCAGATTGTATACACCAATAACGATATAAAGCAATGTCAATGCACCGATAATGATTCCGTCGATCGTACGCCATTCCCACGAATAGATGAGTTGTTCCCGAAACAGTTCGTTTTTGGACGCAAGAATGATCAGAAGCAGAATAGACAAGAAAATCACCGGTGTGAAGCTAAAATCGCTTAATAAAACATAAAACAAAGCGAGTGCGATCAAGAAAATTGTAGGCAGATAGGCTCGTTTTACGCGTGCAGCGATCCCTCTCCCCATAACAATCAAAAGAAATCCTAATAATATACTAGGAAATTGGATAATAAAGTGGAATTTCAATGGGTTCAAACTATGAAGCCAGCGAAACTCTGTAAAAGCTTGCGGAATAGTGGCAGAAAGTACCAACATGATTCCAGAAAAGTATAAGAGGACAACCACGATTTTATGCGCGATTTCTGTTGCTAACTGCTTAGGGATCCCTGAATAACGTTGATCAAAAGTGGAACCGATATTTTTGAAGAAAAAGACGATTCCAATCAAAAACGGAATGATGTAGTAGAACAGACGATAAAGCAAGATCCACACAACGACTGTTTCTCTTGGCACACCAATAGCAGATAATCCGATAATCATCATTACATCGAAACTGCCGATCTCGCCAGGAATCATAGACACGATCCCTATCACTGAAGCAGCAATGAATAACGGAATCGTTTGCCACAGATCGATTCGGATTTCCATTAGGTAACCAACAGAAAGGAAACTGAACAGGACACCAGACCATTCCAATAATGAAACAAGCAAGAGCTGTCCTTGCGTTTTAAGTGAGGTACCACCCAGGAATCCTTTCTTTTTGAAAGTAGTGAATAAAAAGACAACAGGGAAATACAGACCACCGCCAATCAGCCATATCCAATATTGCTTCAAGAAAGGAGCAACTGGCGTGAAGACTACAAGTAAAAAAGAAAGCAGACTGTAAATAGAAAGTCCAGCCATCAAAAACAAGAAAACTTTCGATAATGCCTGGATCACGTTTCTGCTCTCTTTCTTTTGTCCATATAGCTCAGAGCGAAGCCCCACACTGACAAACCCGCCGAAACCGGCAATATTGTTGATTGTATTGATCAGCCAGCTTGTCTCAAACAAGTAACGAGGATTCTGCTTTTGTTCAAGCATCCGATTCAAAATAATATCATAACCAATCATAGGTAACACAGAGACAAGACCAATCAACAGCATAAGTCCGCTTTTCCAAATAGGTATAGTGGCAAACGTTTCTCCTAATTGCTGGATAGATAGAGTCTTACCGATGGACATCAATTCACCGACAATAATGACAATGACAGAAATCAAAAAGATTGTTTTGAACAGTCCTAGATGGTTTTTCAGCCATCGTATGGTAGTTTTTAACAAATAAATCACCTTCTATTCCTAATAATTATGTTTCAGAAAGAAATTGAAGAACTTCTCGGTTGAAGCGTTCAGGATCTTTTCTAGCTAATTCATGTCCTTGTTCTTTTACAAGTACAAAAGAAGCCTTTGGTATAGTTTTAGCTATATACAGAGAATGTTTCAGTTTGATCACATCTTTTTTTCCTACAATAATCAAAGTTGGGGAGTTGATTTTTTTTAAATCATTTTCTGTAAGGCCGATATCATGCAGCAATAGCTTAATAACTAACAGATTTTTGCGAAGGCTTGGGCGAAATAAAGAGAGCAACCATACCCATGCATAATGAAAATTGCTGATGACTCTGGCAGAAAAACGAACGCCTTTAACTAGCGTGTTTCCAGAATTTAAAATCAATCGATGAACTTTTTGAGGAAAGCTGCTGGCAAATACCAATGCCAAATTTGCGCCGTCGCTAAATCCAAGAAAATCTGCCTGATTGATTTCTTCTAGCAACATAATCGTATTCAGATCCTCAGCCATCAAATGAAAATTCAATATAGATGCTTCATTTGTTGAACGGCCATGTCCTCGGCTGTCTACTAGATAAACAGTATAGTAGCGTTCAAGCACGGGAACCTGTTCTGAAAAAAAGCGGCCGCTGCCATCATTGCCATGCAGTAAAAAGAGTGGGAAGCCTTGACCACTCTTTTCATAATAAATTTCGCTCCCATCTGCCATTTTTGCATATTTCTTTTCTTTTTTCACATAATCACCTACTGTGTAAAGTATAACGATTATAACAGTCATTGGGCAATCGTTTTTACTGAAAAACAACGATCATTTTCGTAAGATGATAAAAAACACAGGAAAATTCATTTTTTCTTAAGGTGTACACAGAATTTAAGGAAGAAATAGCCAAGAAGATAAAGAAATAGTAAGATAAAAAAGATGTCAAAATAACTAGGTGATGAAATGAAGCGAAAACGATTATCTATTATCCGTATTCTTTTTTACATGATCCTTCTAACGGTCATTGGTGCGGTGTTGTTTTTAGGAGGAAGAACTTATCGCTCAGTAAAACGGGTGGAAAGCTATCAAATAGAAATAACGACAGCTGCAAAAAATTATCATATGGAAGCATACGAAAAATTGATCAAGGCAATAATCTTGACCGAATCAAAAGGAAAAGGCACAGATCTCATGCAGAGTTCAGAGAGTTTGCATGGAGAAGCCGATATCATTGATAATCCAGCTGACAGTATTGATCAAGGGGTCAAATATTTGGCGGAGATGATAATGGAAGCAAAAAAACAAGGATGTGATCTGTGGACCGCTGTCCAAGCGTATAATTTTGGGAAAGATTATATTGCCTATGTAAAAAATCATGGCGGAGAAAACACAGTAGAACTAGCAGAAGCGTATTCTAAAGATGTGTTAAGCCCGCTTTTAGGAAATGAGGAAGGAAAACAGTACCGATATTGGCGAATCCAGTCCTTGCTTTACAACGGCGGCTATCTCTATCATAATGGAGGTAACATGTTTTATCCTGATATTGTCAAAATGAATGAAAAAATAATAGAGACTTACGAAAAAGTCTTTAAATAAACGAGTAGGAAATATCTAAACATAATAAAATGAGTTGAAAGAAGGAGTGCGCAAATAGTGGAAAAAAGGCAAAAAATGGAAAATCAAAAAGTGGGGTACACAACCAAAGATTGGATGTTGCGGTTTGTGAAGGGAATGTTTATCGGTTCAGGATTTATCTTGCCGGGGGTCAGCGGTGGTGCATTAGCAGCTGTTTTTGGCATGTATGAGCGACTGATTTCTTTTCTAGCCCATATCACAAAAAATTTCAAAGAAAATGTTTTGTTTTTCCTGCCTGTTGGTCTAGGCGGAGTGACAGGCATCTTTTTACTTTCTTTTTTAGTCAGTTTTTTATTAGGGGCGTATGAAACAACAATATTATGGTTTTTTGTTGGGTGTATCGTCGGAACTGTTCCTGCGTTATGGAAAGAAGCAGGAAAAAAAGGACGAGATACTTCTGATGTGATTATCGTGGTTGTTACTTTTGTTCTGGCTTATTTGTTTTTATTATACGGTGCTCGATTATTTGATGGACAAGTAGATCAGAATTTTGGGACTTGGCTGATCGCCGGCGGATTGATTGGTTTAGGGATGATTGTCCCAGGATTGAGTCCTTCTAATTTTTTGGTATATATGGGATTGTACAAAGCGATGGCTGACGGATTTAAAGAAGTTCGGTTTGAAGTCATCTTGCCGATCGGAATTGGTGGGGTTCTTTGTGTCCTTGGCTTGTCAAAAATCATGGATTATATTTTCTCAAAGGCATACAGTAAGCTATTCCATTTTATTTTAGGCGTCGTTTTTGCTTCAACGATTATGATCATCCCTACTGATTACGCGGGATTGGGAGTCGCTGGCGTGCTAGCTTGTCCTGTTCTTTTTGTAGCTGGTACAGCACTAGGATGGTGGATGAGCCGTTTGGAAGAACAATATAAGTAAAGATAGTTCGATAATAAAAAAACAACACACGGGTGATTCATACAAAAAAGATCAGCATCTTTTTCGTAAGAATCATTCGTGTGTTTTTCTATAAATTTTATAAAAACAAGTTGTTTTTAATCTTGGAACACGCTAGACTTAAACACGTGATTATTTTTGAAAGTTGGCGGAAAATGGAGAAAAAGAAAATGAATGGACTTACACAGCAAGAAGTAGTTCAAAAAATGGCTTCTGGCCAGCAAAATGACTACCAGGAAGATGCATCAAAAAGTACAAAGCAAATATTCAGCGATAATATATTGACGTTATTCAATTTTCTGAACTTCGGTATCGGGATTTGCCTGTTATTTGTAGGTGCTTATTCCAACATGGCGTATTTAGCAATTATTATCGTGAATATCGTTATTGGAATTTATCAAGAAATACATGCAAGAAATCTTGTACGGAAATTATCGATTGTTTCCCAATCAGAAGTACTAGTGATTCGGGACGGTAAAGAACAATCGATTTCTACTAAAGAGCTGGTATTAGGAGATTTGGTAAAAATCGGAGCAGGAGAACAGATACCAGCCGATTTGCAGGTCATATCAGGACGGGCAGAAGCAAATGAAGCTCTTTTGACAGGTGAATCTGACTTGATTGTCAAAGAAGCTGGAGCTGAATTGCTTTCTGGGAGCTTTTTGACAAGTGGTTCTGTCATGGCTGAAGTCATCCGAGTAGGGGCAGATAATTATGCTGTCCGCTTGACTAGCGAGGCAAAAACCCACAAAGCTATTCATTCTGAACTTGTAGATTCGATTCGTAAAGTATCCAAGTTCACTAGTTTCGTGATTATTCCTTTAGGGATCATACTATTTTTGGAGGCACTGTTCATTCGCGATGCTTCTATCAAGATTTCAGTTATTGCCTCTGCAGCAGCTTTGTTAGGGATGCTTCCAAAGGGATTAGTATTGCTGATAAGTATTGCGTTAACGACAGGTGTAACAAAACTGGCAAAAAAACGGATTCTTGTTCAAGACATGTATTCCATTGAAACACTTGCTCACGTCGATACATTATGTTTGGATAAAACAGGAACCATTACTGAAGGGAAAATGAGTATCCAGCGTGTAGAAGCATTACATCCGCTGTATGAAAAAGCTATTCCAGAAATTATGGGAACGTATCTTGCAGAAAGCAGTGATAACAACATCACCATGCGGGCGATGAGAGAGTATTTTGAGCTTTCTAATCGTTATGATGTAACAAACAAAGTCGCATTTTCTTCTGATCGCAAATGGGGTGCGATGGAGTTTCCAGAATTAGGAGTCGTATACGTAGGAGCACCTGAACGCTTGGTGGAAGAAGATCGGCTGCCAGATAGTCTAAAAACAGCTCAAGCGAATGGCTATCGCGTACTTATGTTGGGGATTGCTCCAAATCAGCAATTAAACGAAGAAAACCCCGCGTTTGTTGAGCCAGTTGCTCTGTTTGAAATCGATGATCCAATCCGAAAAAATGCGCCAGAAACACTAGCTTATCTTCATGAGGAAGGCGTTGACCTGAAAGTAATCTCTGGAGATAATCCATTTACTGTCTCCAATATTGCTAGACGTGCAGGATTACCGAATTATGATGCGTATATCGACCTTTCTCAGGTTACTGAAGAATCGGACGTGCGAGAAGCTGCACATCAATATACCGTTTTTGGTCGAGTGAGTCCTCAGCAAAAGAAATTACTGGTAAATGAATTGAAAGATAGCGGCAGAACGGTTGCGATGACAGGTGACGGCGTAAATGATGTTTTGGCATTAAGAGAAGCAGATTGTAGTATCGCCATGGCAGAAGGTGACGGAGCGACACGTCAAATTGCTAATCTGGTATTGTTGGACTCTGATTTTACGACATTGCCAGAAGTCCTGTTTGAAGGACGTCGGGTAGTCAACAATGTGACGAAAGTCTCCGGTATCTTTTTCATCAAAACGATTTATTCTTTTATTTTATCGATTATCTGTGCCGTTACAGCTATTGGATTTCCATTTATCCCTATCCAGATTACGCTGATTGATTTGGCGATTGAAGGGTATCCTTCCTTCTTTTTATCATTTGAACAAGATAAACGCAAAATCACTTACCGTTACTTGCCTACTGCACTTATCAACGCGTTGCCGAATGCCTTGCTTGTAGTAGTGAATATCATAGCAGTGTATCTACTTGGAAAAACGTTCGCGTGGGGAAGTAGTGAAACCACTACGTTGATGTATTACTTGCTAATTGGAATCAGCTGCATGGCAGTTGTAAAAGCTTGTTATCCTTTCAACCCGTTGCGAATATTCTTAGCAGTAACGACAATCGTAGGGATATATGTAGCTGCGATGCTGTTCCACGGAATTTTGGAAGTAAACTTAGGTTTAGGAGAAACCATAGGATACTTCGTTATGTTCATGATCATAAATATTGTCCTTCGATTATTGTACTGGAAGGCTGATATTCAAAATCAGCTACTGAAAAGAGTAGCAAATTGATGCTTAATTAAATAGAAATGTGTTATACTTGAAAAAGAATTGAAATATGATACAATCAAACATGTATAATTGTGTCCTTTAAAATCGCACTGATTTCAGTTAGTGCGATTTTTTACCGGTTATTCTCCTGAAATATCTTTTGTTAAAACGAAAAGATATCAATAAAGCAGGGGGTGGAAAAATGGCTCAACGGATTCCTCAAGAAGTTATCGAAACGGTACGCAGTCAAACGAATATCGTTGAGGTGATTGGACAATATGTCCAATTGAAAAAGTCTGGTAAAAACTACTTAGGGCTGTGTCCTTTTCATGAAGAACGCACACCATCCTTCTCTGTTGCAGAAGACAAGCAGATCTTTCATTGCTTTGGTTGCGGCAAGGGCGGAAACGTGTTTACTTTTCTTCAAGAACTAGAAGGACTGAGTTTTCCAGAAGCAGTGATAAAAGTAGCAGATTTCGAACAGATTCCGTTGGAAGATCAATGGCGTCAGCGAACGGTAGCTGTACAAAATCCTGAATCTGCTACAGGAAAATTGATTGCTGCTCATGAAAAAGCAGCGGAAATCTATCATCACATGCTGTTGCATACAAAAGCGGGACAGCCAGCCCTAGAATATTTGCAAAGTCGTGGGTTGTCTTTAGAATTGATTGAAGAATTCAATATCGGGTTTGCGCCTAATGAACGCTCGTTTCTTCAGCAAGTCTTCAAGAATGAATCATTCTCAAATGAATTGTTAGAACGTTCTGGATTGTTTGTCACACATGATGATGGCCGTCTGTCGGACCGTTTTTACCAAAGGGTGATGTTTCCCCTTCGTAATCCTCAAGGCCAGACAATCGGGTTTTCAGGACGCTGGCTTGCACCTGAAAAAGGGCAGGAAAAAGATCAGCCCAAATATTTGAACAGTCCGGAAACAGAATTGTTTAATAAAAGACAAGTTTTATTTAATCTTGATAAAGCAAGAAGCGATATCCGAAAAAATGGAGAAATCTTGTTGTTCGAAGGTTTTATGGATGTGATTGCTGCATGGCAGGCTGGTATCAAAACTGGATTAGCTTCCATGGGAACAAGTCTGACAGCTCAACAGATCCAGCAAATGGAAAAACTGACGAAAGAACTGGTTTTTTGTTATGACGGAGATAACGCAGGTTTTGAAGCAACCAATCGAGGGATTGAATTGCTTCGGCAAAATAGTCGCTTAGGACTTTCGGTCGTAGTCGTTCCAGAAAAGCTTGATCCTGATGAATATCTCCGTAAGTATGGGGAAGCATCTTTTCAAGAATTAGTGGCTCATGGGCGTGAAACAGTTTTTACTTTTAAATCACGTTATTTGAAACAAGGGAAAAATTTAGAGAATGAAAAAGACAAAATCGAATACCTTGAAGAATTATTAGTTGAACTTAGCCGAGTCGTTTCACCAATTGAACAAGATATGTATTTATCGCAGCTGTCCACAGAGTTTCAGGTCAGCAGAGAGACGATACAAAAACAATTGCGTGAGCTCCGAAGAACAAATCAGCAAAATCGTCAAGAACCTCAGGAAAACCAACATACGCAGACCAAGAGACAAGAAACTGCACGGAAGAAGAGACCGTTGACGCAGGTAGAAAAGGCAGAGCAGATTCTGTTGTACCGCGCATTTAAAGAAGTTTCTGTCCGCAATATTTTAAAAGAACGAGAATTTCAGTTTATCCACGACGCATATGCAGAAGTTTATTTTTTATTCGATGCATATGTCTCACAACATTATGAATTCAACCTTGCAGAGTTTTTAGACTTTTTGCAAGATGAAAATTTAAGGCGGTTGGTGATGGAGATCGAATATCTACCGGTGGCAGAAGAAAGTTCGCCACGGGAAATCCAAGACTTGCTAGATGTGATCAGCAAATCTGGCTTAGCTGATGAAATAACATTAAAAAAACAAATGCAGCAAGAAGCCAGACGTACTGGGAACAAACAGCTTGAGCTTGAATTGACGATCGAAATCATCAATTTAACGAAACAGTTAAAACAAGCCAAATAGCTACTCAAGGGGGGCCTTCTTTTATGGCAAATGGAACAGATAAAAAAAAGTATGAAGCAGCAGTAGCAGCTTTCATCAAAGAAAACAAACCCAAACGACAAGTTGTATATGATGATTTATCCAATCAGCTTGCTACACCATTCACTTTGAATGCAGATGAAATGGACAAATTGATCCAAAAGATTGAAGACGCAGGTATCAGTGTGGTGGATGAAAATGGTGATCCATCAATTCACAGCTTGAAAAGTGCTGAGAAAAAAGCTGAACAGGCAAAAACAGAAGATCTCTCTGCGCCAACCGGTGTAAAAATCAATGACCCGGTTCGTATGTATCTGAAAGAAATTGGCCGTGTCTCCCTTTTAACTGCGGAAGAAGAAGTAGCGTTAGCATTGAAAATCGAAGAAGGCGACCAAGAAGCAAAACAGCGTTTAGCAGAAGCAAACCTTCGTTTAGTAGTAAGTATCGCTAAACGTTATGTAGGGCGAGGCATGCAGTTCCTTGACTTGATCCAAGAAGGAAATATGGGGCTGATGAAGGCAGTTGAAAAATTCGATTATCGCAAAGGATTCAAGTTTTCTACTTATGCTACATGGTGGATTCGTCAAGCAATTACTCGTGCAATCGCCGACCAAGCACGTACGATCCGTATTCCAGTTCACATGGTAGAAACAATCAATAAATTGATTCGTATCCAGCGTCAATTGTTGCAAGACCTGGGAAGAGAACCTACGCCGGAAGAAATCGGTGCAGAAATGGACCTTCCGACAGAAAAAGTCCGCGAAATCTTGAAAATCGCGCAGGAACCTGTTTCCCTTGAAACGCCAATCGGTGAAGAAGATGATTCTCATTTAGGTGATTTCATCGAAGACCAAGAAGCAACAAGTCCAGCAGAACACGCAGCATATGAACTACTAAAAGAACAATTGGAAGATGTACTAGATACATTGACTGATCGGGAAGAGAATGTCCTTCGCTTACGTTTTGGCCTAGACGATGGACGTACGAGAACACTGGAAGAAGTAGGAAAAGTATTTGGTGTTACTCGGGAACGTATTCGTCAGATCGAGGCTAAAGCATTGAGAAAATTACGCCATCCTTCTCGTTCGAAACAATTAAAAGACTTCTTAGAATAAGCACAAACTATTGACCAGAAGAGAAATCAGTCAAATGGTTTGGTTTATTTTAAAAGAAAAAAAGCTTGGGACTACGCGGTCTCAAGCTTTTTTTTCTATAGGAAGAAAATTTATTCATTATTTTTAAGTAAATCCTAAAAATAAGCTATTGGCGTAACGTATAGAATATGATAGATTAAATGGTAGCGTAAACCTAGTAAAGGAGCCGATCGCTAAGTGATGAAAAAATGTCCAAATTGCGGATCGAAAAAAATGGATGAGAACAATATCTGTCCAGACTGCGGTCATCAACTAACTGCAGAAGATCAGCAAACAAAAGAAACAATCGAAGAAATAAATGCAGATGAAACTATGCAGGATAAATCAACTGAAGACGCAGTCTTTCCTGATACAGAATTAAACGATCCAATCGAATGGTCGGAATTGAAAGATCTACCTCTCGAATCTGTGATGGAATTATTCGAAAAAACAGAATCAGAAGACGATGTATCATCTACTCACGATAAAGTAGCCAATAAAGAAAAAAGGGAACAGAAGAAAGCGACTGTTCGTGAGACTTTGGAAAAATCAGGAAAGAATCAAGAAGAAACCCTTGAATCAAAACAAAAAAGAAGAGTAGCTGAACTAAAAGAAATCGTCGATAATGAGGAAGAAAATTCGATACTATCCGCCTATATCAAAGCACATCGTGAAGATACAAAGGAAGAGCACGCGGAAGAGCTACTCAAAATGATCAGTGAAAAAATTGCACAGGAAAACAAAGTAGATCCAGAACATGAAGCTGAAAAAGACGCTGAAAAAGCCATTAGTAGAGTAAACGCTGCAGGTAAAGAATCATTAAAAACGAATGATCTAAAAACGGATATCTCGGAAAAAACTGAAGTATTGTCTGAAAAACAATCAGAAGACGAGAAATCGAATGGATTGCCGGAAGCAGAGAAAAAAGAAATGCTCGAAAAAGCAGACAAGAAGTCAACAGAGTCAGATGAAATAAATAATGAAGCCGATGCTGAAAGTCAATCTGCAAGTGAAGATAACACTGTTCTTGAAGCTAAAATAGAAAAAGAAGAGAACCAGCCTGAGCTGATTGAAGCAGAAACAGAACCAATAACAATCGTGCCAAATACTGAAAAAACGCCTCAAGAATCAAACCTAGAAAAAAAAGATCTAGATAAGACACAAAAGAAAAAATCAAAAAAAGTGCCTTATCTCGCTTTAGCAGCAGTTCTTCTACTAGGTGGGGGAGGCTGGGCTTATTATGACCATCATCAAAAAGTAGAAGCCGAAGTAGCAGCAGAAGCAAAAAGACAGCAACAAATGGAAGACCTTCATGGGAAACTTGCTGCCTTTTATACAGATGATCACCATCAATTTATTCGTGCAGATATGATTCATCAAGATCTATCGAAACTAAAAAATGATTTATCAAGTCTTAAGAATGAAAAAGGATATTCAGCGTTAGAAACAACTTATCAAGATATCCAATCTAAGATCCAAGATATCCAGAAAGTGAATGAATGGTTCGTAGCACCTGTGATCGTCGATGATCATCTAGCAGATGACATCAAGTTGAAAGCAGATAAAGAGATACAAACGATCGAAACGGATAACACAGATTTTGGAAAATTGATTCAACAAGCACAAACAGAAGCTAAAAATCAATATGCTGAATTGCAAACAGCTAAAGAAAAAACAGCTATAGTCTTTAAAGACGGAAAAGTAGTGGGTTCAGCGACACGCGACCAATACAAGACAGCAAAAGAAGCAGTAGAAAAGGTGAAAAATACAGATCTATCTGCTCAGTTGAATGAACAATTGAAACAAGTAGACAAGATGCTCACTGATAAAGAGAAAAAAGAAGAAGAGGAAAAGAAAAAAGCAGAAGAAGCGAAAAAAGCAGCTGAAGAACAAGCAAAACAAGCTGCTCAAGCAGCAGCTGCAGCTCAAGCCGCTCAACAAGCTGCGGTCGCACAAGCAGCACAGCAAGAAGCGGCATCCTCGACTCCTTCCTCTTCAAACTCAGCGAATCAGCCAATCAAATCTGCCAGAGCAAGTGATATTGCCGATGCATCTAATCCAGCATGGACGTGGGCACCAGGTGTCCAAAGCAAAGTGATTGCTACATGTATCCAACGTGGATATATCGTTGAAGGAGGATACAGATTAGAAAAAGCCAGAATCGAAAATGGGGAAGGCTATTACAATCTATATGCTACTTCAACAAAATCTGCATTGATGAAAGGCATTGGAGAAAGTGCTTTGCCATTTTATATCGTAACGATCAACTGTAAAACTGGGTGGTTCGGAGGAAATGGGAGCAATTAGTTTTAACTAAACGAAAGAGGTTGTGAGCCTGCCGTTTCACTCTGAGTCACAAGGAACAATTTCAAAAAACAGCTTCTCATGTTTGATGAATAGTGTGACTTGAAACCGAGGAGTTGGCAGGTAAACACCGTTTATTCAAAAAAGGGGAGTATGACATAACTGTTGTCATACTCCTTTTTTCACCTTTCCAAAGCAAGGCTCAGCTATTCAAGTAGATAACATTATGTTATGATAGCAAAGAAATGTATTAAGAAAACCTTTCACTATAGAGGGAGAAAAAAATGAACGATTTATTAGCAACTATATTTACAGGTATTATTATTGATGAAAATGAAAAAAATTACTTTGTCCAAAAAAATGGGCAAACCTTTGGCTTAAGCAAATCAGAAGGCGAGCACAAAATCGGTGAGGCAGTGGAAGGATTCGGCTACCAAAATCAAAAACATGAAAACCGGATCACTACACAAATTCCAAAAAGTCGCATCGGTCACTATGCATTTGGGATCGTTACTGCTACACGAAAAGATTTAGGCGCATTTGTCGATATCGGTCTTCCAGATAAAGACTTTGTCGTATCTCTTGATGAATTACCGACCATGACAGAGCTGTGGCCTAAAAAGGGAGATCGTTTGATGATTTCCCTTAGAGTTGATGCAAAGGATCGTGTTTGGGGTAGTTTAGCAGACGAAAAAATATTCAAATCTTTAAGCAAGTATGGAACAGAAGAAATGAAAAACAAAGATGTGATAGGAACAGCCTACCGTTTGAAATTAACAGGTACGTATGTTTTGACTGAAGATTTCTATCTTGGGTTTATCCATCCTTCTGAACGATATAACGAACCTCGACTAGGCGAGCAGGTAAAAGGGCGTGTGATCGGTGTCCGACCAGATGGTGTACTGAATCTTTCATTGAAACCAAGAGCGTATGAAGCAATATCAGATGATGCACAAATGATTTTAACCATTTTAGAACGTTCTGCAGATCAGCAAATCAACTTTACAGATAAATCAGATCCAGAAGACATCATGAAAGCTTTCGGCATCAGCAAAGGTGCTTTTAAGCGAGCATTAGGCAATCTTTTGAAACAAGGACTGATTAAACAAGAAAACGGTGTGACAAAATTAGTCAAAAAATCTAATTGAGAATCCCTTGCATGTTTTTCTTAACTAGCTTATAATAATTTTAATTAACACAGTGTTATTGTTTTTCTAAATTGTAATTATTATAAATTGTTGGGGTTGAGTAAATGGTCATGAATGCTATTTCGGCGATGAAAAAAACAAAACAGCAGCTACATGAATCGGGGTTCAAGCTGACACCGCAAAGAGAAGCTACCCTGCTTGTGCTTTTGGAGAATGAGAAAGAGCATTTGTCTGCAGAAGAGATCTTCTTTTTAGTGAAAAAAAAGAGTCCAGAAATTGGACTTGCTACTGTTTATCGAACCCTTGAAATCTTGACAGAATTAAAAATTGTCGATAAAGTAAGTTTTAATGATGGATTAGCCCGTTATGATTTGAGAAAAGAGGGCGCTAAACATTTCCATCATCATTTACTATGCTTGAACTGCGGCACAATCGAGGAAGTAGAAGAGGATCTATTACTTGAAGTGGAGCAAGTAGTAGAAGAACGTTATCATTTTTTAGTAAAAGATCATCGTCTGACGTTCCATGGAATCTGTCAGGAATGCTATGAAAAAGAAAAAAGAAACCAGTCCGTCTGAGTGTCTAGACGGCTTTTTCTTTGCTCAGATTATGGAAAAAGACTATCAGAATGAAGCGGTATCTGATATGATAGAGAGGCATGAGGGGGATTATTATGAAAGAGCAAATCAACGATTATCTCCACTACTTGAATATTGAACGGGGATTATCCGCCAATACACGTCAAAGCTATGAACGTGATTTGGAACAGTACTTGCATTTTCTAGAAGAGCAGAAAGTTGCTTCATGGCAAGATGTCGATCGTTTTTTAGTCATCCGTTTTCTGGAAAAACTGCATGAAGAAAAAAAAGCGACAGCAACCGTTACGCGGATGATCTCAAGCCTCAGAAGATTCCATCAGTTTTTACGACAAGAACGTATCACGGATCATGATCCAATGCAGCATATCGATACGCCAAAGAAAGCGCAGAAATTACCAAGCACATTGACGCTGGCAGAAGTAGAAAAGCTGATTGAAGCACCTGATACGACAAAAACGTTAGGAATAAGAGATCGTGCAATCTTAGAAGTCATGTATGCTACTGGGATGCGCGTCAGTGAATTGATTGGATTGAAATTGGGAGATCTTCATCTTTCTCTTGGGCTGGTACAGACAGTCGGTAAAGGAGATAAAGAGCGGATTATTCCTTTAGGTGATTATGCGATCCAATGGCTGGAACGCTACTTAGACGAAGCACGTCCGTTACTTGTAAAGGACGCATCTGAAATGCATGTATTTGTCAATAATCATGGAAAAGGTCTTTCCCGGCAAGGAATCTGGAAAAATCTGAAACAGCTAGTAAGAGAGGCTGGGATTTACAAAGAAGTAACGCCGCATACGCTACGGCACAGCTTCGCCACCCATTTGCTAGAAAACGGAGCAGATTTGCGGACAGTACAGGAATTGTTAGGTCACGCGGATATCTCTACGACACAGATTTATACACATATCACGAAAAAAAGGATGACAGATGTTTATAAGCAGCATTTTCCAAGGGCTTAGTCATAGGAAGGTGAGAAGATGTTAACACATTACCGAAAAGAAAACCGTAAAATTGCTATGGGACTGTTGAGTTTCCATAAGAAGCTGACAGGTAAGTCTTCTTTGTTGAAGGAGATAGATACGTACGAATCTGAAGATGATTATGAACTTTTTTTCTTTACGCCGGAAGGTTCGACCAACATTCAAGGAATCATTGGTGTTTATTGGGCAACGAACGATCAGCTGATTATCCATGACATTTCTTTGAATCCATCTTATCGCGGTGAGAACATGGGCTTCCAAATGTTAGATGAATTACAAGAAAAGTATCCGGATGTCTCCATCCGTGCAACTGAAATCACAGAGCCTTATATTGGAAAGTGGCTAGCAAAGAAAAAGAAGAAAGAGTGAATGAGTTGACGGAGATCAATATTAAATTAGATGTATTCGAGGGACCTCTCGATCTGCTGCTTCATCTGATTCAGCAAATGGAAATCGATATATATGATATACCAATCGCTACGATCACAGAGCAATATATGAATTATATCCATACAATGAAGACACTAGAGCTAGCTGTTGCAGGAGAATACCTAGTGATGGCTGCTACATTGATGGCAATCAAAAGTAAGACGTTGCTCCCTATCCAAGAGTTTGTTACAGATGATGAAGAACTATGGGAAGAAGATCCTCGAGAAGAATTGGTCACTCAGCTTTTAGAATACCGTAAGTATAAGTATGCGGCTGAAAAATTAACAGAAAAAGCAGAGGAACGAAGTCTTTATTACACAAAAGACCCTATGAACATCGATGGATTGGCGGATGTTGAAAAACCGTTGAAGCGAGGACAAGTCAAAAAAATTGATCTGATCCGTGCCATGCAGAAAATTTTGGAACGTAAGAAATTTTCTCAAAAAGTGGAAAAAACGATCACGCCCGATGATACAACGATTGAAGAACGAATGATCTTTATCGAAGAGCGTATAAAAAGAAATACGCATGGCTGTACCTTCGACTCTTTTTTTGAGTCGCCTTCCAAAAGTGAAGTTGTCACTACTTTTATGGCTTTGCTAGAGTTGATGAAAAAAGGACAGATTATTGCGCAACAAAAAGAAAACTATGAATCAATTATGCTTTATCCAGCAGTAGGAGATACCGAACATGACGAAATTAAGTGAACTTGAAGCCCTTCTTTTTATTGTTGGCGAGGAAGGAATCAGTAATGAAGAATTAAGCGGACTGTTGAATCTCAGTGAAGCAGAAGTCGCAAATTTAGTGAAAGAATTAAAAGACTCTTACGCTCAAAACCCGCACTCAGCTTTGCATATTTTTGAAACGGAAAGCCATTATGTATTAACGACTAAAAAAGAGCTAGCGCCATTGCTCAAGCGATATGCACAAGGAACATCGAACACGTTATCTCAAGCCGCTGTCGAGACTTTAGCAATCATTGCCTATAAACAACCGATCACACGAGCTGAGATCGAGCAGATTCGAGGCGTTCAGGTTTCAGGAGCGGTACAGCGTCTGGCTGCTCATAAACTGATTGAAGAAAAAGGCAGAGTAGAAGGACCAGGTCGACCGATATTATATGGAACAACTGGTTACTTCTTGGATTATTTTGGGCTGAAATCATTAGAGGAACTGCCTGATACACAAGAAATGGAAATTTCACTTGAAGAAGATGTGTCACCAGATCTATTCTTTGATGGAATGAATAAAGGAGAACAATTGTAAATGGAGAGATTACAAAAAGTAATTGCCCACGCTGGCATCACTTCTCGTCGAAAAGCAGAAGAATTTATCCTTGCAGGACGTGTAAAAGTAAACGGACAAGTTGTAAGAGAATTAGGGATAAAAGTTGGAAAACATGACACTGTGGAAGTGGATGAAGTGCCAATTTATCAAGAAGAATACGGTTATTATTTATTGTACAAACCTAAAGGAGTCATTTCTGCTGTAGCAGATGACAAAGGAAGAAAAGTCGTTACGGACCTTCTGCCAATGGTAAAAGAACGAATTTACCCCGTAGGTCGACTGGACTACGATACTTCGGGCATCTTACTGCTGACAAATGATGGAGATTTTGCCCAGCGCCTGACACATCCAAAACATGAAGTGGATAAAGTTTATGTCGCAAAAGTAAAAGGGATTGCGACAAAATCGATGCTTGCACCTTTGGCAAAAGGAATAAAGATCGAAGGACGAAAAACGTCTCCAGCTAAATTCCAAATTTTATCAGTGGATCCTAAGACAAATCACAGTATCGTGGAATTGACGATCCACGAAGGACGGAATCATCAAGTGAAAAATATGCTTCAAGCAGTTGGGCTTCCTGTGCAAAAGTTAAAACGTGAAAAATACGGTGATTTGACATTACAAGGTTTACGCCCTGGGGATTATCGTGAATTGAACAAAAAAGAAGTCAGCAGCTTATTGAATCATTCAAAATAAACACTTACTTTTTATAAGCGTTAAATGTTGCGTTTTTTGAAGAGATATGTATAATGAACATGTAAACAAAAATTATATAAGGTTCGTCTTCAGGGGCAGGGTGAAATTCCCGACCGGTGGTTATAGTCCACGACCTATTTTGCAAAAAATAGCTGAATCGGTGAAATTCCGATACCGACAGTACAGTCTGGATAAAGAAGATAGGGCTTATTTGACGCACACTTGATCAAATAACTCTAACTCTATTTTCCCTGGAAAATAGAGTTTTTTCATTTGGAGAGAAACGTCAAAAAGTTCGCTGAAGAGGAGTCCTAACAGGAGGATTTCAAATGAAGAACACCCGTGTACAGAAAATGGTTGCAGTAGCGATGTTTGCTGCGATCGCGTTAGTTTTACAGTATTTTGCTTTTCCGATCATGCCGGCTTTTAGTTTTTTGAAGATTGATTTTAGTGATATCCCGGTATTGATCAGTATGTTCTTATTCGGTCCAGCGGCCGGAGTAGCAACAGCGTTCTTGCGTTCAGTATTACATCTGCTGACTACAGGTTTTTCTCCAGATAACCTAGTGGGAGACACAGCTAGTTTCTTATCAACAACGATCTTTACCTTTCCGATTTATTACTTCTTTAGTGTAAAGAAACAGCATAAAGGAAGAAATAAATTTTTAGGTGTGATTACAGGAACGATTGCTCTGACTATTTTCATGAGTATCGCGAATTATTTCGTTATTACGCCTCTTTACTTAATGTTTTTAGGACTGAACGCGACACAGATGTTGGGGATGTCTTTAGCAAATTATGTATTGATTGGGATTGTTCCTTTCAACTTGATCAAAGGATTCATCGTGAGTGCTGTCTTTTTAGTGCTACATGCGCAACTTCTTCCATGGTTAAGTCGAAAACAACATCAGATGGAACAACGTCATACAGCAGTTAAATAAATGTCAAAAAGATCAAGAAATTTCTTGATCTTTTTTTTGGAAAAAAATACAATACATGCAATATTGTAAACGTTTTATTTGTTTGTTTTGAGTATTTTTTTTATTTATGCATAAAAATCAATTAGTTCTTTTGGAATGTGAAATCCTTCTCCTTTTAAAAGACGGAAATGTTTGTTTATATAAAAAAGGAAACGCTACAATGAAAATGAAGAAAGCTTTAAAAACCTAAGGAAAGGGGGAGAAAATAGGAAAAAACGAACTTTTTGAACAAAAGTTTTATAAAATGCGTGTTATTATTTTTGTTCTGATACTCTTTTTGATAAAATAACATTAGAGCCAAAAATGATGTCTCTAACGGAAAAGAAAGGAAGAAGAAGATGGAACAAACAAAGAAGAAAAAATTTCAAATGCCTTCAGCGTATACGGTCTTATTCATTATTATTGCAGTAATCGCTGTACTTACTTGGTTTATACCAGCTGGGCACTATAGTGTAGACGATGCAGGCAACATTGTCGCTGGATCATATGAACGAGTACAACAAAATCCTCAAGGGCTGTGGGATATTTTCATGGCGCCAATCAATGGGATGCTAGGTGTACCAGCGGGGGAGCTAACTAAAGAAACACCTGCTGCAATCCCAATCTCTTTCTTCATTTTAGTTGTTGGTGGATTTTTAGGTATTATCAACAAAACAGGCGCCCTAGATGCCGGAATCGCTTCAGTTGTGAAGAAATTCAAAGGAAAAGAAAAAATGCTTATTCCAGTATTGATGCTGTTATTTGCATTAGGCGGATCTACTTACGGAATGGCGGAAGAAACGATTCCGTTCTATGCTTTACTGATCCCAGTTATGATGGCAGTAGGCTTTGATACAGTGGTAGCAGTAGCCATCGTATTAGTAGGGTCTCAAGTAGGCTGTTTAGCTTCAACGGTCAATCCTTTCGCAACCGGCGTAGCTTCGCAAGCTGTTGGGATTTCGATGGGTGAAGGGATTGGTCTTCGATTCTTGATGTTCGTTATTTTGTTAGCTATTTCTATTGTATATGTGTATCGCTATGCATCAAAAATCGAAAAAGATCCAACAAAATCATTAGTATACAATCAACGTAAAGAAGATATGAAACATTTCGATATCGAAGCAATCGGTCGCCAAGAAGTAATCACGAAAAAACAAAAACATGTAAATGTATTGTTCTTCATTACTTTTGGTATCATGATCATCAGTTTGATTCCTTGGACAACCTTGAATGCGAATTTCACAATTTTTGAATCGTTGACAAACTGGTTAACAAATCTTCCGGTACTAGGAACTGTTTTAGGTAAAAGCATGCTTCCACTAGGTGACTGGTACTTCCCAGAAATTACTATGTTGTTCTTAGTCATGTCAATCGTCGTAGCAATCACGTATGGTATGAAAGAATCTGAATTCGTCTCTGAATTTTTAGCTGGTGCTTCTGACTTGATTGGTGTAGCTATCGTAGTAGCTGTTGCTCGTGGTATCCAAGTGGTTATGAACAACGGGTTGATTACAGACACTATCTTACACTGGGGCGAACAAGGATTAAGTTCATTATCTTCAAGCGTATTTATCATCATTACATTTATTTTCTATATTCCTATGTCATTCTTGATTCCTTCAACTTCTGGCTTAGCTGCTGCAACAATGGGAATCATGGGACCTATGGGTGAATTTGCCGGTGTAGGGAAGGATTTAGTTATCACTGCTTATCAATCTGCGTCTGGCTTAGTAAACTTGATTACGCCAACATCTGCTATCGTAATGGGTGCTGTAGCGATTGCTCGTTTCGATGTTTCAGTGTGGTGGAAATTTACTGGTAAATTAATTGCGATATTATTTGTTGCCATCTGTGTGATCCTAGGTGTAGCAGCAATGTTCTAAACCTAGACAAATACAGGTACAAGGTCTATCATAAGAGTGAAGAAACCGATATACGGCTATCAATAAGCACGTGGATAAGTCGATTGCTCCATTCAGTGAGTGTTTTTTCTTTCATCATTAAGAACATTCTGCTTGCTGATGGAGCAGGCTTAAAACGTCATTATTAGAGAAGAAGAGGTTGTGTCGGAGGCATTTGACATAACCCTTTTTAACATATTAGGAGGTTAAAATCATGAAACAATTTGTGACAGAACAACATCATGAACAAGCATTAGAATCATTGAGCGAATTGATCCGAATCCCTTCCGTACTAGATGAAGCAGATTCAGGGCAAGGACACCCCTTCGGTAAAAAAGTGATTGAAGCTTTGGACAAAGTATTGGAAATCAGTGAAAAGCTAGGATTTAGAACATTTAAAGATCCAGAAGGCTATTACGGTTATTCAGAGATTGGCTCAGGAGATGAATTATTCGGTATCTTGTGTCATATGGACGTTGTTCCGGCAGGCGACGAAAACAATTGGGAAACGAAACCATTCGATCCAACCGTAAAAGACGGCTGGTTAGTTGGTCGCGGCTCCCAAGATGACAAAGGTCCTTCCATTGCGGCAATGTATGCTGTAAAAGCTTTGATGGACGCTGGTGTGGAATTCAAAACACGTATTCGTTTTATCTTTGGTACAGATGAAGAAAATTTGTGGCGTTGTTTAGAAAAATATAACGAGAAAGAAGAAGGCATTACGCAAGGATTTGCGCCAGACGCTGAATTCCCTTTAATTTATGCGGAAAAAGGCTTACTACAAGCTTACTTGACAGGTCCTGGAACGAACGATTTTTCTGTAAAAGCTGGCGGAGCGCTGAATGTTGTTCCTGATGCCGCTCCTTATTCTGGTGAAAAGATTTATGAAGTAAAAGAAGCATTGAAAAAACACGGATTCGATTTCGAAGAACAAGGCGAAGGAATCGTCGTTCTTGGTAAAAGTATCCACGCGAAAGATGCCGCACAAGGAGTGAATGCTATTTCTCGTCTGGCAATCGCTCTTTCAGAAGTATTCGATTTTGGCCCAATCAATTTCTTAGGAAAATTAGTTCAAGAAAATGCAACTGGTGAAGCAGTCGTGGGCAAGACAGAAGATGAACAATCTGGTGAGTTAACGATGAACTTTGCAAGTTTGGAAATCACACCAGAACAAACAAAAATCGGTGTAGATATGAGAATTCCTGTGACATTCAAAAAAGAGGATTTAGTAGCTAAATTAACTAAAACAGTAGAAAAATATGAGTTGTCTTATGAAGAGTTTGACTTCCTAGATTCATTATACGTGCCATTGGACAGTGAGTTAGTGAAAAACCTATTGGGGACATATCGCGAGATTACTGGAGACATGACTGAACCATTTGTATCAGGTGGCGCTACGTTTGCCCGTACGATGAACCAGTGTGTGGCATTCGGTGCGATGTTCCCTGATACTCCTGACTTCATGCATCAGGCAAATGAACGATGGGAATTAAGCAGTATGTATAAAGCAATGGAAATTTATGCAGAAGCAGTGTATCGTTTGTGCGCTAAATAAAAAACAATCATATAAAAAAGGCGGATATTCGAATGGATATTCCGTCTTTTTTATTTGGTGCTGGAAAGGTTGCATTTTTCTCTTATTTTTTTTAAGGTATAATCATACTTGATTGAGAAGAAGGTATAAACTCAGATAGAAAAGGTGGGAGAAATTGAAAATATTTAGACGAATACTAATTGGCTTAGTCATTATTTTAGGATTACTTGGCGGAGGCGGTTATTACTATATACAGCAAAATACGTACGAACCATCTTCAGAAGCACAAAAGGTGGTAAAAGAAGGAAGAAACAAAGAAGATTACTTGTTTTTTGAAGGAGAGAAAAAGAATCAGGCAAAGTCTCCATTACTTATTTTTTATCCTGGTGCTCTCGTAGAACCAGAAAGTTATAGTATTTGGGCGCAAGATTTAGCAAAAAACGGCTACTCAGTTGCTATTGTCAAAATGCCTCTTGATCTAGCAGTGATAGGTGGAAACAAAGCGGATAAGATCAAAGAAGATTTTCCAGATTCCGATTATGTGATCGGTGGTCACTCTTTAGGCGGTGTCATGGCAAGTCGATATGCGAATAAGAATCATTCAGACAGTCATTTAAAAGGGGTATTCTTCATGGCAAGCTATCCCGATAAAAAAGGAACATTGAAAGAATCAGCTGTCCCAGTTTTATCCATTACAGCAACTAAAGATAAAGTATTGAATCAGAAAGCTTATGAAGAAGCCAAGCAGTACTTACCAGAAAGAACAGAGTATGTATCAATCAACGGCGGGAACCATGGAGGTTTTGGTAGCTATGGTGAGCAAAAAGGAGATGGAGAAGCAGAAATTTCTAACGCAGATCAGCAAACTGTGATTGTCAATACATTGGAAAACTGGCTGAAAAAGTTGAAATAACCGAAATGGGACCTATAGGGTCTATGAAAAAAACAAGTCAAATAAATAGATAGTAAATATAACCTTCAAAATAAGTCGGGATTTCACGGAACGGGAGAAACAGATCCCGGCTTATCTTTAAGTTTAGAAAATCTAGTATCCATTTTTAAAGCTTAGTTTGACTTACATTTTATTTTCTAATAAAATCGCCCGGACTGGACACTTCTGATACGCTTTTCTTACATACGCTTCTTCTTCCGGCATGACGAACTGTTGATGAGCCTCTGGTTCTTGGGCAAATAAAACGATTCCTTCTTCATCATAATCGAAAATATCCGGCGCTTCGATTTGGCAAAGACCGCATGCAATACAGCGTTCAGGTACAAGTTTACATAGTAGTGACATTTCTAACCATCCTAACTTAAGGAGAATAATATGATTGTTTTTATTTTATCGCTATTTTCATCAAGAAACAAGCTGCGAGTCAGCTCTCTTTACCAGCTCCTTGTGGGAAAACGAACGACTTCAGTACTTATTTTCGGATTTACTCACGAACTTTTATTTGCTCATAACAGTTTTCCAGATTTGAAGCAAGACAAGTTTTATCAGATTATGCAAAAACTTGCACAGCAAGGATGGATCGAAATAAATGAAAATGAAGCAAAACTAACGTCTGCAGGAGCAGATAGGTTGTCTGAACTTCACACAGAATATACTGGTTTGCGTTTTGACCGATATGGACGAACTGGGGAAACTAGTTGGCGGCTCATCAAATTTGCTGTTCAAGTGATTTCTAATCTGGCATCTGGGAACCAAGATTATCTTCCAGCAGAGACAAGTCCTTTTTATACTTTCCAACTGAAAAAATGGCTTAGTGGAAGCAGATTGCCACGTGGAATTTTGATTGATAGCGCGTATGAAAGTTTAGCGCAGCTGTTTTCGGAGATACCAGAAGGAGCAGCCAATTTTTTAGCTAACCAATTCTCTGGAAATGATCAAACAGGACTTCTGCCGTATCAGCTAGCAAAAACCAATGATGAGTCAGCTGTTTATTTACAACAAAGCAGATGTATCCATCTTTTGCTCGCACAAATAGAAGAACGGCCAGATTCGCTATGGTATGTGTTGATTGATCCGTTATTACAGCAAAATTTCAATCAAAGCATGATGATCACCAAGCAGATGTTTATGAATGGTCAGACAATTGACCAGATCATGGCAATCCGTCATTTAAAAAAAGGGACGGTAACAGATCATCTTATTGAGTGGGCCTTGTTTTTTGATGATTTTCCATACGAGCGGGTTCTCTCTCAAGAAACGGTCGAACGATTGGAACCAAATAAGGATTCCGTGCGAGAGTGGCGCTTCAGCGAATGGAATGTAGATGGACAATTAGATTATGGAGAATTTCGTTTGTATCAAATCTATCTATTGAGAAAGGAAGCGATACAGAATGTTAATAAATGAATTAAAAAAATATTTTGGATTCGATTCATTTCGACCCGGCCAAGAAGAAATTATTCAGGCGTTGCTTGATGGAGAAGATACTCTCGCTATTTTGCCTACAGGAACGGGGAAAAGCCTGTGCTATCAATTAACAGGGTATTTAACGGATGGGATGGTTCTCATCGTGTCACCGCTACTTTCTCTCATGGAAGATCAAGTGACACAACTGCAAAAACGAGGGGAAAAACGAGTAGCTGCTTTCAATAGCTTGCTTTCGCGAGCTGAAAGAGGATACGTTCTCCGTCATCTGTCGCAATATAAATTTTTATTTTTGAGTCCGGAAATGTTGACTAACCCTTCTCTTTTAGAGCAGCTGAAAAAACAGGATATAGCGCTATATGTAGTGGATGAGGCACATTGTGTATCACAATGGGGAGTTGATTTTCGGCCAGAATATCAACAGTTAGGAAAAATCCGCGAGCATTTAGGAAACCCGGTCACATTGGCTCTAACCGCGACAGCGACAGATTTAGTAGCGAAAGATATACGTCAGGTGCTATTTGATCGACAGACAAAAGAGGTTAGACAATCAGTCAATCGACAAAACATCTCGCTTTTTGTTCGAAAAACGCAGCAAAAAGAACAAGAACTTGAACAATTCATGGAAAGTGCACATGGTGCGGCAATTATTTATTGTGCAACAAAAAAAGAAGTCGAACGTTTGTATCATTTATTCAGGGAGCGCTTTTCAGTTGGATATTATCACGGTGGCCTTGACACAGCTCAAAGAAGACAGCTTCAGCAACAGTTTGTAAAAAATCAGCTGCAGTTTCTCATTGCTACGAACGCATTTGGTATGGGGATCGATAAATCTGATATTCGTTATGTGATCCATTACGATTTGCCAGACAGTCTGGAAAACTATGTACAAGAAATCGGTCGAGCAGGCAGAGATCAGGAAGAAAGTGCAGCAATCCTTTTATATCAAAGTGGAGATGAACGTATTCATTATTTCTTTAATCAACTTTCTAGAGAACAGCGACAAAGTTTTGAGCTTTATTTGGAATATGCAGCAGAGCAAGCGCCATTTGATGAGCTGCAAAAAAAATGGATGGAGTTGATCCAGCAGTCTGAAAAACCAGAAAATTGGGTGGAACGGCTCAAACGTCAGGAAAAAGAAAAAGAATTCCGCCTGCAGCAGATGCTTCGTTATATCCATGAAGAAGACTGCCGCAGAAAATTCATCTTGGCTTATTTTGGGGAAGAACTTTCCAAAAAGCCGCAGAATTGTTGTGATATTGATGGCGCAAAAGTAGAACTTCTACCAAAGAAAAAGGCTTTTTCTAAGACTGAACCGCTTCATTGGGAATCGATTTTACTAAATTTATTTAAAAAAAACATGGAACATTGATTTTTTAGGACAAGACACTTTTTCCTATGGTATAATACACACGATAGAGTTTAGGAGGTAAAACAGTGAGCAGAAAAGATAGACATCAATCTACAGAAAATAACGAAACACAAGAACCATGGGAACAACCAATCTATGATACAGATGATGAGGTTTCATCAAGAAGTTCTCAGAGACAACAAAAGAAAGGAAATACATTATTTCTTTCGCTATTTTTGATTTTACTAGTCTTATGTATCGCTATTCCAGCAGGTGCTTATTTCTGGATCAGAAACGGATCAAGCAACAATGCAACAGCAGCATCTTCTTCTGAAACTTCGACATCAGTAGTAGAAAGTTCCACAAGTACAACAAAAGAGGAGTCAACTGAGACTTCAACAGTAGAATCTAGTACAATGGCGGAAGAATCTACTGTTTCTCAAGATACAGGGGTAACGTCAGAAAGCAGTATTGCAGCAGAGACAACACCTTCTTCCTCAAGTGACACAACTTATCAAGCAGGGGATTCAAGCAGCAATGCAGCAGAAACAACACCTTCTTCCTCAGCTGTAGCCGGTACGACAACGACTGTTCAAGCAGGCGAAGGTCCAAAACAAGTGGCTGAGCGTGCAGGAATCACCACTGACCAATTGTTTGAATTGAATGGCTTAGATCCAAACAACTTTATGCTTTACCCTGGTCAAGAACTAAGAATTAAATAATAATAGCCGCGCTTTGCGGCTTTTTTTTTGAGAAAAAGGAGTTATATCATGACACAAATCAGTATTGCGATCGACGGACCTGCTTCATCTGGAAAAAGCACCGTTGCCAAAATCTTAGCAAAAGAATTAAATTATATTTATACGGATACCGGTGCCATGTATCGCGCAGTGACTTATCTAGCTATTACGAATAATGTATCTTTTTCAGATGAGGAAGGACTAGTTTCACTGATCAAAAAGTATCCTATCTCTTTTTCACAACAAGAAGATGGGCAGCATGTATTCACAGCATCAAAAGACGTCACACTAGAAATCCGTCAGCCAGATGTCACAAAAGCTGTTTCAGAAGTCTCTGCTCATGGGAAAGTCAGAGAAGAACTAGTTGCTATCCAGCGGAAAATAGGCGAACGCGGTGGCGTTGTGATGGACGGAAGAGACATCGGGACAGCTGTATTGCCGAATGCAGAAGTAAAAATCTTTTTAGTAGCAAGCGTAAGTGAGCGTGCAGAAAGACGATTCAAAGAGAACCAAGAAAAGGGGATTCCGACTGATCTTGAAACACTAACAAAAGAGATACAGGCAAGAGACCATTATGATTCAACAAGGGAAGTTTCTCCGCTGCAGCAAGCAGAGGACGCTGTTCGTATCGATACTACCGGCAAATCCATTCCAGAAGTCGTTGCAGCGATAAAAGCCGTCGTTTTAGAAAAGGGATATCTTCTTTTTTAAATGAAGAAAAAAACTGAAAAACAATTGTTTTTTCAAGGAAAACGAACGAAATCGCTTTATTTTTTTTGAATAATCAATTAAACTAAAAACAGTACCGTACTTACGGCAGAATGTTGGTTAGGAGGACAAGTGTTATGACAGAATTTGATCAAAATCAAGAGAACAACCAGTCAATGGAAGACGCAATGAAAAGCGTCCAAGAAGTAAAAGTTGGCGATGTTGTTAAGGGCGAAGTTTTGGTTATCGAAGACAAACAAGTAATTGTCGGAATCGAAGGGGCCGGAGTTGAAGGCGTCGTTCCGGCAAAAGAATTATCAACTTTACCAGTAGAAGATATCAACGAAGTAGTGAAAGTCGGCGATGTATTAGACTTAGTCGTTATCAGTACGATTGGCAAAGATAAAGAAAACGGCAGCTATCTTCTTTCAAAACGCCGTTTAGATGCTAAAAAAGTTTGGGAAGACATTGAAAGAGATTTCCAAGACGGCAAGGTAATTGAAGCACCTGTTACAAATGTTGTCAAAGGCGGTTTAGTCGTTGACGTCGGTGTGCGTGGCTTTGTCCCTGCATCAATGGTGGAAGATCATTTTGTTGCGGATTTTTCAGATTATAAAGGCAAAACATTGAGCTTTAAAATCATTGAAATCGAACCATCAGAAAATCGTTTGATCTTATCGCACAAAGCGGTAGTTGAAAATGAAAGAGAAGAAAAGAAAAAAGAAATCCTTTCAACGATTCATGAGGGAGATGTTCTCAGCGGACGTGTCGCACGTCTTACTGATTTCGGGGCATTTGTCGACCTAGGCGGAATTGACGGTCTAGTCCATGTCTCAGAGATTTCTCATAGTCATGTAGCAAAACCAAGTGATGTGTTAGCTGTTAATGACGAAGTAAACGTCAAAGTGTTGTCTATCAACCCTGAACAAGAACGTGTTTCCTTGTCAATCAAAGATACACAGCCTGGACCTTGGTCAGAAATCGATACAAAAGCCCCAGTTGGAGCAGTATTGGACGGAACTGTTAAACGTCTAACAAGTTTCGGTGCCTTTGTTGAAGTATTCCCTGGAGTAGAAGGACTAGTCCATATCTCTCAAATCTCACATAAACATATCGCCACACCTCACGAAGTACTTCATGAAGGCGACGAAGTGAAAGTGAAAGTACTGGAGATCCATCCAGAAGAACATCGTATTGCATTGAGCATCAAAGCTTTAGAAGAAAAACCAGCTTCAGAAGAAGAACCAAAAAATGTGGAGTCTTATGAATTACCAGAAGAAAATACTGGATTCACTATGGGAGACATTTTAGGGGATGCGTTGAAAGAAGAAGTAGAAGAAAAAGCAACCGATGATTCTGAAAAATAATTGATTTTGTATCTGTGACTGAGATGAAAGCAGCTGCTTTTGTCTCAGTTTTTCTTTTGAAAAGCGGTGAGTATTTCATTAAGGAATAAAAATACTTCGTTTAATTGACAATCTATGCTTGAAAGTTGGCATTGCATTCGTTAAACTAAGTGAGATTGGAAACTTGTGAGGAGGAAATAATATGGCAAATCCAACAATTGCAATCGTTGGCCGCCCGAACGTCGGTAAGTCTACGATTTTTAACCGCATCGCTGGTGAGCGTATCTCGATTGTCGAAGATACTCCTGGAGTAACTCGTGATCGTATTTATGCAAAAGGCGAATGGTTAGGTCGAGAATTTAGCGTGATCGACACAGGCGGAATTGATCTTGGTGATGAACCTTTTATGGATCAGATCAAACATCAAGCAGAAATCGCGATTGAAGAAGCAGATGTGATCATCTGTGTCGTCAGCGGACGCGAAGGCGTGACAGACGCAGATGAGATGGTTGCGAAAATTTTATACAGAAGTAATAAACCAGTGATTTTAGCAGTCAATAAAGTAGATAATCCGGAAATGAGAAATGATATCTATGAATTTTATTCTTTAGGACTAGGCGATCCTTATCCTGTTTCAGGAAGCCACGGACTAGGAATTGGCGATATTTTAGATGAAGCAGTGAAGTATTTCTCTGAAGAGACTGAAGAAGAGGATGACGACACAATCAAGTTTAGTTTGATTGGTCGCCCAAATGTTGGTAAATCTTCTTTGATCAACGCGATTTTAGGAGAAGAACGTGTGATTGTTTCGGATATTGAAGGAACGACAAGGGATGCAATCGATACTCACTTTGTTTCTGAAAGTGGACAGAAATTCTTGATGATCGATACAGCCGGCATGCGTAAACGCGGAAAAGTATATGAAAATACTGAGAAATACAGCGTGATGCGTGCGATGCGTGCGATCGACCGTTCTGACATCGTTTTGATGGTACTGAACGCGGAAGAAGGGATTCGAGAACAAGACAAGCGAGTAGCGGGTTACGCTCATGAAGCTGGGCGTGGTGTCATTATCGTTGTGAATAAATGGGATCTTGTGAAGAAAGAAACCAATACGATGCGTGATTTCGAACAAGAGATCCGTGATGAATTCCGATATTTAGATTACGCACCGATCGTCTTTGTTTCTGCAGTGACTAAACAACGGTTGGAACGTCTTCCTGAAATGATCGAACAAGTAAGTATGAACCAGAATCTTCGTATCTCTTCTGCTGTTTTGAATGATATCATTATGGATGCTGTAGCCATCAATCCAACACCGACAGATAAAGGAAAACGGCTGAAGATTTTTTATGCTACACAAGTTGCTGTCAAACC
The DNA here is from genome assembly GCF_040886985.1 of Enterococcus sp. C76. NCBI lineage: Bacteria > Bacillati > Bacillota > Bacilli > Lactobacillales > Enterococcaceae > Enterococcus > Enterococcus sp. C76. Next base: position 56,733 of record NZ_JBFOEY010000009.1, on the reverse strand, counting down.
GCCTACATTTGTTGTTTTTGTCAATGAAGAGGAATTGATGCACTTTTCTTATGAGCGTTTCTTAGAAAATCAAATCAGAAAAGCATTTACTTTTGAAGGGACATCCATTCGAATCATCCCTCGTAGAAGAAAATAGGCATTTTACCATATCAACGTTTTTTTTTCAAAAGAAAAAGACAGTTTTGTTTGTTACGTTTCTATGACTAAAAAAAGCATATGAAAATTGGTAAAAACCTTGCTATTAAGCGGTTCATATGATATCGTGATAACAGAATATTGAAGTTAATCAATATTTCTTTTTAAACTTCTGGACCACTCAGAAAGTTTTAACTAAATGATATTTCTATCATATCTCTTGTGGAGGAGGTGAATCTATCCATGGCAAACAAAGCAGAATTAATCGAAAAAGTTGCTTCAGCTACTGATTTAACTAAAAAAGATGCAACTGCAGCAGTAGATGCTGTATTTTCAACTATTCAAGATGCTTTAGCTAACGGCGAAAAAGTTCAATTAATCGGTTTTGGTAACTTTGAAGTTCGCGAACGCGCAGCTCGCAAAGGTCGCAACCCACAAACTGGTGAAGAAATCGAAATTCCAGCTAGCAAAGTACCTGCATTCAAACCAGGTAAAGCATTAAAAGACGCTGTTAAATAAGACAGTAAAAAAGCGCTTGTGGCTCTAGGGCTACAAGTGCTTTTCTTTTTATTTCCTAGCAGAAAAAGTCAATTAAGAGACAAAAATTTCGAATCCGCATGTCATACATAAAAAACACATGTATTTTATTTAATTTTTATTTATTTCCAAGTTAAGAGGTGGACTTTGCCCTTATCTTTTCTAGATTTTGCTTACTAATGGTAAAATAAAAATAAGAAGAGGAGGGATGCGCATGGAACTTGATTATCAAGTAGAAGAAGCATTGACGAAAGTGTTCTACGGAGAAACGCTTGTCAGTCAACTAAGAGCACTTTCAATCGATCAACCCATCTTGTTTTTAACAAATCAGCGTTATTATGATTTGTTTGCAGATAAGATTAACCCATTATTTGCAAATCAGGCAAATAATGACTGGTACATTTGTGCCAATACTCAATGTAATCATTTAACAGAATTGAAGAATTTGCTTGATTTCACCAAACGCTATCCCGAAAATCAATCCATGTTTGTTATCGGATTTGGAAATGAAGGGATCATGGATCTGGCAGGTTTTTTTCAAAAACATACAATCCTTGATTCATCACTTTGGCTGATTCCTGTGTCGATCCGTTCGCTGAGCCGAGCATTAACTCCACAGCGAACGATTTTGCAGCTACCGAATCGTGTCGTGCTGCAAACCATCAACATGCCAGAACGCATCGTTTATGATCAAACGATCAGCGAGCGGCAAGTGGACGGAAAACAGATTGACTTTTTGACTTTTATCTGTTGCGGAATGATTTGTGATCACCGTTTTTTACAAAATTTGTATAAAAACTATCCAAATAAAAAGCAATTAACGACCCGGCCATTTGCCGGGATGATCGAAGAAATGATTTATTTTTATCAATTAGAGGCAGAAAATCTGTCAAATTATGGTAAACTGTTTGAACAAGCTTTTTATCTGACTGAAAATGGGCACTTGCTTTCTGCTAGTATGAAAAAATTTTTAGGGATGATGTTTCATTTCGTGTGGAATCTCCAAGCCTATCCTTTTGATTTCCAACTAAAAAATTTTTTTGTATGGCTAGACCTGCTTGGCTATCCTATCCAATGGTTAGAACAGATTTCAAAGATGGAGTATTTGGAAAAAGTCCTTTTCTTGGCAGAAAAAAGCAAAAAAATACTTGTTTTAGAAAAAATAGGTATAATAGACGGATACCAACGACCAAACGAAAAAGAATTGTTGAGAACAATGACGGTATTTCAACAAATCGTCAGCGAGATAAGAGGGAATTGAAATGAATACAAATAGCGAAAAAATGTTGCAAGCTTTATCAGATGAAGATCTGGCACAAGCACAACTCTTTTTAGAAAAAGCATTAAAAGAAGATCCAGCAGATATATTAGCTGAACTAGGGGAAGAATTGCTAGCTATTGGCTTTTTGATCGAAGCAAAACAGATTTTTGAACAATTGATCAACCAATATCCAGAAAATGACGGACTAAACATCCCCCTAGCAGAAATTGCAATCGAAGACAATGAGATCGACCTAGCTTTTGAATACTTGGAAAAAGTGGATAAGGAAAGTGATTACTATCCGCAAAGCTTATTGGCGATAGCTGATTTGTACCAAGTCATCGGGATTCCTGAAGTAAGTGAAGCAAAATTGAAAGAAGCGGCAGGGTTGCTACCGGATGAACCATTGATCCAGTTTGCACTAGCTGAATTGTATTTTTCAGTCGATCGTTTCAAAGAGGCAGCAGTGATTTATGAAACATTGTTGGCAAGTGGGATAAACGAGATGTCAGGAATCTCGATGCAAGAACGTTTAGGGCAATCCTTAAGCATGCAAGGTGAATTTGAAGCAGCTATCGCACCTTTAGAAGAAGCATTGAAAGAAGAAAAGACAGATGATCGACTGTTCCAGCTAGCCTTTACGAATCTCCAATTAAAAGAAAATCAGCAGGCAATCAACTATCTGGAAGAACTTCGAGAAGTCAATCCGCATTATCAATCGTTATATCTATATCTAGGACAAGCTCTTCAAGAAGAAGAAATGGTTGAAGAAGCGCAAACAGTGTTAGAAGAAGGAATCAAAGAAAATCCTTACCAAGTTGAACTTTATCATCTAGCCTCTGAAAATGCTTTTCGTCTCCACGACAAACAGCGAGCAGAGGAACTCTTGCTGAAAGCTTTAGAAGTAGGAGATAAACAAGATGAAACATTACTTACTTTAAGCAATCTTTACTTGGATGATGAAAGATATGAAGATGTGATACAAGTGATCAATCAGATGGAAGAAACTGCTAATCCGTATGCGGAATGGAATCTAGCGCATGCTTATAATGAATTAGAAGACTTCATCGTTGCAGCTGTACACTATGAACAAGCTTATCATGAACTATCTCATGAACCAGATTTCTTGAAAGAATATGCCTTTTTCTTAAGAGAAGAAGGACAGCTAAAAAGAGCGCAAGAATTATTGACTCATTATTTAAAACTTGAACCAGGAGATATGGAGGCACTGTCATTATTAGATGATCTAACAGAGAGGTGAGAAAAATGCTAATTGATGTACGGGAAAAGAAGAATTTTTTAACGTGGATGGTCAATCATGTATCTTTTAGCCGAAGAGAAGTTTTTTGGATCTTGAATTATCTTGCCAATCATGAAGCGATTTTAAGTAATGTCCACTTTGTAGAAGGGGCAAATTTTGCGGATCGAGGTCTGCAAATCAGTGATCTATCTGTTGAAGGGGAACCAATGAAATTGTTTTTGCAGGGAAAAGAATTTACGGATACAGATCAGATTTTTCATGAGATCCGATTGAATTGGAAGAAACCCTTATATGTGGAATGTCTATTTGAGAATGCTTGGCAGACAAGAGAATATCTATCGATCTTAGAAGATAATCCATTTTCTTCTTGGGATGCTTCTGTCAGTGAAGAAGATACTGAATTGATCGAGCGATATTTTCAAGAAAAAGAAGAAGCAGCAAAACTAAATATGCTTTATGCTCAAATCGATCAAGCGCTAGAAGATGGAGACAGGGATGCATTTTTGAAATTGTCTGATGAAGTCAACCGAAAAATCCTTTTGCAGACGCAAAAGAAAAATAATCGAGTAAGCGAACATAATAATTAGCTAAAAATGAATCATACCAAAAAAGACAAGGGGCAGCTGGATTTGGAATCTTTCCTCACAGCTACCCCTCGTCTTTTTTATCGTTTTTTCAGTAATCTTGTTTGTGGCTTCAAATAGGTAAACCCTTGCCCTTCAACTTCATGCACATTAATAATCGACAGAAAAGCTTTTTCGTCAATCTCGTGGACAATTCTCTTGGCTTCCGTTAATTCACTAGAACTAACGACCATGTAGATGATCTTTTTTGAATTTCCAGAGAATGCGCCTTCGCCAGAGAGGAAGGTGACACCTCTTTGCAGACCGGTCATCAGCAGCGGTGCAATTTCTTCGCTTTTGTTGGAGACGACAAGCAGACCTTTTGCAGAATACCCACCATCCAAGATTGAATCAATTACGCGACTGAAAACATAGGAAACGATCAATGTATACATCATGCGTTTCAAGTCGATATAGGTTAAGGAAGCAAGCAAGACGATGATATCGAATGCCAATAGAGAACGCCCCATGGAGATGCCGTAATTTTGTTCTAAAATCCGAGCGATAATATCGCTTCCGCCTGTTGTTCCACCCATCCGATAGACGATCCCGCTTCCTACCCCTGCAACCAAACCCGCAAGTAGAGAAACGATCAGTAGATCATGCTGTAAATTGATTTCTAGCGGAACCCGTTGCCAGATCCATAAAAAGAATGACAAAGAGAGTGTACCTAGAACAGTGTAGGCTAAAGAACGTTTTCCGAGGATCTTTCCCCCTAGTAAAATCAACGGGATATTGATTAATAAAGTCGTATAAGCTGGATCAATTCCGAATAAAGCTCTCAAGATCAAGGTGATCCCTGAGACGCCCCCTTCTGCTAAGTGATTAGCGATGTTCAAATAAACAAGTCCAAATGCGTAAATACTCGTTCCTATAATAATAAAAAGTACTTCTTTTACTGTTTTCCGTGTAGCCATATGAATCCCAGCTTTCAATTATGTATTTTCACAGAATCTACATTTAGAAATTCCTTCCTAAATGTAGCATGGAAATTCGATTTTCTCAATTGCTCTTATCTAGGATTTGCGTTAAAGTTTTGGTAAGATAGTTTTGGAGGGAAAAAGATGGATGAAAAACGTTCTTTATACAGTATGCAGCAAGAAGTAGATGAATATATCCAACAATTCAAGGTCGGGTATTTCTCTCCATTAGCTCAGCTGGCTCGATTAACGGAAGAAGTAGGTGAATTGGCCAGAGAAGTCAACCACACTTATGGAGAAAAAAGCAAAAAAGCTTCGGAACCAGATAACTCGGTAGCAGAAGAACTTGGAGATGTTTTATTCGTTACGATGATCATGGCTAATTCATTGAATATCGACTTAACTGATGTTTTTGAAAAAAATATGGAAAAATTCAATCACAGAGACTATAACCGCTTTGAACGGAAGGACAAGTAAAAAAGATGAAGTGGTTTGTGCTTTGAAGCCGCTAAAACGGACGTATCAATCAGGCATCATGCAACTGAGTACTTATCTCAGTACAAGAAACACACAGGAAAGGTTGGAAAAATGAAATTAAAACAATTACCTCTGGAATACCAAAAGGCAATTCCAGTTCTGAAAAAATTAGAAAATGCAGGATATGAAGCTTATTTTGTAGGTGGAAGTGTTCGTGATATCTTGCTGAACCAGCCGATCCATGATGTGGATATCGCAACAAGCGCATTTCCAGAAGAAATCAAACAGCTTTTTCCAAAAACGATAGATATCGGGATCGAACACGGGACTGTATTGGTATTAGAAAACGATGAACAATATGAAATCACCACATTTCGGACGGAATCAACTTATCAAGACTACCGCAGACCAGATCATGTAGAATTCGTTCGTTCGTTGGAAGAAGACTTAAAACGAAGAGATTTCACAATCAATGCCTTTGCTTTGAAAGAAGACGGCGAAATCATCGATTTGTTCGATGGCCTGCAAGATTTAGAAGAACAAATCTTGCGAGCTGTAGGCAATCCTCATGAGCGGTTCCATGAAGACGCCTTGCGAATGATGCGCGGGTTGCGTTTTGTCAGTCAATTAGGATTCAAATTAGAGGAAGAAACCTTCTACGCCATCAAAGAAAACCACGAGCTATTAAGCAAAATATCTGTAGAACGTATAAATGTGGAATTCATCAAGATGCTTTTGGGAAATGAACGGTCTGCAGGAATCCATGCATTCATTGAAACAGAATGTTATATTTGCTGCCCTGGTTTGAGAGAAGAAGGTGAAGCACTTTTACGTTTTGCTGAATTACCTTCCGTTCCATTGAAAGAAGAGAGTCAAGCATGGACATTATTAATCAGTCAACTGGATCTAAAAGAAAATGAAATCCGCTCCTTTTTGAAATCGTGGAAGTGTTCCAATCAAATGATCAAGGATGTCCAAGCACTTGTTCAAGGACTGCGTCAACGAAAAACTGGAGTTTTAGAACCGTTTGAATTATACTTCTTAGGCAAAGAGCATGCATTGCAAGTAGAAGAATTGATGACTTATTTTGATGAAACACCACAGATGGATGTCGTAGAAGAATCCTATGATCGTTTACCTATCAAGTCATTAAGCGAATTAGCTGTAGATGGTAAAATCTTGCTGGAAGAAAGTGGAAAAAAACCTGGCAAGTGGGTTAGTGAAGCTTTGCAATCAGCTGAAAAAGCTGTCGTAGAACAAAGAATAGAAAATGATAAAAAACAGGTTTTGGATTTTTTATCGAAAGAAAAATTGATTTAAAAAAAGCTAGACTGTATCTGCTCAGCTTGGCTAGCTACTTAAACTGGGCAGATACGTCATTAGAAGAAAAAACATAAAATGTGACCACTTACATAAATTTGTGCTAAACTGAGGAAGTACAAGAATAAATTACATCATAAAGGAGTCTTTTTAATGAGTAAAGAAATGACAGCGCTAAAATTTTATTTTAGAAATGGAGAAACATGGACGATTAACCGCCGCCACATCGGCGATCTTTGGATCAAACAAATCACAACAAGTTTTGGACGGATCAACGGCAGTGAATTTGTTGAAATCCATCCATGTGCCGGATTTAAAATCGAAATCTTCCATGAAGGGGACGCAGTTGCGACACATGATATCAACTTAGGTGGACTGGAAATGGGCATGTTTAATCGTGCATTGAAATACGAAGATATCGAACGAATGGAAATCCTTTATCGCAATGGAACACCTGATCTTGTATACTTCCCATATCTAGATAAAGGAACAGAAGGATTAGACAACCAATACCAATCTACAAAAATCAGCGAAAAAACAGGTAACTTGTACATCGTAATCAACCCAGACCAACGTGTAGAAGATGTATACGGAGAATTTTTCGAATAAATTGATTTTACGCAAAAAATGAGGTTGTGAAAGAGACATTCAGCCTTGAGCGATGATGAAAACTCTAACAAAAAAATTGCGACGAGTAACCGCAGGAGCGATAAGAAGTGATGTTGAAAAATAGCTTCTCATATTTTACAACATCGTGCCTTATGGCTGATAGGCTGTCTCTAGAACACCATTTATTCAGAATAAGGGGCTGTGACAAGATTTTTGTCACAGTCTTTTTTTTGTTATGACAAAGGAACAAGGAGGATATGATAAAAAAACGGATATTATTTTTGTTAGAAACTTTTATCTTTCTTAAGTTTTACTTGATATCTGTGACTATTTGGAATAGAATGAGGCGTTGAAAAATTTATGGAAATTTCTAACTAGCAATAAACGATGAAACAATGAAATATTTTTCATTCAAAGAGAACTTTGCTATAATGATGGAAGTTTGTGTATAGGAGATCTAGAAAATGAGAGAAAGTTTTGAACAACAAAAAAAACTGTTGCATGATCGCTATGGCGCCCTTTCGATGGATGACCGCCGTCAAATACTTTGTAAGTTGCGTAAAAGAAATATATTGATGTATCGTCAGTTGGAACGTCTGAAACATGATCTGCTTCGTTTGGAGTCAAAACGTGTACAGTGTGAATTAGAGGGAAATCAAACACAAGTTGAAGTAGTTGAAACCAAAATTTTAAAGAAAAAAGAACAATTTTTAAAAATGCTTACACAAAATAAAAAATAAAGGGGATGGACGATGGAATTTGCTGAGTTAGTTATTGTATTTGCAGTAACGATCACCTTATCGAACATAGCTAGCCGCATTTTGCCAATGATCCCAGCTCCACTGATCCAAATTTTCCTTGGAGTGGTATTAGGTCTGACAGAGTGGGGACAATCAGTTGATTTTGAACCTGAATTGTTCTTGGTTATGATCATTGCACCATTATTATTTAGAGAAGGAGAAAAAGCAGATATTTCTTCGATTCTCAAAAATTTCGGGACGATTCTGTTCTTGGCATTTGGCGGAGTCATTTTGACCCTTGTCGGCGTAGGTGCGACGTTGTCATTCCTGTTGCCAAGTGTCCCTCTTGCTGCCTGCTTTGCTTTTGGAGCAGCGTTAGGTCCGACAGATGCGGTAGCAGTCAGTTCGCTTTCTGGACGGGTGAATATCCCTAAGAAAGCAATGCATATTTTAGAAGGAGAAGGCCTGTTGAATGACGCATCTGGTGTTACTGCCTTCCAGTTTGCTCTTGGTGCGCTGATCACCGGTTCTTTTTCCGCAGTAAATGCTGGGATGAGTTTAGTGGTCTCCAGTATTGGTGGAGCTTTGATCGGTTTTTTGCTTGTCTGGTTCAAACAAAAAATAATCCATTTGATTGAAAAAGCATCGGCACAAGATGTCACAGGGTATCTGCTGATCGAACTTTTGCTTCCCTTTCTAGCCTATGTATTGGCAGAGGCATTTGATGTATCTGGAATCATTGCTGCAGTGGCAGCAGGTATTCTCCAAGCTTCTGGTTTTAGAAGAATCACCGTGTTTGATGCAGAGTTATCGAGTTTGTCCCACAGTACATGGGCAACTATTGCTTTTACACTGAATGCATTAGTGTTTATATTCTTAGGAATCGAACTGACACAAGTATTCTCGCCGGTATGGGGCGACGGTTTATATCCAAACGGTCTTTTGTTAGCAATTATCGTATTGATCTCTATTATGCTTTTTGTGATTAGATTCATTTCCATCAGTCTTTTTTATGTATTCAAAGATGGCAGTAAAAAGTTCAAAAAACAGTTGAACGAGATCTTGATTTTGACATTTGGCGGTGTAAAGGGAACAGTCAGTTTGGCTACGATCTTTATTTTGCCCTTTTCGATCAATAATATGATGTTTTACCAGCGATCTTTACTTTTGTTTCTGACGGCCGGTGTCATCTTAGTGACTTTGGTCATAGGGATCATTGTCTTGCCTATGCTGACGGAAACAGAGGAAGCGAAAAGCACGGATTTGAATGCTTTGATGATCTTAGAAGAGGTCGTTGAAGTTTTGCGAAAAGAAATAAAGGAAATTGATCGTGATACAAAAGAATTTTTAGCCACTGAAGCAGTGATAGAAAATTACCAGGAACGGATACGTGATTTGTACTTGGAAGATTTAACCGATGATGAAAAGCAAGAAGTACAAGAAATACAAGCGCTGATTTTGTCGATCGAACGCGACGGATTAGATGAAAGTTATCGTTCGGGTAAACTTTCTTCTAATGGTTATCGCTTTTATTCCCGTTTTCTTTCCCGGTTCGAACATTCGATCACCAGTCAATTTTTATCTTTTATCGGCTTTTGGTTCATTGTTGTCCGTAGGTTGATGCGAATCGTTCTCCACCCCAAAATGTTTTGGCAAAGAAGGTATGCGGATCGTCAGACATTTATTAGTGATGAAGATATCCAAGAAATCAGGGAGACATATCAAAAAAATACCCAATTGATTATTGAAAGTTTAGATAACTTGACTGATATTTATGATGAAACGATGCTTCAATTTTTTATCCAGCAACGTAAACTTGAGGGAATAAAAATGAGCTCGGGGAATTTGATTTCTTCGTGGATGATCCAGCAAGATAGCCTGTTTACGAAAAAAATGCTGAGAGGTTATTATCTTGAAAGAAAAATCATTGATGAATACGAAGTTGCTGAGAAAATCACGACGTTTTCTGCGAATAGCTACCGTAGGAATATCAATTTGTTAGAATCTTATACGATGAACAAACCGTCAGATAACTTTTCTTTCCGATTTGCGTTTCGAGCAAAGTCAAAAAAATCGAGCGCAACGAAATAAAAAAATAGATTTTCAAGAACGATAAAAACAAAACATGTCAGAACAGGATCGGATCGGTCCTGTTCTTTTTTTGGAACACAAAAAGAACAAATTCGAAAAAAATTTTCCTGAAGTTCACTATTTTTATGATACAATATCCAAGATAAGGAGGGAACACGTTGAAAGAATTAAAAGTAACTGACCTCAAAAAAACTTATGGTGAAAAAGATTTGTTTGACCAGATTTCTTTTTTGATCCACGAAAAAGACCGTATCGGGTTGATTGGGACGAACGGGACGGGTAAAACAAGTCTCTTAAATATTATTGCTGGTATCGATAGCGGCGATGGCGATCGGCAAACAGTGTTTTATCCAACTGATTACCGTATAGGTTATCTTTCTCAAGCAGCTGAATTTTCTGATGAACTAACTGTTCTCCAAGCAGTCTTTCAGGGAAACAGTCCCTTGATCCAAACTGTTCGAGCATATGAGGAAGCATTGATCGAACTTGGGGAAAATGGAGAAGACCCTAATGTGCAAAAACGTTATGCTAAAGCAGAAGAACAAATGAATAAAGAAGATGCTTGGACCACAGATACCAATGCGAAGATTATTTTGCAAAAATTAGGAATCAGTGAATTAGATAAAAAAATAAATACGCTATCGGGTGGACAGAAAAAACGAGTTAGTTTAGCTCAAGTGCTGATTGATGAACCCGATTTACTATTACTAGACGAGCCAACAAACCATTTGGATTATCAAGCGATCGAGTGGTTGGAAAACTATTTGAAACAATACCGTGGCGCCCTACTGATGGTTACCCACGATCGGTATTTTCTAGATAGAGTAGCAAACCGGATCTTCGAACTTTCATTTGGGAAATTATACGAGTACAAAGGAAATTATGAAGCTTACGTCTTAGAAAAAGCAGAACGTGATCGTGTAGAAGTAGAACAAGAAGAAAAGCGCAAGCGGCTTTATAAGCAAGAACTAGCATGGATGAGGGCAGGAGTGCAGGCTCGCGGTACCAAGCAGCAAGCACGAATCAACCGTTTCGAAGATCTAAAGGAGAATTTATATCAAGTAAACCAAGAAGATGACTTAGAATTGAATCTAGCGACACAACGTTTAGGAAAAAAAGTACTGGAAATCAAAGATGGCAGTTACCGTATAAATGACCAAACACTGCTAGAACATTTAGATTTGCTGATCCAATCTCGGGAAAGGCTAGGAATTACTGGTAAAAATGGGGCAGGGAAATCGACATTGCTTAATATTCTAGCTGGCAGAATTCCTCTGGATAGCGGTACAATTTCTATCGGTGAAACGGTTCGGCTTGCGTATTATACACAAGAAAATGAAGAAATGGCACCAGATAAACGGATGATTGCTTACTTGCAAGAAGCTGCTGAAGAAGCAAAAACGGCTGATGGCAGTCAAATCGGGGTAGCAGAATTACTTGAACGATTTTTATTTCCGAGATTTATGCATGGGACACTGATTGGCAAACTTTCAGGCGGAGAAAAACGGCGATTGTTTTTGTTGAAACTGCTGATCCAACAACCCAATGTGTTATTATTGGATGAACCGACCAATGATTTGGACATAGCAACATTGACGATTTTGGAAGACTATTTCAGAAGTTTCCCAGGTGCTGTGATCACTGTTTCCCATGACCGTTATTTCTTGGATAAGGTAGCAGATAAGCTATTGGTATTCCAAGGAAACGGAAAACAAGAACTTTATTATGGAAACATGTCCAGTTATTTGCTGAAGCAAAAAGAACTCCAGCAGCCTGCTGAAAAAGTGAAGCCAAAAACACAGAGCAAGGAACCTGCTGGAAAGAAAAAATTATCTTATATGGAGCAAAAAGAATGGGAAACGATTGAAGAGGATATTGCAGAACTTGAAGAAAAAATCTCATTGCTCCAAGAAGAGATGAATCATCAAGGAGATGATTTCACTCGGTTACAGGAATTGCAAAACGACGTATCTGAGACAGAAGCACAACTTGAAGAAAAAATGGCACGTTGGGAATATTTGAGTGAATGGGCAGAAGATTAGGAGGAAAAGGGATGGAACAAGCGTATCTTGACTTAGGAAGAAAATTGTTGGAAGAAGGACATCGTAAAGAAGACAGAACGGGCACGGGCACGTTAAGTTTATTCGGGTACCAAATGCGGTTTGATCTGCAAAATGGGTTTCCTTTGTTAACAACGAAACGAGTACCTTTTGGCTTGATCAAAAGCGAACTGCTTTGGTTTTTAAAAGGAGATACGAACATCCGCTATCTATTACAAAATAAAAACCATATTTGGGATGAGTGGGCATTTGAACGCTATATCAAAAGTACAGATTATAACGGACCAGATATGACTGATTTTGGACATAGAAGTTTGGCAGATCCTGAATTCAATGAAGAATACAAAAAGCAGAGCAAACTTTTTTGCGAAAAGATCCTAACAGATGATTCCTTTGCTGAGAAATACGGTGATCTTGGTCACATCTACGGTTATCAATGGCGGCATTGGGAGACAAAAGACGGCGGTTTTATCGATCAAATCAAAGAAGTGATCGAAGCAATCAAAAAGACACCTGATTCTAGAAGATTGATTGTCTCTGCATGGAATCCAGAAGATGTTCCTAGCATGGCTTTGCCTCCTTGCCATACGATGTTTCAATTTTATGTGCAAGAGGGACGGTTAAGCTGCCAATTGTATCAACGTAGCGGGGATGTCTTTCTAGGTGTTCCGTTCAATATTGCAAGTTATGCGTTGCTGACTCACTTGATTGCACATGAAACAGGTTTAGAGGTGGGAGAATTTGTTCATACATTAGGAGATGCTCATCTTTATATCAACCATATCGAACAAATGAAAGAACAATTAAGCCGAGAAGTACGCGCATTTCCAACTTTAGCTTTGAATCAGGAAAAGCAGTCAGTATTTGATTTTGAGATGGAAGATATCCAGTTAGAAGGATATGACCCACATCCAACGATCAAAGCGCCTATCGCTGTTTAAAATCAGAAAGGATGAGAAAATGTTAGCTGCAATTTGGGCACAGGACGAAAACGGATTGATTGGAAAAGAAGACCGTCTTCCTTGGCATTTGCCAAATGATCTGAAATTCTTTAAACAAATGACAGAAGCAAATACATTAGTGATGGGACGTAAAACTTTCGAAGGGATGGGCAGCCGTCCGTTGCCGAATCGTCAAACGATTGTTTTGACTAGAGATCCTTCCTATACAGCAGAAGGCGTGCATGTTATGCATAGTGTAGAAGAAGTGCTTGCCTTGGAAAAAGAAACAGACGGTATTTTTTTCATCGCCGGAGGTTCAGCTGTTTATCAAGAATTTCTACCATTTTGTACGATATTATACCGGACAGTCATCCATCATATATTTGATGGAGATGCTTATTTTCCACCTGTTGACTGGTCTGATTGGTCATTGATCAATACGAGTCAAGGAGAAATAGATGAAAAAAATCGTTACCCGCATCAATTTGAAACCTATCAGCGTAATGAGAATCCTTTAAAAAAAGGGACAGGCGAATAGACGATAAAAAAAACTATTGATGGAACAGCTTTTATTAGAGCTGACCCATCAATAGCTTTTTTATTAAGTAAAGAATAAAACAGAGAAGTACATAAAACCTGCACCTAACATAACAAACAAATGCCAAACAACATGCATATAGCGGATAGAATTCAAACTATAAAAGAATGCGCCTATCGTGTAAGAAAGGCCGCCTGCCACCATCAAAATAACACCAGTCATTCCAAGAGAATGATAAAGAGGAACAGCAGCCACGACACAGAGCCACCCCATAAAAATATAGATGATCGTAGATACTTTTGATACTCTCTCGCGTTTATGCAACGTCAACGCTTTATATATAATGCCAAGAATCGCAAACAACCAGATCAATACAAATAAAGTCCAACCTAGCCATCCTCGGATACTCAGCAAACAAAAAGGAGTATAACTTCCTGCAATCAAAAGAAAAATCGAACTATGATCGAATACTTGGAACACCTTTTTTGCTTTTGTAAAAATCAATGAATGAAACAACGTAGACGTTAAAAATAAAAGAATCATCATCGATCCATAGATAGCATAAGAGACAATATGGAGAGAGGAATGCAAGTGGACACCCTTTATCAAAAGAATCACTAGTCCTGCGATACTCAATCCAGTCCCAATTCCATGGGTGATTGCATTAAACACTTCATTTAATATTTCATACGTTCGATTAAATTTCGTTTTTTCCATGAAAACGGCTCCTTTACTAGGTGTAATTAATGAAAAATCATTATTTGTCTGTTATACTAAAAATAGAAATTGTCTTACATGTAGTTTAACATGAATAAGGCATCTTGTTAAAGAAAGAGAGAGAAAATAATGACAAACGTAAAAATCGTAACAGATTCTTCATGTACGATGGAAAAAAACATACGCGACGCTTTAGGCATTCGTGTCATGCCGCTATCCATCATGATCGACGGAACAGTATATCCGGATGATGACCAATTAGACGGTGAAAGATTTATGGAAATGATGGCGAAAGCAAAAAATCTGCCAAAAACCAGCCAACCACCGATTGGAGAATTCATCTCAATGTATGATGAGTTAGGAGAAGACGGCAGTGAAGTGATTTCGATCCACATGACAAAAGGCTTGAGCGGAACAGTAGAAGCAGCAAGACAAGCTAGTAATTTAACAAAAACGAAAGTAACGGTTATCGACAGTGATACCACTGACCAAGGTTTATCGTTTCAGGTAATTCGAGCAGCTGAATTAGCAAAAGAAGGTAAATCAGTAGAGGAAATCCTTGAAGAAGTCAAAAAAGTACAAGATCATACAAAATTATACATCGGAATTTCCACACTAGACAACTTGGTAAAAGGTGGAAGAATCAGCCGAACGACTGGTTTACTGTCTAGTGTTTTGAACATACGCGTGGTGATGAATTTCGCCCACTCTGAATTGATTCCTGTAACGAAGGGGCGAGGAAAGAAAACGTTTGACAAATGGTTCAATAATTTGAAAAACGAACTGAAAGAATTGCCAAATGTGCGGCAAATCGGCATCTCACATGCGGATGCAAAAGAATTGGCACAAGAATTCAAAGAAGGTCTGCAAGAATTGTTTCCTGATATGCATATCCCTGTACTGCATACGAATCCGGTTATCGCTACGCATACTGGGAAAGACGCGTTTGCAATCATGTATTACGTAGACTAGTCAAAAAGAGGATAAGCCCTCAGCCTGCAAGGCTTTTAGCTTATTCTCTTTTTCTTTGTAAAAATAGGAAAATAATTATTTTCTTTTTTCATAAAGACTACCTTTTTGATAAAATTTTTGATAACATTAGACCAATCGAATACAAGAGGTGAAAAGATGAAATTAACGAAACGACATTTGATCCTCGTTTTGTTCCCATTATTAATTGCGATCATCATCTATGCAGGTCTAGCTGCTTCCATACCGAAAGCTGGCCCTCTAATGAAACCAGTAACTACTGTGAGAGAAGATCCAAATAAAAAAGAAAAACTTCACTACATAGCTATCGGAGATTCGCTGACTGAAGGAGTAGGAGATCAAACCAAACAAGGAGGCTTCGTTCCCCTTGTCGCAAATGATCTAAAAGACCGTTATAATTTGACTGCGGTTGAAACAGAAAATTATGGTGTAAATGGTGAACGAAGTGACCAGATCTTAAAGCGAGTAAAAACAAAAGAAGAAATTCGAAACAATATCAAAACAGCTGATTTTATCACGCTGACTGTTGGCGGAAATGATTTGATGAAAGTTATCCAAAATAATTTGTTCGGGTTAACGGTCAATTCCTTTAAAAAACCGCTGAAAAACTATCAGGAAAATGTCACAGAACTATTGGAAGAATTTCGATCCCTCAATAAAACCGCGCCAATTTATATTTTAGGCATCTACAATCCATTTTATTTGAACTTTCCTGAAATCACTGACATGCAGACCATCGTTAATAATTGGAACAAAGGAACAGAAACGGTAACGAAAAAAATGCCGAACTGCTACTTTATCCCAATCAACGATTTGCTTTATCAAGGATTGAATCAGGAAGTAGGTGTCACGGAAGAAGGCACAGATCAAACAACTAGCACGACAGAAAATCTAAATGGTATCAAAAACAATGTGCTTTACGAAGAAGATCATTTCCATCCGAATAATTTAGGTTATCAATTGATGGCAAATGCAGTGAGAGATCAGCTGATCGAGACACAAAACCAATGGCTAGAGAAGGAGGACGATTAAAAAACATGAAAACAAGATCTGGAGCAACTTCAAACAAAGCAAAGAAAACGAATTACTGGAAAGTCGCCTTTCTTATCCTTCTTGGGGTAGTACTCGGTTCGACAGTATTTTTAGGTAGCCGTATTTTTGCTAATCGGGAACCAGAACTCCCAGAAATACCTGCCCTCACGGAAAGGCAAGGCGATCCTGTCCTCACGATCAATTCAAATAAAGAAAAAGTCAATCAAATCATTAGTTTTTTCCTTAGTGAGTATCAAAAAGATAGTGATATCGAATATAAATTCTATTTGGAAAATGAAGCACTGCTCAATGGTACTTTCGAAGTATTAGGTTTTCCTATCAATTTCTATTTATATTTTGATCCTTATGTGATGGAAAATGGAAATGTCCAACTAAAAGCTAGAAGTCTTTCTATTGGAACATTGAGTTTGCCAATCAAAGATGTGATGAATATGATCAAGAGAAACTATAAATTGCCAAATTGGATCGAAGTTAATACAGATGATTTGACTATCATGCTTAGATTAGATCAATTCCGAATGCAAAACGGGATGTATATTAAAGCAGATAAAATCGACTTAGTAAATGATGACATTCGATTTAGTCTATATTTGCCAAAAGATACCTCTGATGCTTCAAACAACTCAAATACAAACAAAACTAGCAACAGCAGTACTGAAAGCAAAACAAAAGAGAACAATAAAACATCAAATGAGTAGTATTAGAGGAGGAATAATAATGGAACGAGCAATATTTGCAGGAGGCTGCTTCTGGTGTATGATCCAACCTTTCGATACGCTTCCTGGTATTCATACAGTGATGTCAGGATATACTGGAGGACACGTACCAGATCCAACTTATGAACAAGTAAAAAGCCAAACGACTGGACATACGGAAGCAGTGGAGATTATCTATGATCCAACATTGATTTCATATGAACAGTTAGTAGAACTTTACTGGCAGCAAACGGATCCGACTGATGCTTTTGGACAATTTGAGGATCGCGGCGACAATTACCGTCCGGTCATCTTTTATTTGACAGAAGAACAACGGATCATTGCTGAAAAAAGTAAGAAACAGCTAGCTGAAAGTGGACGTTTCGAACAGCCAATCGTTACGAAAATCGAACCAGCCCAACCATTTTATCTAGCAGAAGAAGACCATCAAGAGTATTATAAAAAGCATCCTGAAAATTTTAAAAGAAACCATGCACGCCGGGCTGCCTTTATTGAAGAAAATTGGAGGAACGAAGGGTGAATCGAAGCTTTTTTCACTATTTAATGACACTGCGAGGCGGTGGTGTACACGATACTTTATCTATTTTTGCTACAGAAGCCGGTAAAGATATCCAATTCCCTAAGCACAGCTCTAGCTACGAAGAAATTTCTAGTTATCTAGAAT
Organism: Enterococcus sp. C76; assembly: GCF_040886985.1. Taxonomy (NCBI): domain Bacteria; kingdom Bacillati; phylum Bacillota; class Bacilli; order Lactobacillales; family Enterococcaceae; genus Enterococcus; species Enterococcus sp. C76. The sequence goes on along the minus strand of NZ_JBFOEY010000009.1, from coordinate 39,080 downwards.
TGAATGTCGACTATTTGCCATCCATGGATATTTTTGACGAAGCCTGGGAAAAATATTTAGAGAACAATCATGACTTATAAAAATTGGCTTTCCATTTATGATCCAAGCGCTTTTTGTCCAACAGTTTGATAGAAAGAATTATTTTTATTTCAGCTATCTAGTCGCATTTTTTTGATATTTTTCTTATAATAAAGAAAGAATGAAAAAACAAGGGATGGATTGATAGAGATTGACAAAAAAACAACGCTATATTGATCGCTTCTGGCTTATATTCAAATACTTACTTGTTTCTGTATTCATTGCGTTCATGTTGCGGGGATTTTTGTTCATCCCTGTACCAGTAGAAGGCAATTCAATGGAAAATGTCTTGAAACAAGGCGACATGGTTGTGATGGAAAAATTTTCGGAGATCAGACGATTTGATATTGTTGTTTTTCAATTAGCAGATGGGACGATTTATATCAAACGAGTAATCGGGCTTCCAGGAGAAAATGTTAGCTACCAAAATGATCAATTGAAGATCAATGGAAAAGTAGTGAAGGAGCCTTATCTAACTAAAAACATGAAGTCAGATCATGCAAATGCGTCCTATACGACGGACTTCACACTACAAGAACTGACGGGACAATCGAAGCTTCCCGAAGATAGTTACTTTGTACTTGGAGATAATCGAAGAGTTTCAAAAGATAGCCGCTCATTTGGTACGATCAATAAAACGGATATTTTAGGTAAAGCAAGATTCGTGTATTATCCGCTTGATGAAATAAAATGGATCCAGTGAGAAATAATAAAGAGGTTGTGACCATTCTTTTGTCACAACCTCTTTATCGTTTGGTCCAAAATCAGCATATTACCTTAGTACATAAAATCAAACAGCTCGTTTAAACACTTTTCTAGCCTCTAAAGCTTTGATAAATGAATAAACGACTGTTACTTGAATAGGAATCTGGATCATATTCCTGATAACCCTACCTAGAAAAATCACTTTGAAATCTGCACCAAACAAAACAGACATCAGCCAAGAATTGATAAAAAGGCTAACTGGAATCATAATCAATAGTTGGGCGGCGATGACGGAAAGCAGATTTATCTTTTTATGATATAAAAATAAGCCATTGATAAACCCACCAAGGAATGCTGTGATAAGAAAAGCAGCTTGAAACGTACCTGAACCAAATATTGTGAAATTCAAAGTGTTCGACAACATTTCAAGCAAACCAGCCCAGATCGGCCCATATAGATAACCCATAAGCGCCATACTTAAAAATCCGAATGTGACTTGAAAATAAGCAGGACCAATCGCTATCTTGTATAAGATGACATCAAGGGCTAATAAAAGGGCAGAGGTCGATAACAATCTTGCATTCATTTCAGGCAATCTAAAAACGTCTTTTGCAATCAAAGTGTTCAAAATATTCTCTCCTTTGTCAGTTAATAAGAAAAGGATACCATAAAATCGCCAATGTGTCATGACACCTTTGCGATTTACACAAGTAACCATCCAACGACTAATAAAAGGAGAAGAAGACTGATTTTATAAACTGTAAAAAAGGCAATTGTACGATCGAAAAAAATAGAGGTGGAGAATACTTATCGTATCACCCATCTCTATTTTTTTGTTATAAAAACGTCAGTTTTGTTATCTGCTTACATCTTCATCCATACGGGTTCTAATGTGTTTCCATCCAAATCTTGGACTTCTAATGAAAACATTTCTTCTTCAGGTATTCCCATATCGACTTCGTGGAAAGTACCACCATTTTCTTTGGCAATTTGAGCGAATTTTTTTACTTTGTCCGCGTTGTCCATGCTAAACGAAATCAAAGCGCCACTTGTTTTTTTATTATCGGCTATTTCTTTATCTTTTATAAATTTTTTATAAAAATCATGAGAGAGGAGCATCACCCAAAAAGTGTCATCCCACACCATTGAACTAGCTTCTTCAGTAGAGAATTCTTCGTTTTTTTTAAACCCAAGCTTTTCATAAAAAGCAACGGAACGATTGACATCGGCAACAGGAAAATTAACAAAAACCATACTATTCATTTGTTTCGTCTCCTTTCTGCTTTGTTCGTCTATCATCTCTTATTTAGGAAACGCTGTCAAAAAATCAGGCTCGTATACAGAAATCAAAATAAAAAATTTACATCATCAAAAAAGAGAAGATGTGATAGAATGAGGACTGGTTCACTTTCACTTAACTAATAGATAGGATTTTTTTATAATAGAAAAAGTGAATATGTATTGAAAAATAAAAAACAAGTAAAGTCGGAGAATATTCCGATATGAAAGGAATGGAGAGAACAATGACCATCCAATGGTTTCCAGGACACATGGCAAAAGCCCGACGAGAAGTTTCTGAAAAAATGAAATATGTGGACATCGTATTTGAATTGGTAGATGCACGTTTACCTTTATCTTCTCGTAATCCAATGCTAGATCAGATCATTCAGCAAAAGCCTCGGCTTGTTTTGTTGAATAAAGCGGATCTGGCAGATCCACAACAGACAAAGCTGTGGCAAGAATATTTTCGTAAGCAAGGCCACCTTGCGTTAGCTATCACGGCACAAGAAAGTAAAGGAATCAAAGGGCTAGTACCTGCAGCTAAAGAAGCGTTGAAAGAAAAGCGAGCAAGAGACGCTGCTCGTGGGATCAAGCCTCGCGCTATTCGGGCAATGGTGTTGGGTATTCCGAATGTTGGAAAGTCTACGTTGATGAATCGACTAGTAGGCAAAAAAATTGCTCAGACAGGAAATAAACCAGGTGTAACAAAAGGTCAGCAGTGGCTTCGTTTAGGTAACGAGTTGGAATTGTTAGACACACCAGGGATTTTATGGCCTAAATTTGAAGATGAAGAAATCGGCAAAAAACTAGCGCTGACAGGCGCCATCAAAGACCAACTTGTCCATTTAGATGATTTGGCGATTTACGGATTGGACTTTTTTGCCCGATATTATTCAGGAAGAATCAGCGATCGTTATGGTTTGCCAATCGAGCAAGAAGAAAAATTGGCACCGGAATTGCTGATGGATATCACAGCAAAACGTGGGTATAAAGAAGACTATGATCGCGGCAGCGAACTAGTCGTGCATGATATCCGTCAAGGAAAACTTGGTCGATACACATTGGATCGTTGCGAAGAAATGGAGCAAAAAAGCGATGAATGAATCCATCCAAAGTATCAAAGAACGATTGAAAAGCATACAGAGAATAGATGATCCTGCACTAGAATCATTGAGAAACGATCCACGCAAAGGCGTACAGCAAGCGCTAGTTTCTTTTGAACGACGATTGAAAAAAGAGGCATTGATCAAGGAAAAATATGAAGAAATGTTTTGCTTTGAAAAACAAGGGTACGCACAAGGTCACCAATGGATTGCCGGCATTGATGAAGTAGGAAGAGGACCGTTAGCTGGACCTGTCGTGGCAGCTGCAGTTATCTTGCCGAAAAATGAGATCATATTAGGGCTGAATGATTCAAAACAGTTATCAGAGAAAAAACGAGAACTTCTTTCTCAACAAATTCAAGAAAAAGCTTTGGCCATCGGGATCGGAATCATTGATCAGCAGGCAATCGATGAAGTGAATATTTATGAAGCAAGTAAATTGGCGATGATCCAAGCAGTAGAAAACTTGTCTATTGCACCAAGCTATTTGTTGATCGATGCGATGACCTTGGATTTGCCTATACAGCAGGAAAAAATAATCAAAGGGGATGCACGATCTGTGTCGATTGCGGCTGCAAGTATCATTGCTAAAGTATATCGAGACCAATTGATGAAAGAATATGACGTGCTTTATCCTGGGTATGGTTTCTCGCATAATGCAGGCTATGGAACAAAGGAACACTTAGAAGGACTTGAAAGACAAGGGATTACGCCAATCCATCGCAAAAGTTTTGCACCTGTAAAAAAATATTTACAATAAAAAACAGCCGCTTTTACGTATCTTATTAGAAAGAGAGACGAAAGGCGGTTTTATGATGTATCAAATAGAAGAGAATTTATTGAAACTTGCTTATGCAAAAGGAATCAGTAGCCAAGGGAAATGGGCACTTGCTAACTGGATGATGCAGTATCCTTACAAAGAAATCGGATTTGAAGACATCGTTAAGATAGGAAAAATCACCGCACATCGGGAGCTGTTCCGTACAAGTTGGCAAGAAATTCACAATAATTGGGACAATATCCAATCGAAACAGTCGTTTGTTACTTGCTTTGATCCCAACTATCCCCCTCAGTTGCTTCACTTGACCTATCCGCCAATTGTCCTGTTTTACAGTGGTGACCTGTCTTTACTTTCTTGTAATATGTTGAGCGTTGTTGGTGGAAGACGTACTTCTGCTTTAGCCAAAAAAACAGTTTATTATTTACTAAAACCAGTGGTAGAAGCTGGATATGTGATCGTCAGCGGCTGCGCGAAAGGGATAGATACATACAGTCACCAAGCAGCAATCTTTCATGGTGGACGGACAATCGCGGTCATTGGAACAGGGATAGAGCAAGTCTATCCTGCTGAAAATCGTGACTTGCAAGAGGTGATTGCAAATGATCATCTTCTTTTGAGTGAATATCCTCCTCAATCCGGCCCGAAAAAGCATCGTTTTCCAATGAGAAATCGTATTATCGCAGCTTTGTCTAAAGGAACATGTGTCTTTGAAGCCAAGAAAAAAAGCGGCTCTCTGATAACAGCACAGCAAGCATTGGATCTTGGAAGAACAGTTTTTTCTGTTCCAGGAAATATTTTAACAGAACATTCTACCGGATGTCATCATTTGATCCAAGACGGTGCAGTTTGCACGGTTTCGGGTGAAGATATCTTGGCAGAATTTAAAGAATAACACCATACTTTTCATTTGCTTTTCTTGACAAACGTTTTCTGAATGGATATGATTAGCTACGATTTGTATGAATCCTCTTTTAATAGTAGGAACACGACAATGGAAAGGAGTCCATTCAGTAATGGCGTATAAATATTTAGTGATTGTAGAATCACCTGCAAAAGCCAAGACGATTGAGAAATATCTTGGACGAAACTATAAAGTAATGGCCAGTGTTGGCCATATAAGAGATTTACCGAAAAGTAAAATGGGTATCGATTTTGAAAACAATTATGAACCCCATTATATTTCTATACGCGGAAAAGGCGATGTCATCAAAAGCCTGAAAGCCGCAGCAAAAAAAGCTCAAAAAGTTTACTTGGCAAGTGACCCGGATAGAGAAGGAGAAGCGATTGCTTGGCATTTAGCGTACCTACTTGGGTTGGATCTGAAAGAAAAAAATCGGGTGGTCTTCAATGAAATCACAAAAGATGCAGTCAAAGCAGCCTTTAAGGAACCAAGAACGATCGATGTAGATTTAGTAGATGCACAGCAAGCACGTCGTACCTTAGACAGAATCGTTGGTTATTCGATCAGCCCTATTCTTTGGCGCAAAGTCAAGAAAGGGTTAAGTGCAGGACGTGTCCAATCTGTCGCTTTAAAAATTATTATTGACCGTGAAAAAGAGATCCGAGAATTTGTTCCAGAAGAATATTGGAGCATCGACGGTAATTTTAAAAAAGCTCGCAAGAAATTCAAAGCAAATTTCTGGGGAATCGACGGTAAGAAAAAGAAATTACCAGATGCACAAAGTGTAAAAGAAGTCACTGCTAGAATTGATGGAACAGACTTCGAAGTTAAAAAAGTAGAAAAGAAAGAGCGCAAAAGAAACCCTGCGAATCCTTTCACTACAAGTAGCCTGCAACAGGAAGCTGCCCGTAAATTAAACTTTCGAACAAGAAAAACCATGATGGTAGCACAACAATTATATGAAGGAATCACTTTGGGTAAACAAGGAACAGTCGGCTTGATTACATACATGCGTACTGATTCTACCCGGATTGCCGATACAGCAAAAGCAGAGGCCGCAGCATTTATTGAAGATACGTATGGAAAAGAATTTTCTAGACATGATCACCGAAAGATCAAAAATGCTCAAGGTGCACAAGATGCCCATGAAGCTGTGCGTCCAACAAGTGTGCTTCGTACACCAGATGAACTCAAACAATATTTAGATAAAGATCAATTGAAACTTTATACATTGATCTGGTCACGTTTTGTGGCTAGTCAGATGACGCCGGCTATTTTGGATACAATGAAAGTAACATTAGAACAAAATGGTGTGATCTTCATTGCGAACGGTTCAAAAATCAAATTCAAAGGATTCATGCAAGTGTATGTGGAAGGTAGAGATGACGGCAAAGAAGAGAAAGAAAATATTCTTCCAGAACTTGAAGAAGGCGATGTCGTCCAATCTGTTGATATTGAACCAAAACAGCATTTTACTCAACCACCTGCACGTTTCAGTGAGGCTACGTTAATTCGTGCACTAGAAGAAAACGGGGTAGGGCGACCTTCCACTTATGCACCAACACTTGATACGATCCAAAGACGCTACTATGTAAAATTGACACAAAAAAGATTTGAGCCGACAGAATTAGGAGAGATTGTCAATTCGCTGATCTGTGAATTCTTCCCTCAAATCGTCGATATCCATTTCACAGCAGAAATGGAAGGAGATTTGGATAAAATCGAAGAAGGCACGGAAGCGTGGGTCAAAGTAGTCGATCGTTTCTATAAACCGTTTGAAAAAGAACTGACGAATGCGGAAGAAAAAATCGAAAAAATCCAAATCAAAGATGAACCAGCAGGATTCGATTGTGATGTCTGTGGACATCCGATGGTGATAAAATTAGGGAAATACGGGAAGTTTTATGCTTGTAGCAATTTTCCTGATTGTCGGAATACCAAACCGATCGTAAAAGAAATCGGTGTGACTTGTCCAGTATGTCATGAAGGGCAAGTCATCGAACGAAAATCTAAGAAAAACAGACTGTTCTACGGTTGTTCTCGTTTCCCAGAATGTGAATTCACTTCTTGGGATAAACCAGTGGGCAGAAATTGTCCAAAATGTGACGGATATCTGGTCGAAAAGAAAGTCAAAGGTGGCAAACAAGTAGTCTGTGTAAATGGAGACTACGAAGAAGACATCCAAAAATAATAGAAAAGAGGTTCTTTCATTGAAAATGGTAAATGTTGTTGGAGCAGGACTTGCCGGAAGTGAAGCTGCTTGGCAGATCGCACAAGCAGGAGTACCTGTCCGTTTATATGAAATGCGTCCAGTCAAATCGACTGAGGCGCATCACACAAGTAATTTTGCTGAACTAGTATGTTCCAATTCACTAAGAGGAAACAGTTTGGCTAACGCAGTAGGATTATTGAAAGAAGAAATGCGACGATTGAATTCAGTAGTAATCACTTCGGCAGATGAAACAGCAGTGCCAGCTGGTGGTGCTTTAGCTGTTGACCGAGATTCTTTTTCTGAAACGATTACCCGAAAAGTCAAAGAGCATCCATTAGTAACAGTGATAAACGAAGAAATTACTGAAATACCAGAAGGAATCACCGTAGTAGCAACAGGACCGCTGACTTCTCATCCATTGGCAGAAAGCATCAAAGCATTCAATGGTTCAGATGGTTTTTATTTCTACGACGCAGCTGCACCGATCGTAGACAAAGCTACGATCGATATGGATAAAGTATATTTGAAGTCCCGCTATGACAAAGGAGAAGCAGCTTACTTGAACTGTCCGATGACAGAAGAGGAATTCAAAGCTTTCCATGAGGCACTAATCAATGCCGAAGTGGCAGAACTTAAATCTTTTGAAAAAGAAAAATATTTTGAAGGATGTATGCCAATCGAAGTAATGGCACAGCGTGGATTCAAAACAATGCTTTTTGGTCCTATGAAACCAGTTGGATTGGAAGATCCTAAAACTGGCAAACGTCCTTATGCTGTTATCCAGCTACGTCAAGACAATGCTGCAGCTTCTTTATACAACATCGTGGGCTTCCAAACTCACTTGAAATGGGGCGAGCAAAAACGTGTTTTCCGGATGATTCCTGGATTGGAAAATGCTGAATTCGTTCGCTATGGTGTTATGCACCGAAATAGCTTTATGAATTCGCCAGAATTACTGAAACCGACGTATCAATCAACGAAACGCGAAGATTTGTTCTTTGCAGGTCAGATGACTGGTGTAGAAGGCTATGTTGAAAGTGCAGCAAGCGGATTACTTGCTGGAATCAATGCCGCACGCTTAGCAAAAGAAATGGAACCAGTCGAGTTTCCACAAGAAACAGCTATTGGAAGCATGGCTTATTACATTACTCATGCGGAAGGAAAACATTTCCAACCAATGAATGCCAACTACGGTCTGTTTCCTGAATTGCCGGAACGCATTCGGGACAAAAAAGCAAGATATGAAGCAATTGCCCAACGCGCTTTAAAAGCGAATGAGACAATAAAAAAAGAATTAGAAAAAACAGCAGTCCCAAATGAGTGAGCAAACTCGATGAAGAGGGTGAGACGGATAGTCTCGCTCTTTTTCTTGCGTTTTTCTTAAGGATTTCTCAAACAAAATGTGGGGAATTGCATTAATTGTGAACAAACTTAGAAATATTGGTTAAATTCTGACAATTTATTTGTCTTTTTGTAGACGCTGTGCTAAATTATTCTCTGGGACAAAAGGAAGGTGAGAAAATGACGGAAGCCACGTGGGAACAAAAATTTTTGCGTTATTTGATTGTCGAAAGAGGATATTCAGAAAAAACGAAAGAAGCATATGAAGAAGATATTCTCCATTTTAAACATTTCTTGGAGGAATCTGGAGACGCTGATCTGCTGAAGGCGGAATACTTTACGGTTCGTGTCTATTTGAGTGCATTAGCTGATCATCGCCCCAGCTATAGCAGAAACTCTATCAGTCGCAAGATAGCTAGCCTACGTTCGTTTTATCAGTACCTTCTCAAAGAAGAAGTGATAAAAGAAAATCCATTTTCTTACGTTCATCTCAAAAAGAAAAATTTGAGATTGCCACGTTTTTTTTATGAAAATGAAATGCAAGCACTTTTTGACAGCGTAGCAGGAGATAGTCCTCTAGATTTGAGGAACCGCGCTTTGCTGGAAGTCCTTTACGGATCTGGTATCCGTTTAAGCGAGTGTAGCAATCTGTTGGTATCAGACATTGATTTTGATTCAGAGGTTATGTTGATTCATGGTAAAGGAAACAAGGAGAGATACGCGCCTCTAGGTTCTTTTGCCCAAGATGCTCTACAAGAATATTTCACAGAAGGCCGTCAGGTATTGATGACAAAATATCACGAAGAGCATGATATTGTTTTTGTGAATCATCATGGAAAACCAATCACGCCTACTGGTATTGAATATGTCTTGAATCAGATGATCAAAAAAAGCAGCTTGGATAGCGATATCCATCCCCACATGCTGCGCCATACATTCGCCACTCATTTATTAAATAATGGGGCAGATTTGCGGACAGTCCAAGAATTGTTAGGACATGCCAATTTATCAACTACCCAGATCTATGCCCATGTAACAAAAGAAAGTTTACAAAAAAACTATCGTTCATTCCATCCAAGAGCGTAAAATAAGGAAAAGAACAAATTTAGGAGGAAACAAACATGGTCGAATCACCATTTCATTCAACCACAATCTGTGCTGTCGAAAAAGACGGAAAATTTGCCATGGCTGGAGATGGCCAAGTAACAATGGGTGAATCTGTTGTCATGAAAGGCACAGCAAAGAAAGTACGACGTATCTACAATGGCGAAGTCGTTGTAGGTTTCGCCGGAAGTGTCGCAGATGCATTTACTTTAGAAGAAAAATTTGAAGGCAAACTGAACGAATACAATGGAAATCTGCAACGTGCAGCTGTTGAATTAGCTCAAGAATGGCGGACACAGCAATCTATGCAAAAACTTGAAGCGATGCTGATCGTAATGAATGAGAAAGAAATGCTTCTTGTTTCAGGTACAGGAGAAGTGATTACGCCAGATGATGGCATCTTAGCTATCGGATCAGGCGGGAATTTTGCGTTGGCCGCAGCCCGAGCAATGAAAAATTATGCTCAAAATGACATGAGTGCGAAAGAAATTGCAGAAAATGCGTTAAATATTGCCGCAGACATCTGTATCTTTACTAATCATAATATTATCGTAGAAGAACTGTAAGAGGTGAGTAAATATGTATGAATTGAAACAAACACCAAGACAAATCGTAAGTGAATTAGACGAGTACATCGTAGGACAGCATGCAGCAAAAAAATCTGTTGCCGTCGCTTTGCGTAACCGCTACCGCCGTTTGCAGTTAGATGAAAAAATGCAACAAGATATTACACCCAAAAATATGCTGATGATCGGACCTACAGGGGTCGGTAAAACAGAAATCGCGCGACGTTTGGCCAAAATCGTCAATGCACCATTTGTCAAAGTTGAAGCAACAAAATTTACTGAAGTCGGTTATGTCGGAAGAGATGTAGAATCAATGGTCCGGGATTTAGTAGAAAATGCGATCCAAATCGTAGAAAAAGAGCAATACAGCCGTGTATACACAAGTGCTAAAAAAAATGCTGAAAAACGTTTGGTAAAAATCTTAGTGCCTGGTATAAAAAAAGAACAGAAACAATCCACTAATCAATTTGAACAAATGATGAATCTTTTTAATGCTAGTCAGCAAAACAACGCTGAACCACAAGAAGAAGTGACAGAAGATATTCGGATCAACCGCCGTACAGTTTTGGAACAACTACAAAAGGGATTACTGGACAATCGTGAAGTAACCATTGAAGTCGAAGATCAAAAGAAACCTGCACCAATGATGAACAATGGATTGGAGCAAATGGGGATCGACCTAAATGAAACGTTAGGTGCTCTAACACCAAAGAAAAAAGTGGAACGGACGGTGACAGTCAAAGAAGCTTTAGAGTTATTAATCAAAGAAGAATCAGCAAAACTAGTCAAGGATGCTGATATCCACAGCGAGGCAATCAAATTAGCAGAAGAAAGCGGGATTATCTTTATCGATGAAATCGATAAAATTACTTCTAAATCACAGCAATCTGGAGAAGTATCCAGAGAAGGCGTCCAAAGAGACATATTGCCAATTGTCGAAGGTTCACAAGTAAACACAAAATATGGGATCATCCAAACAGATCACGTCCTATTCATTGCTTCAGGAGCTTTCCATTTGTCTAAACCAAGTGATCTAATTCCAGAACTTCAAGGACGCTTCCCAATACGGGTAGAATTAGATGATTTGACAGCTGAAGATTTTGTGAAAATCCTGACTGAACCGAATAATGCTTTAATAAAACAATATGTAGCATTGATTGGTACAGAAAATGTGTCAGTTACATTTACAAAAGAAGCAATTGAACGGATCGCTCAAATTGCTTTCGATGTCAATCGTGACACAGATAATATCGGTGCACGTAGACTGCATACTATTTTGGAAAAACTATTAGAAGACCTATTATTTGAAGCACCAGATATGCAAATGGGTGAAATAACGATCACAGAAGCATACGTTGATGACAAACTTGGCTCAATTGCGGCAAATGAAGATTTAAGTCGCTATATTTTATAAAATCGGAGGACGACCATGACAGACTTGCTAACGAAAACCCGCAAGATAAACACACTTTTGCAGCAAAAGAATACTTTTGACATGCAAGCAGATTTGCCTTACGATAAAATGGCTGTCACATTAGGTGGTATTCTTGACAGCAACACCTATATCATAGGAAGTGACGGAGTATTACTAGGTTATAATGAACGCCACGATGTGAATAATGAACGAATCAAAACAATGTTTGTTGAGAAACAATTTCCTGAATCTTACACTGATACAGTGGCACAGCTGATGAAAACTGAAGCTAATATCCCGATTACAAGTGATATTACTGCGTTTCCGGTAGAGTCAAGAGAAAAATACCCATTTGGTTTGACGACTGTCGTTCCAATCTTTGGAGCTGGCGAACGTCTGGGGACGATTATTTTATCTCGCATGGAACAATCGTTTGCAGATGACGATCTCGTCTTAGCAGAATATGGAGCTACGGTTGTCGGTATGCAGATCCTTTATCAGAAGTCTCGAAGTATCGAAGCTGATGTACGGAGTGCAACGGCTGTTCAAATGGCAATCAACACATTGTCTTACAGCGAGTTAAAGGCTGTACAAGCCATTTTTGAAGCATTGGATGGAGATGAAGGACGTTTGACTGCTTCTAACATCGCCGATAGCATCGGAATCACTCGTTCTGTGATCGTCAATGCTTTACGAAAATTGGAATCAGCTGGAATCATTGAATCTCGCTCGTTAGGCATGAAGGGAACTTATTTAAAAGTATTGAATTCCCGTTTTAAAGACGAATTGGCAAAACATAGTTATTAGAAACAAGGGGACTGGGGCGGATATAGATGTTTGCTCCAGCCTTCCCATTTTAAAAAGTAAGTCGAAGTTGGAGGAATGGCAATGACTGTTATTATTCAAAATGACCAGCTGATCGCTGAAATCGCTGAACACGGTGCGGAATTGATCAGTTTAAAATCAAAAGAACACGGTTTAGAGTATATCTGGCAAGGTGATCCAGCGTATTGGGGTAGACATGCACCAGTTTTATTCCCTTTTGTTGGACGCTTAAAAGATGACCAGTATGTTTACCAAGGGAAAACATATCAAATGGGACAACATGGATTTGCCCGAGATATGGATTTTGAAGTCATTGAACATGGACAAGAAATGGCTAGTTTCATCTTGCGGAGTACACCGGAGACATTAGAAAAATATCCTTTTGATTTTGAATTAGTGATTAGTTATGAATTAGGAGGAGACGGTATCACGGTCCATTACCAAGTAGCAAATACAGGTGAAGAAGAAATGTTCTTTTCTATCGGTGGACATCCTGCTTTCAATGTACCTCTTGAAGAAGGATTGTCATTCGAAGACTTTTATCTAGCATTTTCTCCATTGAAATCAAGATTACGCCTGCCTTTGAAAGGCCCATTCATTGATATGGATCAAAAGACGTTAGGACAGACAAATACGAATTTGGCTTTGAATCGGGAGCTTTTTGATCAAGATGCATTGGTTTTTGAAACAAGAGGACTAAATGCGTACGCCATTCGGAGTGAAAAATCTTACCATAGCATAACTTTAAGCTATAAAGATATGCCTTATGTAGGAATCTGGTCTCCTTATCCAAAAGAAGCTCCTTTCGTTTGTATCGAACCATGGTGTGGAATTGCTGACACGGTGAATAGCAGTGGAAACTTGATGGAAAAAGTAGGAATCAATCAACTAGGTGCCCATGAAATCTTCAAGACAAAATATTCGATCACAGTGAAGTAAGAGGGTGTAAAAAAGCTATTCTACATCAAGTAATAAGAGGTTGTGGCAGAAGTGGTCAGCTTCTGGAACATCGTTTGTTCGAAAAAAGGGAGTGTGACATGGATTTGTCACACTCCTGTTTTATCTCTTTGGACTGAAAAAGTGTCAGGATTTTTTCTTGCTGCTGTTCAAACCAAATGGGATTCGACTTTCCGTATGGTTTCTGATACGCTTGATATTGTCTTTATGACGATAGAAGATGAAGGAAGAGACTAAAAAGGCAATGATCGTCAGCAACCAATTGGGCTTAGCCAAAATCACAGGAGCTACATAAGGAAGGACGATCGTGGATAAAGTGATCAACGCTGCACTGATCATACTGCTCAAACTCACCATACTTGTACAAAATAGACTAACGATAAAAATGATACAGGAATAAACAAAAAATACAGGATTAAATCCTAAAAGCATTCCTGCACTTGTCGCAACAGCTTTTCCTCCTTTAAACCCAGCAAATATCGGAAATGTATGACCAAGAATTGCACATACCCCAAACCAAAGAGGGTTAGTCCCAGAAAGGTGAAAAATCATCGGCAGACAAGTAGCCAATGTACCCTTTAAAATATCCATAAGAAGGACAACGATCCCGGCGGTTTTGCCTAATACTCGAAATGTATTGGTGGTTCCAGTATTACCGCTCCCATGTTGCCGAATATCTTTTTTGAAAAACAATTTGCCGATCCAGACACCGGAAGGAATAGAACCTAAAAGATATGCTAAAATAAGTAATAAGATCAATTTCATTTTTTACCCTCTCTCAAGTTGAAAACTATCCTTTATTTTAGCATGAATAGGTAACAGGAACAATTGAAAAAATGAAAGATAGAAGTATAATAGATGAAATAAAAAGAAAAGCAAGGGGTGACAGCAATGTCTATAAAAAATCCAACACAAGAAACGATTTTTAACTATTTGAAAGAAGCAAAAAATATTGCCGTCGTAGGCTTGAGCAATAAACCAGAGCGAACAAGTTACATGGTTGCACAGGTATTGCAAGACAATGGATATAAAATCATACCAGTAAATCCATTATTGGCTGGTGAAGAAATTCTAGGAGAGAAAGTCTATGCGAATGTAACAGAAATCGATGATCCAATCGATATCGTAGATGTATTTAGACGGAGCGAATTTTTGCCTGAAATAGCAGCTGATTTTTTGAAAACCGATGCTAAAGTGTTTTGGGCACAACTAGGGATCGAAAACGAAGAAGCAGATGAGATGCTAAGAAAAGCAGGACGCACAGACATCGTAATGGATCGCTGTATCAAGATTGAACTTGGTAAGTTGAAAGAAAACCAAAAATAAAAATGACCACAAAGAAGAGATGATCGATAGAGAGGAATGTCGAAAAAGCGGTTAGGAGATAATTAAAATTGATTTCTCATCTAACCTCTTTTTTTTCACGACCTTTTCTAGTATGATAATCGTGGTGCGGTTTTGCCGCAAAGTATTATTGAAGGAGCGTTTGCCTTGGCAAAAAAAGTAAACAACGAATATAATGACTCGTCCATCCAAGTATTGGAAGGGTTAGAGGCAGTTAGAAAAAGACCAGGGATGTACATTGGATCCACTGACAGCCGAGGCTTGCATCATTTAGTCTATGAAATCGTCGATAATGCAGTTGATGAAGCATTATCAGGATATGGCAGTGAGATTGATGTGACCATCCATGAAGACAATAGTATAACTGTTGCAGATAGCGGACGCGGGATGCCTGTAGGGATGCATGCTTCCGGAATCCCAACAGTTGAAGTGATTTTTACTGTGCTGCATGCTGGCGGAAAGTTTGGCCAAGGAGGGTACAAAACTTCTGGTGGACTTCACGGTGTAGGAGCCAGTGTGGTAAATGCCTTATCGAAATGGCTGACTGTAACAATCGTTAGAGATGGCGTAGAGTATCAGCAGAAATTTAAAAACGGCGGTAAACCTGACGGCACGTTGAAAAAAATAGGAAAAACAAAAAAAGCAAATGGGACGATTGTCCATTTTTTACCAGACGATACAATATTCAGTACAACAAAATTTTCATATGAAATTTTAGCCGAACGGTTAAGAGAATCTGCCTTTCTTCTAAAAGGCGTTAAAATCTCACTTTCTGATCTTCGGGGAGAAGAACCAGTCAAGGAAGTTTTCCATTATGAAGAAGGAATCAAAGAATTTGTTGATTACCTGAATGAAGAAAAAGATACATTGACACCGGTCGTTTATTTTTCAGGAGAAAAAGAAGGTATCGAAGTAGAGGTCGCTTATCAATACAATGACGGGTATTCAGAAAATGTCTTATCTTTTGTCAATAATGTTCGAACAAAAGATGGTGGAACCCATGAAGCTGGAATGAAAGCGGCAATGACGAAATCTTATAACGAATATGCGAGAAAAGTCGGCTTGCTGAAAGAACGGGACAAGAATCTGGAAGGTAGTGATTTCAGAGAAGGATTAGCTGCTGTTCTCTCTATCCGTGTACCTGAAAATCTTCTGCAATTTGAAGGCCAAACAAAAGAAAAACTTGGTACGCCAGTTGCTCGTACCGTAGTAGATAACGTCATCAGTGAACAAATGGGCTTTTATTTGCAGGAAAATAGCGAAATGAGCCAGATGTTGGTCCGTAAAGCAATCAAAGCGAGAGAAGCGAGAGAAGCAGCACGTAAAGCCAGAGAAGAAAGCCGAAATGGGAAGAAACGTAAAAAAGGCGAATCTCTTCTTTCAGGAAAATTGACACCCGCACAATCCCGAAACCCTAAGAAAAATGAATTGTATTTAGTCGAAGGGGATTCTGCCGGTGGATCTGCTAAACAAGGAAGAGACAGAAAGTTCCAAGCAATTCTACCTTTACGAGGAAAAGTCATTAATACCGAAAAAGCTAAAATGCAAGATATCTTGAAAAATGAAGAAATCAATACGATGATCTATACGATTGGTGCAGGAGTCGGCCCTGAATTTTCTATCGAAGACTGTAATTACGACAAAGTAATCATCATGACCGATGCGGATACTGACGGCGCCCATATTCAAGTATTACTGCTTACTTTCTTTTATCGTTATATGAAACCGCTGATTGAAGCTGGGAAAGTATATATCGCGTTACCGCCTTTATATAAAGTATCCAAAGGACAAGGGAAGAAGCAAGTCATTGAATATGCGTGGACAGATGACGAATTGGCAGCAATGATTAAAAAAGTCGGCAAAGGATATATGCTACAGCGATATAAAGGACTTGGAGAGATGAATGCGGAACAATTGTGGGAAACAACGATGGATCCAACTTCCCGTACGTTGATCCGCGTCCGTATCGACGATGCTGCGCAAGCTGAGCGTCGAGTAACCACACTAATGGGTGACAAAGTAGAACCTCGAAGAAAATGGATCGAAAATCACGTACAATTTACGTTGGAAGAAGATGGCAGTATCTTAGATAAAAAAGAGGATGCTGAAATCTCTCCTTCAGTTTCTAATGAATTATTAGATGAAGAACGAGCAGATAAAAACGAAGACAATCAGTTATTTGAAGTAGAATAGGAGGTCACCTGATGGAAAATCGACAAGAAGTACAAGAATTAACTTTAGAAGAAGTGATGGGTGACCGCTTCGGACGTTATTCCAAATATATTATCCAAGAACGTGCACTGCCTGATATCCGTGATGGATTGAAACCAGTGCAACGCCGGATATTATTTGCCATGAACAAAGATGGCAATACGTATGACAAAGGATTCCGTAAATCAGCAAAATCTGTCGGAAATATCATGGGGAATTATCATCCTCATGGTGACAGCAGTATTTATGAAGCGATGGTCCGCATGAGCCAAGATTGGAAGTTGCGGGAAGTACTGATCGAAATGCACGGGAATAACGGGAGTATGGACGGTGATCCACCTGCTGCGATGCGTTATACTGAAGCCAGATTATCCAAGTTAAGTGGAGAGATGCTAGCAGATATCGAAAAAGAAACAGTTGATCTCGTGTGGAATTTTGATGATACAGAAAAAGAACCAACAGTCCTTCCAGCTCGATACCCAAACCTTCTAGTCAATGGATCGACAGGTATATCTGCTGGATATGCGACAGAAATCCCGACGCATAACTTAGCTGAAGTGATCGACGGCACAATCTATATGATCGATCATCCACAAGCGAGCCTTGAAAAATTGATGGAATATATTCCTGGACCTGACTTTCCAACAGGAGGGATCTTGCAAGGAAAAGATGAAATCAAAAAAGCTTATGAAACAGGGCGAGGAAAAGTTATTCTTCGTTCGAAAACAAAGATAGAAGCAATGAAGGGCAACAAACAGCAAATCGTGATCACTGAAATCCCATATGAAGTAAATAAAGCGACATTGGTGAAAAAAATGGATGAGATCCGTTTGAATAAGAAAATCGATGGAATAGCTGAAGTACGAGATGAAAGTGATCGGACTGGTCTGCAAATTGTCGTTGAATTGAAAAAAGACGCCAACGCTCAAGGTATTTTGAATTATTTGTTCAAAAACACTGAGTTACAGATCAATTACAATTTCAATATGGTCGCTATCGATCATATGACTCCGCATCAAGTTGGACTGAAAGACATTTTAAGAAGTTATATCGAGCATCGAAAGCAAGTCATAACAAAACGCAGCCAATTCGATTTAGCCAAAGCTCAAAAAAGACAGCATATCGTGGAAGGCCTGATGAAAGCTTTATCGATTCTGGATGAAGTAATCGCAACGATTCGTGAAAGTAAAGACAAAAAAGACGCCAAAAAGAATTTAGTCGACGTTTTCCAATTTACAGAAGAACAAGCAGAAGCAATCGTCACATTGCAACTATATCGTTTGACGAACACAGATATCACAGAGCTTCAAAAGGAATCTGAAAGCTTGATTGCACAAATCACAGAGTTGAATAAAATCCTTTCAAACGACAAAGAGCTTTTCTCTGTTATGAAAAAAGAATTGCGAGAAGTGAAAAAAAATTACTCTTCCGCTCGTCTGACGACAATCGAAGACGAAATCGAAGAAATCAAAATCGATACGCAAGTTTTAGTGGCGCAAGAAGACGTAATCGTCAGTGTGACACGAGAAGGCTATGTGAAGCGAACAAGCCTTCGTTCTTATAGTGCTTCCAAACCAGAAGAAATCGGGATGCGAGAAGGCGACTACTTGCTGTATTCAGGTGAATTGAGCACATTGGACCATGTTCTTCTGATTACGAATAAAGCAAATGTGATCTACCGTCCTGTTCATGAACTACCCGATTTGAAATGGAAAGATGCTGGTGAACACATTTCTCAAACAATCTCCAATCTGTCTGTAGATGAATCGATCTTAGCTGTTTTCCCATATCAAAAAATCCAAGCAGAGAAAACATTTGTATTCATCAGCAAGAATGGATTGATCAAGCAAACACGAATGACAGAGTTCGAACCATGGCGCACCTACAAGAGTCGTCCGCTCAGCTGTATGAAGCTAAAGGCGGAAGAAGATGAACTTATTGCTGTATATCTGAAAGAAGATCAGCCAGGCTTAGATGTGTTCTTAGTAACGAATCAAGGAATGGGCTTGCGCTATCCTTTAACAGATGTTCCCGTTGTTGGAGCAAAGGCAGCTGGAGTGAAGTCTATGAATTTGAAAGATGGAGATAGGATTGTCAATGGACTGCTTGTGTTAGCAGACGGAGATACGCCGATCGTAATCGTTACTCAGCGAGGAGCTGTGAAACGCATGCTTGCTCAAGAAATCAGCCAAACTTCACGTGCGAAGCGGGGAGTGACGGTCATGCGTGAGCTGAAAAAAAATCCGCACCGCATTATCTATATGTCGGAAGGAAGATCAAAAGAAATAACCTTGATGAATCAAAAAGGACAACAGATAACGATTGATCCAACGGATTTTCCTATAGGTGATCGAACATCGAATGGTTCGTTTGCTATGGACGAGAAAAAAGGTGGAGAAGTCATCGAAGTTATCGATGCTCCTGAGATTTTCATCGAATCATAACTGTTATGGTATTTTAGTGAAGAGGGGCCATCTGTATTAATACAGATGGCCCCTCTTTTTCATTCATTTTTAATAAATCCTTATACGTTTGCAAAAAAAGATGAAAGTGTTCACAATGCTTAAATATTGGTATATCAACGTTACTTGCAATATACATAGATAAAACATAAAAATTGTTAAATAAAAAACAAGAAAACCCTTGCAAAGATAAGGTGCTGTGTTATACTAATCACGTAAAAACTGTTACATAAAACAGAAATTTAGGAGGTCCATACAATGGAGCAATGGAATGGATTTAAAGGTACCAAATGGAAAGAAGGCGTAGACACTAGAGACTTTATTCAAAACAACTACACTGAATATCGCGGTGATGACAGCTTTTTGGAAGGCCCAACAGAAGCAACAGAAAAATTATGGGATGAATTGCAAAAGCTGAATGATATCCAATTCGAACGTAACGGTGTCTATGATATGGATACAGAAATCGTATCAACCATTACTTCCCACGATGCAGGCTATTTGGATAAAGATTTGGAAAAAATCGTCGGTCTACAGACAGACAAACCTTTGAAACAAGCATTCATGCCGTTCGGTGGAATCAATATGGCTAACAATGCGCTGAAAAGCAATGGCTATACACCAAACGATGAATTAACACATATTTTCACTGACTGGCGCAAAACACATAATCAAGGGGTGTTTGATGCCTATACTGCGGAAATGCGTGCAGCTCGTAAAAACAAAATCATTACAGGGCTTCCAGACGCTTACGGTCGCGGACGTATCATCGGCGACTATCGTCGTGTGGCATTGTATGGAATCGACTATTTGATGGAACAAAAGAAAAAAGATCATGATATGACTGGTTATCATACGATGAGTGAAGAAGTGATTCGTTTACGTGAAGAAATCACTGAACAATATCGTGCATTAGCACAAATGAAAGAAATGGCTGCAAAATACGGCTATGATATCTCTAAACCAGCTGCAAATGCAAAAGAAGCTGTCCAATGGTTATACTTCGGTTATTTAGCAGCAATCAAATCACAAAATGGCGCTGCGATGTCAATCGGACGTATCTCAGCATTCCTTGATATCTATATCCAACGTGATTTGGATAATGGAGTAATCACAGAAAAAGAAGCGCAAGAATTGATCGATCACTTAGTAATGAAATTACGTATGGTCAAATTCGCGCGTACACCTGAATACAACCAATTATTCTCAGGTTTCCCTATCTGGGCTACTTTATCCATTGCTGGTATGGGCTTAGATGGTCGTTCATTAGTGACGAAGAATGATTTCCGTCTGCTTCACACATTGACAAATATGGGACCTTCACCAGAACCAAACTTGACTGTTTTGTATTCTGAACACCTTCCAGAAGGATTCAGAACATATGCGAGCCGAATCGCTATTGAAAGTTCTTCGATTCAGTTCGAGAATGACAATCAGCTTCGTGAACAATGGGGTTCTGATGATTGTGCGATTGCTTGCTGTGTATCAGGAACAGTTGTTGGAAAAGACATGCAGTTCTTTGGTGCTCGTGCTAACTTGGCTAAAACACTATTATATGCTATCAATGGTGGGGTCGATGAAGTGACTGGCGCCCAAGTTGGACCAGAATATCGTCCAATCACATCAGAAGTACTAGATTTTGAAGAAGTGAAACATAACTTCATGAATATGATGGATTGGTTAGCAGAACTATATGTCAATACGTTGAACATCATTCATTACATGCATGATAAGTATTCTTATGAAGCAGCTCAGCTTGCCTTGATGGATTCTGACTTGCAACGCACATTTGCTACAGGTATTGCTGGAATCTCTCATGCGGCAGACAGCTTGTCAGCCATCAAATATGCAAAAGTAAAAGCAATCCGTAATGAAAAAGGAATAGCAGTTGATTTTGAAGTAGATGGCGACTTCCCTAAATACGGAAATGATGATGACCGTGCAGATGAATTAGTTTCATGGATCTTGGAATACTTCATGGGACAAATCAAACGTCATAAAACTTACCGCAACTCAAAACCAACAACTTCATTATTGACGATTACTTCAAATGTTGTTTACGGTAAAAATACAGGAAATACTCCTGATGGCCGTGAAGCTGGAAAACCACTTGCGCCAGGAGCAAACCCAAGTTACAATGCAGAACAAAGTGGGTTATTGGCCAGCCTGAACTCAACAGCTAAAATGAATTACGGCTGTGCATTGGATGGAATTTCAAATACCCAAACAATCAATCCTTCTGGTCTTGGAAAAGAACAAGATACAAGAATCGAAAACTTGCGTAATGTCTTAGACGGATACTTCTCAAAAGGGGCTTATCATTTGAATGTCAATGTATTCAGTAATGATCTATTGCGTGATGCAATGGAAAATCCAATGAAATATCCGAACTTGACGATCCGGGTATCTGGTTATGCAGTTAAATTCCGTGACTTGACAAGAGAACAACAACTAGATGTCTTGATGAGAACTTCACACGACAGAATGTAAAAAAGTTTAGGAAACAGCCTTTCGACTCAGTGCCGAAAGATCGTTAGATATCCTTCGCATCATAATCGAATGATCAGTATGCTTATTTGAAAGACACGATTTACAGGGGCAGGACAAGTATGTTCCGTCCCTGTAAATTTTACACATAACGAAGCGGTGATTGCGAAAAATTTTGTTCAGAAAGCTTCGCTTCGACAGCTAACTTGTACTTAAAATGAAATCAAAGAAAAGATGTGAATTTAAATGGAAGAAAAAACAATCGGATATGTTCATTCTATCGAAACTTTCGGTTCAGTAGACGGCCCTGGACTGCGCTTTGTCGTGTTTATGCAAGGATGCCGCATGCGTTGCCAATTCTGTCACAATCCTGATACTTGGAATATTGGCGGAGGGAAAGAGTACTCAGCAGATGAACTTTTAGATAAAGCGGAACGCTTCAGACCTTACTGGGGAGATAAAGGTGGGATTACTGTTAGTGGCGGAGAGCCTCTATTGCAGATCGATTTTTTGATCGAACTATTTAAAAAAGCAAAAGAGCGGGAAATGCATACTACATTGGATACATGCGGAAAACCTTTTACGTATGAAGACCCCTTCTTCTCTCGTTTTCAAGAATTGATGAAGTATACAGACTTACTGTTATTTGATATCAAACACATCGATAATGAAGAGCATAAAAAACTAACGCATTGGGACAATGAAAATATTCTAGAAATGGCTCAATATTTGTCAAAAATCAACAAACCGGTTTGGATTCGCCATGTACTAGTTCCTGAGCGAAGTGATTATGATGAATATTTGATCCGACTAGACAACTTTATCCAAACCTTGTCAAATGTAGACAGAGTAGAGATCCTTCCTTACCATACGATGGGAAAATACAAGTGGGAAACACTTGGTTTGAAATATCCATTAGAAGGAATCGAACCACCTACAAAAGAACGTGTCGAAAATGCTAAACGATTGCTTCATACAGAAGAGTATACAAAATATTTAACGCGATAGAACGCATCGGAAAGAAGTTAAGTATTGCTTCTTTCCGTTTTTTTGCTATTATTAAATAGGAGAAATCACAAAGGAGCGAATGACATGTCAAAAATTTTAGTTTTTGGTCACCAAAATCCAGATACAGATGCAATTGGGGCAGCCATTGCCTTTTCACACTTGCAAAATGAATTAGGTAACGAAACAGAAGCAGTTGCTCTAGGTACACCTAATGAAGAAACACAATACGCATTAGACCACTTTCAATTATCTGCACCACGAGTAGTAGAGTCAGCTAAAGCAGAAAATGCAGATGTCATGCTTGTGGATCATAATGAATTCCAACAAAGTATTTCAGATATCAGCGAAGTAAATATTTTGGCTGTAGTAGACCACCATCGTATTGCAAACTTTGAAACAGCTAATCCATTGTACTATCGTGCAGAACCAGTTGGATGTACAAGTACGATCATTTTAAAACTATATAAAGAAAACCAAGTAACGATCCCTAAAGAAATTGCTGGGATCATGCTTTCAGCTATCATTTCAGATACATTGTTGTTCAAATCGCCAACATGTACGCCTGAAGACGAAGCAGCTGCAAAAGAACTTGCAGCAATCGCTGAAGTAGATCTAACTGCCTATGGTCTTGAAATGTTGAAAGCCGGAACGAATCTAAGTGATAAATCAGCCGCGGTTCTTCTTGATTTGGATGCAAAAAGTTTCCCAATGGGCAGTTCCAATGTGCGTATCGCTCAAGTCAATACAGTGGATCTGAATGAAGTGATGGATCGGCAAGCAGAACTAGAAGCAGCGATGGAAGAAGAAATGAAAGCAAATGGCTACGATTTATTCGTATTAGTTGTCACAAATATCTTAGACAGCGATTCAGAATTACTTGTTGCTGGTAAAGGAAAAGAAAAAGTAGAAGAAGCTTTTCAAACAACTTTGACCAACAACCGAGCTTTGCTTAAAGGTGTCGTTTCACGTAAAAAACAAGTCGTACCTCAGTTGACGGCTGTATTCAGCTAATCAAATGGTAGGATGAAGCATTCAAAATGAATGGGATAAGCGATTGAATAAAAAGAAACACAGAACATACTAAAAGTCTAAGAAATGGAGGAGAATAACAGTCAAATATGACTCTTATTCTTCCTCCTTTTTATGTAAAAGCCTTTTAAGTAAAATAAAATGGATAGAAAAGAGAACATATATGAACTATTATTATTCAAAAAATAAGGAAAACTTTTATCAAAAACTGACCGGTGATCCGCTTTTTTCTTTATTGACCGATTATCTATATGAACATCGGGAAAAAGAAACGATTCTAAGAGAATTGAAAAAAGAATTTCCGCAAAACAAATTTTCTCATTTTCTTGATCTATTGATCGATGCAGGATTAATCAAGAGAGAAGAACGAAGATATCATTTGAACTTTCCAGTATTTGATCCCAACGATTACTTGCAACAAGCCGCTTCGGCTGCTGAAACCATAGCCGACCAATTGAAGAGACTCTCTGTGGCTGAACAAAAATTAGCGATGGGAGAAGTTATTTGGGCGTATTGTTTTGAAGATGAACGAAAAGAAACGCATTTTTATGGAGTAAGAAACAGCCGAGAGACAGAATTGCTGAGAACGACTGCAGGAAATCAGAAGTACCGTTTTATTACACTTTCCTCTAAAGAACGCTTCCCGCTTACGTTGGCTAATTATTTTTTTATACAAAAGAATCAGCTTCCTGTAACGAAGGTATTCAAAGAATTAGCCGAACTTATTGGAGATGTAAATGAAGCGTACTTTTTTGATCAAATAGAAGTTATCGTTGACAGGATACGTAAGAATAAATATAAAAATCGTCGGCCTAGTATTTTCCATCAGTCATTACTTGTGACGAATACCATAAAGGAAGAAGAATCATTTACACTAGCATTGCCTATTGTCGAAAAAAACAATCTTGAGATCGAATTTCCAACATTGGATCCTTCATTGACAATGGAGGAAACGGCCTTTCTTAAACGACAAATCTTTTCTGAGCTGAGCAAGAAATTTATGCCGCATGCATTTTCTTATATCAAAGAATATGGAACAATATAGAGCAGCTTTGGTGAGTAGAATCTAAGAGAGCAGTAAGAAAAAATTATGCTGATTCTTGCAAGAGGAGTCTTTCTCTTCTTTTATGGTTAAAAGAATTATTCGAGTATTTTGCCTATCTACCACATATTGGATTCACTACATGGTCTGGAAACAAAGGAATGCAAAAAATTGGTGAAAAATGTGGAATGACAAAGGAAGGAGTCATAAGAAAAGTTAGATTTTTAAATAATCAATATTATGATTCAGTCAAGTATGGCATTCTAAGGGAAGAACTAGCCGATTAGATTAGGAAGCCCATTTGGTGATCCAGAATTACTCAGAAACGAATGGGAAGTCATTATTAATCATCTACCCAATCTTGGGTTATTCTTTTAGATTGTAGTGTTTAAAACTAAAAAAGCATTTATGAAGTCGTCATAGTCAGGCTTCATAATGCTTTTTATTTTGTTTCTTTTTTCTTTGCCACATAAATACACCTAGACTGACGATGAAAAGCATATCCAACAGATTTCCTGCGACTTGGATCGTCGAAGGGTTGGCCAATGGTATCAAAGCAAGGACAAAAAAGGAAAACAAGCTGTAGATAAAACATGTGACAGGAACTAATCGAAAGAAGAGCGGACATCTCATTTGGCTAAAAATGAGTGAAAAAATAAAATAAGTGAAAATAGATAAAATCACGACTAAACCATTCATGATAAAGAAGAAAAGCGTATTGTGATTAAACGAATAAAAAAGGATAGCTAAAAAAGAAAACGTTTTAAATGCAATCAATACACCTGAAGCTTCATTTAACGTACCAGGATGTCGATGAAAAAAATAGGCACCGAAATACACAGAAAACATCAAGCCGCATAAAGAAGATAGAATCAAAAAAAACGGATTTTCTTCGGTTTCTGTAATATCAGAATGATCCAAAAGCAACCAGCCTAATGCACTAGAAGGCGCATGTGAGGTCTTAACGTACGAATAACATAGAAAAAATAAAATCGTCAAAGTTGCAAAAAAAGAGCCTAAATGTAAAAAATTAGTTGTTTTACGTTGAATTTCCATAATATCTCCAAATTAAATTGATAAGTATATAAAGTATAATAACAAATCGATGAGTATATGTCGATGTTTTTTAATCAAAATTATAAATAAAAACTGTCGAACATCTAAAATTTAATTTATATGTTCGACAGTTTTTTAATTTGTGAGTTATTTTCCTTGTCTTTTTCTTACTTTTTTAGTCCAAAAACCACCTGAAATATATTTTGGCTCATATGAGATAATGAAAGCACGCTCTTCAATTTCTTTGATCAGACGATACAGTTCACGTTCGCTTTTTCTAGGAGAAAGTATTTCCAAGACCAGTCGCTCGCCTTCTAGACCCATTGCAGAAGTTTGTGTCACACCGTAACCGTGTTCTCTCAGTATACCAGGCAAACTTTTATCTTCCGCGCTATTTGCTGGCAAAATCGTTGTGACCATGATGTATCCTAATGCCAGCTTGTCTTCAATCAAAATCCCAACACTGATACCTACTGCGTAACCTAGCGCATAGACAAATAAATTCAGCGGATTATCTAAACGATCCAATACAAGAGATAGCCCTACGATATAGATCGTGATCTCAACCATACTGACAAGGGGAGCAATCAGCCGGTAGCCTTTCATTGTCAGCATAAAACGTAACGTGTTCAAAGTGATATAAGCAAAATTGATGAGGAAGATCATCCCCAACATTTTAGGATCAATCATTTGTAAAACTCCTTTCATTTGTATAACAACAATATCAAAAAAAATCGCAAGTGAAGAAAAATTGAAACTTTATTGGTACCAAAAAATGATAAAATGATTATAATAGAATTATAAAGATAGGTTAGGTGATTAAAATGAAAACGGTCAATCGAGTGTTTTGTGCCAGCCACGTGCTCAGTCTCCTTCTCAGTATATACTTAGGTGTCTATGCGATTCAACAGCCAATTGATGTAGAGAACATTGTTTTTCAGATGTCGCTGACAGATGGTTTGATTCTAAGCGTTTTTTTCTTTTTGATACTATTTATTGGTAATATTTTCGGTAGCGTTGCCAGTTTTTTGAATTTCTCTATTTATCCTCTCCTTTCGCTAGCATTAGGAGTGGTGGGGCTTTGTTCCCTATTCTTATTTCCTGAGCCATTCAGTCCTGCATTTATATTATTTGGTATACTGAACCTGTTCCAGACGACTGTCGGATCATGGTTGCTATGGCGATCAGGAAATTTAATGAAAATAGGTGAGTAACCATTGAATCCAATTATATTGAAACGTTCTGTCAATCAAATTCCAGTGCTAGAAGTTGTCCTGAAAGAATTAAGAGAAGAACGGATTCCCGTTGTCATCTATTATCACGGATGGCAGACAAGTAAGGAGTTAGTTTTGACACAAGGAAGGAAAATTGCACAGCAAGGTATTCGCGTGATCCTGCCAGATGCGATGAATCATGGGGAACGAAAACAGCCAGTTTCTTCTATTCCATCCTATACATTTTGGGATAGTATCTACGGGAACTTGTTTGAGTTTGACACGCTTATCAAGCATTTAGAAAAAAGAGATCTTTTACATGATCGGCTTGCAGTTGGCGGGGTTTCGATGGGTGGAATGACAACATGCGCGTTGTTAGCCAAGCATCCTCATATAGCAGCAGGTGTATGTTTGATGGGATCTCCTGCGCCTCTGGAATATGGGAAAGAAATCGCAAGACGAGCGTCAGAATACAACTATATCTTGCCAAAAGACTATTTTGATCTGATCTCGTGGGTCAAGAGTTATGATTTATCATTGCAGCCGGAAAAGCTAGCTGGACGCCCTCTGTTCTTTTGGCATGGACAAGCAGATGAAAAGATCCCTTATATACAAACGGAAAGATTTGTAGAGAAAAACCGGCATGAGCCTTACGGAAAAGAAATTGTTTTTCGTTCCTCCAAAACACAGCGACACATGGTACAAATACCACTGATGGAGGAAGCTTCCGCTTTTTTAGCAAAGAATTTGATAAAAAAATAGAAATAGCTGAATCGGAAAATCACTTAAGGAGGATAGGAGATTTTCTGATTTTTCTTTTGGGCTATAATGAACCCTGTTAGGAAAATTTGGTATAATTGGTAATAAGAACGACAACATGTTAGAAAGGAAGAGAGCATGCCCACTTTAGCAGATGTTGCAAAACGTGCCAATGTTTCAAAAATGACGGTTTCTCGAGTCATCAATCATCCGGAACAGGTGACGGATGAATTGAAAGAGTTAGTTTTCTCAGCAATGGCTGAATTGGATTACCGCCCAAATATTGCTGCAAAAGCACTTGTCACGAATCGGTCACAGATCATCAAATTATTTATACTGGAAGAAATCGACACAACCGAGCCCTATTACATGAATTTGCTGATGGGGATCGCTAAACGGATCGGAAAAGCGCATTATTCTCTCCAACTAGTTACAAATGACGCATTCGATGTCGGTTCTTGTGATGGATACATCATCACAGGTGTCAGAAAAAAAGACTTCGATTGGATTGACCGCTTGGAAAAACCAGTTGTTTTGTTTGGAGAAAATTGTGAAGGATATGACTATGTAGACAGCGATAATGAATATGGTACAGCAAAAGCAACGCAATATGCCTTAGAAAGAGATTACCAAACAATTATTTATATCGGGATCGAAGTGGACGAATCGTTTGAGCTTTCAAGGGAAGCTGGTTACTTATCTGTGATGAAGGAAGCTGATCTTCCAAGTAAGATCTTGCGATTTCCAAATCATTCGACAGAAGTAGAAAGATATATGATAGAAAACTGGGCAGGTTTCACCGATAAAACTTGTTTTGTATGCAGCTCAGATCGACTGGCACTAGGAGCGGTAAGAGGAATTGTAAATGCTGGTGGGCGCTTGCCGGAAGAATTTGGTGTAATCGGCTTTGATGGCGTGTTTTTAGACCAAATCAGTTCGCCTAAATTGACAACGATCAAGCAAGATATTATCCGTATGGGGGAAGTATGCGGGGAAATGTTGCTGAAAAAAATAGAAGAGAAAGGGGCAAGTCAAGGTTATCGTCGCTTTTTCCCTGAACTAGTTATCAGAGAAACGACAAATTAAGCCTCGTTACTTTTTATATATTTATGAAATTCATCGCTATTTTCTTAAAATAATCAGCGCATTGCTACTGAAAACAAAAAATCTGTGCTATTATTGAGAAAAGTTCCATTTTTGAGAAGGATGGTTTGAATGAAAGAAATCAGACGAAAACATTTCCGTTTTCCTGCGTACGATGACGAGTTAGGCGTAAAATTAACCAGCGAGAAGAAGCGGGTATTATTTGACGGACAGGAAGATCTTTTGACTGAACAGAATCAGCACCCGTTTGAACAAATGAAAGAATTCCATTTCACGAACACAAACACTGAACAGGTCCGACGCAAGCGCCGTGCAACAAATGGATTGAAGTCAGCTCCGCGTAAGGAAAATTTGGAAAAACATAAAGAAAAATTACCGGATTATACTGGACATCATCAATCAGAACTCACGTCGACTGGACGAAAAAAACTTTTTGGTGAGTCTTCTCGTCCTGTCAGGCAAAGTGAAACGAGGACAGAGTCTCGAAATACTATGAGAAGTTCATCAGTGGACACAAAGGTACGGGAACGTTCTTATTTTGTTCCTAAATATGTACCTGCATCTATTATTCCAGACCCTAGAGAAAGTAAAATTTCTGAAGAGCATTTGATCGAATCAATGAAAAAAACAGATGACTCTTATCTGTTGTTTGATACAGAACCAACGCCTTATCAAGAAAAAAGAAATGATGAGCCTTCTGTACGCACGTTCAATCGAACAAAAACATTAGAGGAAACAAAGCAGTCAGAAGAAAAAAAATCGAAAAAAAGCCATAGTATCTTAGAACGTTCACTGCAAGGGCTGATTGACGATCAGGGAAATTCTTTAGGAGAGAATAGCTATTTTAAATAAGTCAAATAC
The DNA here is from genome assembly GCF_040886985.1 of Enterococcus sp. C76. Classification (NCBI taxonomy): domain Bacteria; kingdom Bacillati; phylum Bacillota; class Bacilli; order Lactobacillales; family Enterococcaceae; genus Enterococcus; species Enterococcus sp. C76. The sequence continues at coordinate 9,235 of NZ_JBFOEY010000009.1, read as the reverse complement.
AACCTTGTATTATGTTATAGTGGGGAAGGAAACGCTGCGGCGTTTCTTTTTTTATACTCTACTCGAATGATTATATCGTAACCTAATCTTTTTTTCTTAGCTGATGTTTTCTGCCGTGAGCAAGAGGAAAAAGGGTGAAGAGTAAAAAACAAACTATTTTCACAGATTGTCTGCAAAAATAGTTTGTTTTCATATTTTATAAAAAATTTTATTGAAAGAATATACGTCGTAGTTTACATAATGGTCTTTTAGTAAAGTAAATAAAATAGTAAAAATAAGAATCAGTGCTCTAACTGTTCAAGAGGATCAAGTGGTTCAAATGTTTCTGTAGTCTGTTTTGCTTCCAATTGGGGTAAAACAGATCCAATTTCCAGATACTTCACTTTATTCAATGTATAAGATAGAATAGAACAGCTAAGCAATGTATACAGAAAATGTGTGAGATCCAAATAAAGCAAGGAGACAACTAAAATACCAAAAGTGATCAAGAAAAGACTTTTGCCAATCTTAATATGAAAATATTTTTCAATGGCTTGATAAATGATATCTGTTCCGCCTGTGCTTCCGCCAAATCGAAAGACGAGACCGCAACCAATGCCAGAAAGAATCCCTGTCATCAAACTATTGATCAGTAGACTATCTACAGCAAAATGTATATGAAGGCTTTCCCATAAATGTAAAAAGAAAACCAGCGCAAATGTTCCGACGATCGTCCGAAGAAAAGCGTGTTTTCCAAAAAGAAACAATGAGATAAGCAGTAAAGGTAAATTAAAAAGCAGCGAAGTGATAGAAGGCGCGAATCCAAAAAGATTATGCAAGAGCAAAGCAATACCAGTAACACCACCATCTGCCAGTTTAGATGGAATATTGATGCCTGTCACAGCCAATCCATAGATCCCTGCGCCTAAAATGATTCCGCACAATTCTGTCATTAAATTTAATTTTTTCATTTCTAGCCTCTTTTCTTTTGAAAATTTTCAGCAACCTCTTCATTATACTGACTTATACTCTTTCTTCAAGAGGAAAATGAAAAAAATTTATTTTTGGTTGTTTCTTCCAAATTATCAAAAAGGAGTGGAAAAATGCGAGCAGCAGACTTATTGACAATTCTTACAAAATCACCCAAAAAAACAGATTATCAAGGTGTTTTTTTGGCTCAAGACCAAAAACTGATTCCTGTGACAAGAATCCAGATAAATGAATCGTATCAATTCATCTTTTTATTTGAACAAGGCAAAGCACCACTTGCTATGAAAGAAATCTTTCTATTTTTGATGAAGAACCGTGAAAAAGCTGTTTATTATCAGTCAAAAGAAGAACTCATTCCGCTTTATGGAGTGAAAGAGATAGAAAATAAAGTGGTGATATAAGTAAAAATAAGAAAACAAGACGTTTATGATGCCAAAACAACCGTTTTTTACATTTTTGGCAAAAAAGTGTCATGATACAGTATAATACTTGTTGAACAGGCCAATAAAGGTGTTCTCCCCCACGAGATTTCTACTTTATTGGCTGTTTCTTTTTATTTAAAAGAAAAGTTGTATATGAAAAAATACGGTTGATTCCGAGTAATCATTTCGTATAGATGTATTGGATGTTCGTTGTGAAGAAACGAGAACCAAAAAATCTATCCGATTTTGTTGCTCGGATTCTTTTTTTATCCGCATATTTAGAGGTGATTTTTCTATTAATTACTGACGTCTAGTAGGGTTAAGGCAAGTCAAGTTAGTTGGGAAAATGTAAAGAAATGTTTATACTTAAAGAATAACAGAAAGGAAGGTCGCATGAATAATTTTATACAAACATTAAGTGAAAGAAAAGGCGAGTTGCTGGAAGCTGCATTTCAACATCTGTCTATTTCTCTCATTTCTTTGCTGATTGCAGCACTGATTGCTATTCCTCTAGCAATTTGGGCAGCTAATCATAAAAAAATGGCAGAAGTCTTATTGCAGATCACGGGTGTGCTTCAAACGATTCCTTCACTTGCCTTATTAGGGTTACTTATCCCATTTGTAGGGATCGGAACTGTTCCAGCATTGATTGCACTTGTTATTTACGCTTTGCTTCCGATTTTCCAAAACACGTATATTGGTCTAGCTGAGATTGACCCGTCTATTGAAGAAGCGGCGGTAGCATTTGGTATGTCCAGAATGAGACGCTTGCTGAAAGTAGAACTTCCCATCGCATTGCCTGTCATTATCTCAGGTATCCGAACTGCCTTAGTTTTGATCATCGGTACGGCTACTTTGGCGGCATTGATCGGAGCAGGTGGATTAGGAACATTTATTTTATTAGGTATCGACCGCAACACACCAGTTTTAACATTGATTGGTGCAATCAGTTCTGCCTTGCTTGCCATTATATTCAGCGGATTGATTCGCTGGTTGCAGCATAAGAAACCTCGATATTCTATCATTACTTTAGCAGCCGTCGTGTGTTTATTTGGGGGCGTTTCTTTATATCAGTCTGCCTTATTTAAAAATGAAACCATCACGATTGCTGGAAAATTAGGAGCAGAACCTGAAATCCTGATCCAAATGTACAAAGAATTGATTGAAGACAACACAAAAACAGAAGTTGAATTAAAACCGAATTTTGGCAAGACTAGTTTTTTGTTCAATGCCTTGGATCAAGGGCAAATCGATATCTATCCTGAATTCACAGGGACTGTCTTAGAAAGCTTGGTGAAGGTACCTGAAGCAATGAAAAGTGCTGATTTGACAAAAGAAAAAACATATGACGAAGCAGAAGAATTATTGAACAAACAATTCGATATGACATTATTGAAACCAATGGCTTATCAAAATACGTATGCCTTGGCGGTCAAGAAATCTTTTGCAGACGAGCATCAACTTAAAAAGATTTCCGATTTAGCAGCAGTTTCTGATCAGATCAAAGCGGGATTCACACTGGAATTTATTGATCGTTCCGATGGATATAAAGGAATTCAAGAAGCATATGGATTGAATTTTTCAAGTGTACAAAGCATGGAACCGAGTTTGCGTTACCAAGCAATCAATAATGGAGATGTCAATATTGTGGATGCTTATTCCACAGACAGCCAACTCAAGGAGTATGATCTAGTCACTCTAGAAGATGATCAAGGGCTATTCCCAGCTTATCAAGGCGCGCCACTGATGAAAACAGATTTCGCCAAGGACCATCCTGAAATCGTTGAAGCGCTGAATAAATTAAGCGGAAAAATAACAGAAAATCAAATGATCGATATGAACTATCAAGTCAATGTCGAAAAGAAAAAACCGGCAGAAGTAGCACGAACCTTCCTGGAAAACGAAGGATTACTAAAGGAGGGAGATCAGTGACTAAATTAATCGAATTCAAACATGTGCAAAAAAAGTACGATGGAAAATATGTCATTGATGACCTAACTCTTGCAATCAAAGAAGGAGAAATCTTTGTTTTGGTTGGGCCTTCCGGTAGTGGAAAAACAACTACTTTGAAAATGATCAATGGATTATCTAAACCATCAGCAGGAGACATCTACTTCAAAGGAAAATCGTTAAATGAATATAATCTGCAGAAAATGCGGTGGAATATGGGGTATGTGCTGCAGCAAATCGCTTTGTTCCCGACCATGACAGTCAAGCAAAACATTGAAGTCATCCCTGAAATGTTAGGTTGGGAAAAGCAGAAAAGAGCAGACCGTGTAGATGAACTTCTTCAAAAAGTTGGCTTATCTCCTGATATTTATCGAGATCGTATGCCTAGAGAGTTGTCTGGAGGAGAACAGCAACGAATCGGGATCATCCGAGCTATTGCTGCAAGCCCAGATGTGATTTTGATGGACGAGCCATTTAGCGCATTAGATCCTATTTCAAGAAATTCATTACAAGAATTAGTTTTATCTTTACATGAAGAACTGGGAACGACCATCGTTTTCGTTACGCATAACATGGAAGAAGCAATCAAGCTAGGAGATCGTATTGCGTTTATGAAAGATGGAGAAATTATCCAATGCGACACACCAGAACAGTTATTGATGAATCCTAAAAATGAATATGTACGGCATTTCTTTGATGAACCGAAACAGACGAAAGAATGGCGAGTCGAAGATTTAGTCGTCAATGGATATTTTTTAAAAGAAGTACCAAAAAACAGTCATCAACAAGTTTGCCTTGATACGCCTCTGAAAGAAGTGTATTCACTTCTTTCAGTGTACCCAAACATTGTGATAGTAGAAAAAGGAAAAAACATTGGTTCACTGACAAGTAAAGAAGTCTTTACTTTTTTAAGTCGAAAGGAGGAAGAAAATGAAAACATATGAGGCAATCGTCATCGGTTCAGGTGTGAGCGGCTTAAGTGCTGCTTATGGATTGAAAGAAGCAGGTAAAACAGTATTAGTGGTCGAAGAAGATCTATGGGGCGGGACTTGTCCTAACCGTGGATGTGACCCTAAAAAAGTCTTGTTAAGTGCTGTAGAAGCCCGTAATCGGATAAAACAATTGAATGGAAAAGGATTTAACGAGATCCCAACCGCTAATTGGGAAGAACTCCAAAAATTCAAACGCACATTCACAGATCCAGTTCCAGAAAATCGGAAAAAACAATTGGCAGAAGCTGGAATCGATCATCTTTCAGGGACCGCTCGTTTCTTGGACGACTCATCTATTGAAGTCAATGAAGAAGTTTTTCATGGAGATTACTTTGTTCTGGCAACAGGCCAAAGACCCACGATCTTACCAGTGGAAGGAAAGCAATACTTGAAGACTAGTGCAGATTTTTTATCATTGCCTGTACTGCCTAAAGAAATCATTTTTATCGGCGGCGGATATATTGCTTTTGAACTGGCTACGATTGCCAATGCTGCAGGGAGCAAAGTAACCATTGTCCATCATAATCAACGGCCATTAAAAGAATTTGAGGCGTCTTTGGTAGGGGAAGCCGTCCATCAAATGGAAGCATCTGGCATTCAGTTTGCTTTTGATGTTGAAACTCAAAAGATCATCTCGGAAGGAACTCGATATCGTTTAGTCGGAAAAGAGACGGAATTAGTAGCAGATATGATTTTTTGTGCGACTGGGAGACAGCCGAATACAGAATCTTTAGCACTTGAACAAGCGAATGTCGTCTTTGATAAACACGGGATTGAGGTCAATGATTATTTGCAAACGAGCAATCCAAAAATTTTTGCGTGTGGAGATATTGTTTCAAGGAAAACACCCAAATTGACACCAGTCGCCACTTTTGAAGGAAATTATGTAGCTAAGCGGATAACGGATGCAACAAGCGAACCTATCAAATATCCGATTATACCCACGATCGTCTACGCCAGTCCTAAACTTGCTGAAGTAGGAGTTACAAAAAGTCACGCCTCTTCGTCAGATCAAGTGGTGGAGATGGATCTTACCAGTTGGTTCACCTATCATCGCGTCAATGAACCAGTTGCTAAGGCTGAATTGACCTTTGACCAGCAAAATTATTTGATTGGTGCTGCAGTGATTAGCGAGCAAGCAGATGAATTGATCGATGATTTGACACTAGTCATCAATCAAAAATTGACTAAAAAAGAGTTGGATGGCTATATCATGGGGTATCCGACATTGGCAAGTGATCTCTCCTATTTATTGAAATAATCAGCATGATAACTAAAGCGCTTGTTGCTTTTTCCTTCTTGTGCTACACTTTAAAAAATGAATACCTGTTTCTGGGGATGTCGTAGACGACATGAGAGTAAGTTGTGAACTTAGACCCATTGAACCTGTCAGTTAATACTGGTGAAGGGAGAAACATAGCAGACGCTTGAAGCGGGTTACTATGTCGTGCCCATTTCAAGCGTTTTTTGTTATCCATATTAGAAGAAAGGAGGCGTCAAAATGAAGAAAAATCTTTATCCAGCAGTCAGTATGGCATTCATTTTAATTATTTGGCAGATCGTTGTCTTAGTTTGGAAAATACCCGCTTTTATTTTACCCGGACCTGCTGCTGTATTTTCTGCGTTAACAGCAGATGCACACGTATTGCTTTCCCATTCTGTCACAACATTAAATGAAGCAGTGATTGGTTTGGCAATAGCTAGCGTTTTTTCTTTTATTACTGCTTTGGCAATGGATTATTGGAAGTTCTTAGAAATGTCTTTTTATCCATTACTAGTGATTTCTCAAATGTTGCCAATCATGGTGTTAGGGCCATTACTGACCCTATGGTTTGGTTTCGGTATGCTTCCAAAAGTGATTCTTGTTGTCTTGATAAGCTATTTTCCGATCGTAGTTTCTTTTTCGGATACATTGAGGAAAGTATCGAAGGAGCAAATCATCTTTTTGAAAACGATGGGGGCAGATACAGGGAAGATTTATCGAATATATAAAATACCAGCGGGTTTATCCGGATTCTTTTCCGGTTTAAAAGTGGCCGCTACTTATTGTGTCAGCGGAGCAGTCGTTGGAGAATGGCTAAGCGCTCAAGCAGGCTTAGGGTATTACATGATACGCGTAAAAAACAGCTACCAGATCGATAAAGTTTTTGCTGCGATCATTTGTGTCATTCTATTGAGTTTATTGCTGAATGGCGCTTGTTCATTATTGAAAAAAGGGTATTACCGTATGCTTTATATTTTTTAAGAGAAGGGGATCAAATGAAAAAATTATGGCTTTTATTACCGCTACTGTTGCTTTTATCCGCTTGTGGCACTGCAAAGGAAACAAGTAGCAAACAAGAAACGAAGGATTTGAAAAAAGTGACACTTGTTTTGGATTATGTACCGAATACTAATCATACTGGCATCTACCTAGCAAAAGAAAAAGGCTATTATAAAAAGGCTGGTTTAGATATCCAAATCATCGAACCAGGAGATAATTCGACAAGTATTGGTCTAGTAGGTGCGGACAAAGCACAATTTGGTGTAAGTTATCAAGAAGATGTCACTTATGCTCACGCAGATGGACAGAATATACCAGTCAAAGCAATTGCTACAGTGATCAAACATAATACTTCTGGATTCGCCACCCTATCAGACAGTAACATCCATTCACCAAAAGATTTTGAAGGAAAAACATATGCAGGTTGGCAAAGTCCAAGTGAAGAAGCTGTCTTAAAAGCTGTGATGGAAAAAGACGGCGGTGACTTTTCAAAACTGACAATGGTAGGAAGCAATGGAGAAGGGCCAGAAAGCTTAGGAAAATCTTCAGATATCCAATGGTACTTTGAAGGTTGGGATATGATCAAAGCAAAAGAAGCCGGTATTGAACTAAACTATATCCCATTGAAAGAATTAGATGAACGGTTAGATTACTATACTCCGGTAATTATTACGAATGATCAACTGATCAAAAATGATCCAGGATTGGTACAGTCTTTTATGGATGCCACGAAAAAAGGCTATCAGGAAGCTATTAAGGATCCAAATGACAGTGCTAAACTGTTGCAAAAATATGCAAAAGGAAATGATCGGACGTTTTTAGAAGAATCACAAGCATTCTTATCAAAAAATTATACGGATGATCCTGAGAATTGGGGATTGATGGAAGAAAAAGTTTGGCGCAATTATACAGCTTTTATGCAGGAAAACGGATTGATCAAACAAGATGTACCTTCGAAAGAACTATTCACTAATCAGTTTATAAAATAGGAGTGATAGATGTGTCAATCCAAATCAGCCACTTGAATGTAGTTATTGAAAACCTGAAAATATTAGAAGACATCCATTTCACTCTCCCTAAAGATACTTTTACATCGATTGTCGCGCCAAGCGGAGCCGGTAAGTCAACATTGCTGAAAACTTTAACAGGAGTCCAGCCTATGACTTCTGGAACGATCAAAGTAGACGATCAAAAAGTAACGGGTCTCCATACAGCATTTAGTTATATGCCGCAAGAAGATATGTTACTTCCTTGGCTGAGCGTCTATCAAAACGTTACGTTATATCAAAAAATCAATCATCTAGCAATTGATGAAGAACAAGTAAGGGATTATCTGGATATCTTTGGGTTAAACGGCTATGAACATTTTTTGCCGGAACAATTATCTGGCGGGATGAAGCAGCGAACGGCCTTGTTACGAACAATCATGAATCCTTCCTCTTACTTGCTTCTTGATGAACCATTTGGAGCGTTAGATGCTATGACCAGAGGGCAGATGCAAGACTGGATGCTGAAACTGCCTAAAAAAGCAAAGCGGACTACTTTGCTCGTGACACATGATATTGAAGAAGCAATTTATTTATCAGACAGGATTCTTGTGCTTTCCGCCCGTCCGGCACATGTGATTGCTGAGATTCAAGTGCCTGAAAAACGACGGTCACGTGAATGGCTACTGCAGCAATCAGAGTTGAAGCAAACGATTTATCAGTTATTGGCAGGTGAATGAGATGTTAAGTGATGCTCATTGCCATTTAGATGGGAGTCAGAGTTTAGCACTCCTTCAGCAGGAACACACGATTTTGACGATCATTAATTGTGATTCGCCAGAAGAATGGAAGGAAAACAGACGGCTTGCAACAAGCAAGAATCAAGTCTTAAGTTACGGTATCCACCCTTGGAAAGCGGATAGCTATACGTTTGCACAAGTTGAGCTTTTTTTGAAAAAAGCAAGGATCATCGGTGAAATAGGGTTAGACAATATCTGGACGAATGTGCCGCTGTCTACACAAAAAAGAGTGTTTGAGCAACAGCTTGCTTTTGCAGCCATAAATAAGAAACCTGTTGTACTGCATACAAAAGGATGCGAAAAAGAGATCTTAAGCTATATCCAAGCTTACCCTAATCACTATTTGATTCATTGGTATTCTTCTTTGGACTATCAACAAGACTATATTGATTTAGGCTGTTATTTCAGCATTGGTCTTGATTTGAAAAAGAACCCAGCAGTCTGGCAACTAGCTAAAACAGTCCCAATCGACCACTTACTTATTGAAACGGATGGACTACATGCAGCAGAGTGGGCATTAGGTGATAGTTTTTCAGAAAAAGATTATGTCTCACTGCTTGAAGAACAGTTAAAGACAATCGCTGAAATCAAAGAGCTATCAGTTGAAGAAGTTAAGAAAAATACTTATCAAAACTTGGAACGTTTCATTAGATTAGGTAAATAAAAAAGAGGTGTGACACAACTAGTGTCGCACCTCTTTTTGGCTTTCTTTGTATAAAAGTAAACCGTTCGATTAATAAATGAATCTTAGTACCAACCGTTTGCTTCCCAGAATGCTTTCGCAGCTTCCCAAGAACCATAACGTGAAGCAACATATTGTTCTGCCACTTTTTCTTGGTTCGCAGCAGAGTAA